>WLNQ01000129.1 GCA_009699705.1 Actinomycetota bacterium | reverse complement strand
TCGTCCGCTTGTACGTTGGAGACGTCGCATAGCCCGGTCGAGTGCGCCTCACTGCTAATGAGGTAAGGAGTCAAATCCTTCGGAGGTTCAAATCCTCTCGTCTCCGCAGCCTGAAAGAGACCTCGACTTCGGTCGGGGTCTCTGCTTTTTCTAGGGGAAATCGACCCTGTCACGAGGTCAGTTGAAAGCAGGCTAGACTTCGCTCTCGTTATAAAGAACGCGCCCGTAGCTCAACGGATAGAGCACTTGACTACGGATCAAGAGGTTACAAGTTCGAATCTTGTCGGGCGCACTCTTGAGGTTCCTCACAGAGCCTCACTGATTCACCACGCTCAGCCCACTTTTGCCTGACTCTTCCCGTAGAGGTTGTCAGTTGCTCACCCTTAGTGCACAGTGTCGGAGTGCTAAGTGCAGCTGGGTGGGGAGCGCTTTCGGCCGCAACTCTCATGCTCGGCTCTGTGTTTGCTTACGTATTTAAACCTTCACCCAAATTGACCGCAATTGTGATGGCAATAGGCAGCGGTCTGCTTATTGGCTCGGTGTCTTACGACTTAGTCGCAGACGCTCAAATTTCGCTCAAACTCCCAATGCTGGCGGCGGCACTTTTTGCAGGTGCAGCTACTTTTGTCCTTGGCACCCGACTACTAGAAAAGCGTGGCGGGAAGAATCGTAAGAGCTTGAGTTCCCAGCCCAATGAAAGTGAAGATGACAATCCACTCGCCATAGTTTTAGGCAGCGTTCTCGATGGCATTCCCGAGTCTTTCGTTTTGGGTCTGAGCGTGCTTAACGGCGGGGTAAGCGTCACGTTGCTCGCCGGTATTGCATTATCGAATTTACCTGAGGGTATGGCCGCATCTGCTGGCCTGCGAACTCGCAAATGGCCGCTATCCAAAGTACTACTCATGTTCTCAGCCGTGGTTGCAACCAGCGCAATCGCTTCGAGTCTTGGTTATGGCCTTCTCGCCAATGACGATGGCACGATTGCAGGCATCGCACAGACATTCGCCGCTGGCGCGCTTTTAGCGATGATCGCTGACACGATGATTCCTGAGTCCTATCAAGTTGAGCGCGAATGGACTGGCGGCCTCGTCGTTGCAGGATTCGCGCTGTCCTTATTACTTGCAGCTGCGCTCGGCTAGGTCAATTCGCTGCATGTTTAGGTGTTTGGTTTGCTTACGCGCCTCGTGAATCCCTGAATTCGGCCGAAGTAGGCGTATGGTCAAAGGATCGGTGTCATTCAGACTCTGCAAGTGAGGGAATTGCCATGGGCGAGAAGACCAATCAGAAGAACGTGAAGAAACCTTCGAAATCGATCAAGGAAAAACGCGCCGAGAAGCGTCAGGCAGCAGCCGGCGCAGACGCAATCGTCGTTCCAAAGAAATAACACTTCGGTAAGTGCCGGTCCCAGATAGTTGGGACCGGCACTTACGTTTTACGCGTGATCAAAGTATGGGTCAGACAAGATCGCGATGGTTTCCTCGAGGGATTCAAGATCTCACCCAAAAGTAAGGGCTTAGGCAGATCGAGGAGCCGGCTGTCCAGGTTGCGCGGGTTGTCCTGGCTGGCCGCCCAGTCCAGGGGGACCTTGCTGTGCACCAGAGGCTCCGCCACCAGCACTGCCCATTTGCGGCATCGGGCCGGCTGCTCGCCCTGCTTGTGTTGTTGGTGTGCCTTTGTAGCAACCAATGATGTAAGGAAATGTTGAAGTCGCGTGATAGCCATACGAGCCGTCAGGTTCTATGCGCCCATTGCAGGCATCCAGCACGTTTCCTTTTTGCTTGCTCTTAAAAGCGTAAGAACTCCAAGCGTTCATCTTTGGGACTGCTGTTTGTATGTAGCCTGACTTGAACTTGGCCGTCTTCGTACAACCGACGTTGAGGCAGCCAACTGAGTTATAAATAGGAAAACCATCAAGGGCGTATCCAAGAACTTTGCGTTGCGTGAGGTTGCACTGAACATCAAGCCCGAGATAGTGATCGTGATATTCACTTGCCGGACCGGTGTGACCGCCGCATGAATCCAAGATGCCGTTATAGATCGGATCGCCGAAAGCTTCAGCCGCGGGCTGTGATCCTTCCATCGGCCCATAGATTGGAATTCCTGTCACCGTGAATCCGATCGTTCCCATCTTGGTGTTAATTGCGGTTGTTGATTTTGCGACGGTCGGTGAAACGGGGATCGTCCAGACCCATTCTTGAGCTTTCAAGGAATTAGGTGTCTTGGGAACGAATGGATAGCTAATCATTCCGTTGGACTTCACCGTCAGTACATTGCCGGCGCACGACGCAGAAATTGTTGGCTTCGCATAGCCCGCTCCCGCACCCACCGACGTTGAGAGATCAGGAAAATTCCCAGCAGGGCAACCAGTAGGAGCGGCACTTGTTGTCGTAGGAAAACCAACAACGGTAAATGCAATCGCGGCAATAGCAAGTCCGCCAATACCAGTTCTGGCGATTAAGAGTTTTTTCATTCGATTTTCCTCCCGCAGCTAGGGGCGAGTGTAGTGGACGTTGAGTACAGAAGTAGCGAGAGTCGAATTCTTCATTGCTTGGATTAACGAATCACGAGTCGCATCATTCGCAGCAATGCTTAATCGGGTAGACAGCGCATATGCAGTGATCGTGTAGGTCTTGATCCCCGGGCCCTGAGAGCATGGGGGCGTATAGCTAAGAGTGTTGTCCTTGAAGTTGTGACCGAGAGTTCCACCTCCGGCATCGCCTTGGGCTAATGCCTTCGTACTGGCAGGCAAGTTAAACAGCGTCCAATACACGTGCGTGCTTGGCTCGGTTTCCCCTGGACGAGCCGGGCCAGGGACGCCATGCATAATCACTGTCACGCTTTTGGTTCCTTTGGGGATTCCCGAAAAGCTCAGCGCCGGTGAAAGTGAAGCGCCATCACAAGTATTTGCTGCGGGAAGTAATCCGTCTGCTCCAATTGCTGGATCGTTGACCTTGAACGCCGACGCAACTTTGACGCTTGTTGCTGTGGCAAGAGATGAACCGGCCGTCATTGTGAAAGCCGTAGATGTGATGGTGATACCGAGTAAGACTGACGCAACTTTAAATTTCATTATTTGGCTACTTTGGTGCGAAGAAGCACGGTGTTGTCCAGTTTGAGGTCAGGGCCCCAAACAAGTTGGGCACCGGGTGTCCAGTTGATTGTTAGGTAGCCGTCTTTAACGCCAACCGCCTGTGGGCTGTAGGTCGTAGCTGAACGCCAACCTGAATCGTTGAATACACCTGTACTCCAACCGGCAGGGGTAGGAGCAGAAATACTTTTACAATCAACAATGGGAGTAGCCGATGTGACGCACGTTGGATTCACGGGCGCCGTGTTGATTACGAGTGACTTCCATTTTGACGAGGTTGCGCTTACTAGCTTTCCGGACTTAGTTTCTTTGATTTGGGCGATGACTCCACCATCACCAATTTGTTGTCGCGACGTGCCGATGTATTCAAGCCCAGAAGCATCCTGGGTGTAGTCCTTGGCGATTAATGCAAGGGTCAGTGGGTATGTTGCAGTGAACTGAATCGTCTCAGAGTTGAATGAACGCTCAGTGGTGATCGGAACCGAATCCTCACCCACGAGTTTTCCATTGGCATACAAAGCAAACCAATTATCGGCCCAAACGTTGGCAGTGAATTCAATCTGCTTTGTCTTAGTCGGCAAGGCTTGTGAGGGCGCGGTGGAGGTGCCACAAATTATGAGTCCAAGGACGCCTAGCGTTACTCCGACGAGTGCTCTTTTTGGTTTCATGGCCGCAGACTAAACACTCATGTCAACACTTCGCCACTAAAAAAGTCATGTCTTACAGAACCTTGATTGAACTCACAGACTTCTCACATAATTGAAGGTGATTCTTCACTCATTCGAATCGACAGCTCGTAAAGGAGAAGGCAATGTCACATGATCTGTCAGGTAGTGGGCATGGCCACGAGATACATCATTAACCCGAGCTGGACCGACGTTCACTCCTTATTGGCGCAGGCGCTGCTGGCTCGCTCGGGTTGCTTTCAATGTTTCTCAAGCCTGCCAGTGCTTTTGCCGCAACTTCGTCTACCGCAGCTCTTCCAGGTTTCGCGGCCTTCGCAAGTTCGGTAAAGGTCATCCGCAGTGGCAGGTATTACCTCGTTGAAAGCAGTGGTCTGCCAAGCCACAACATGATGGTTGGAATCAAGAGTTGGCAGCAGCAGGTGCCAACGATTAAGGACTACACCGGTACTAATGCTTGGTCTATTCCAACAACCCCAGTGATCAGTAAAGCGCCGCTGTCTGCGAAAAATCACTTCTTTCGGGGTGCCATCGCGTTAGCAGTGAACGGAGTGCCGATTTTTAATGCCTTGAACAATCGTGGTGACGACGCCTATCTGGCAGGTGAACTTGATGATTGGGGTGGGCACTGTGGAAAAGCGGATGATTACCACTATCACGTGGCACCACTTCATCTACAAAGCATCGTTGGTAGAACTGCACCAATTGCATATGCACTTGACGGCTTTCCTATTTACGGCAGCACAGAGCCCGATGGGGCCAAAGTTGTTGGGTTGGATGAGTTCAACGGCCACTTCGACAAGAAGAAGAAATACCACTATCACGGAACATCGTCGTATCCGTATATCAATGGTGGCTTCAAGGGTGTGGTCAGCGAAGTTGATGGGCAAGTTTCCCCGCAACCATCAGCGGGCGCCTACGGACCAGCGGGTGAACCATTGCGTGGGGCCACAATTACCGGTTTTCAAAAGGTTGGTGACAACCACTATGACTTGGCGTACACGCTCAACGGTGGCACCTATCACGTGAATTACACAGCCACGCTTGATCGTATGACGGTAGCTTTCATTGATCCTCAAGGAAATGTGCGCAACGAGGTTTACCAACGAAAGGCGCGCTAGTTCTCGGTAGTGCCCTGCGCAAAAGGGAATGTGAGATGAACGGCGAGCCCACCTAGTTCGCTCTTTTTCAATTCAATTGTTCCGTT
>WLNQ01000128.1 GCA_009699705.1 Actinomycetota bacterium | reverse complement strand
TTTTCCGGCCTTTGCTCGGTTGAGCATTTCGGCGTAAACCTCTGGGGATGCGATTGGCATAACTCACTCCTAGATCGGTAGTAGTGACGCCATCCTTCCATTGTCTGTAAGCGTTTTCAAGAGGGGGATCCCCCAAAGGCGATCTATCCCTTTTCTCTCGTAACAACCCATCCGTGAACGATTGCCTCAACTGAACCTACGAAGTGGGCCACCGGTGCTGCTGTATCCAGGTATGCATCGCTATCGCAGCTGCAGCTCCAACATTGATTGACCGGGTGGAGCCGTACTGGCTGATTTCGAAGAGCTGATTACAAGCCAGCCTCGCATCAGGGGAAAGACCAGATCCCTCTTGCCCAAAGAGCAAAATGCATTCTTTGGGCAGCGTTGCCGTTTCTAGCGGCACTGATCCTTCAATGTTGTCCAAACCAAGAATCGGCAAGTTCTCTGAGACTGCCCAAGCATGGAAGTCTGCTGCGTTTTCATGGTGCCGAATGTGCTGATAGCGGTCTGTCACCATCGCCCCGCGTCGATTCCAGCGCTTTTTGCCCACGATGTGGATCTCTTTAGCAAGAAAGGCATTCGCCGTTCGAACTATCGAACCGATATTGAAATCATGTTCTAGGTTTTCAATAGCCACATGAAAGCCATGGCGGCGCTTATCGAGTTCTTCCACGATTGCGTCAAGCCGCCAATACCGAAATTCATCAATCACATTGCGGCGGTCGCCCTCTTCAAGGAGTGACAAATCTAGCCGTTCATCCTTTGGCCAAGGCAAAGGATGTGGGCCAACTCCTACTGAGATGTCATGGGGATCCACAGCAGCGACGATAGCCTGCACAAGTGAATCTCGTTATGGCAGCCGCAACGTCCGTGCAAGCGATAGGTCCCAGCTGGATGGACCCTCAGCAACTGATCAACAACCTTGGCGATGTCGCCTTCTGGGTAGTTCTCGGGATTATTTTTGCTGAGTGCGGGATTTTGTTGGGCTTCTTCCTGCCAGGTGATTCCCTGCTCTTCATCACAGGCCTATGTATTGCCAGCGGCATCATCAGCATGAACATCTGGGTTGCGGCGCTGCTGCTCATCATCGCGGCCGTGGTCGGCAACATCACGGGCTACTGGATTGGTCACAAAGCTGGCCCGACCCTGTTCAAAAAGGAAGACTCAAAACTCTTCCGTAAGGAATATGTAGATAAGACACATGCCTTCTTTGAAAAATATGGAGCTCGAGCAATCATCTTGGCTCGCTTCGTGCCAATCGTGCGCACCTTCATCACTGCAGTAGCAGGCATCGGTCGAATGAACTTTCGTCAATACTTCATTTACAGTTCTATCGGAGCAGTTCTTTGGGCCGGACTCATCACGATAGCGGGCTACTACCTAGGCGACATCGACATCATCAAGAACAACATCGAAAAGGTCTTAATTCTCATCGTGGTTGTCAGCGTCGTGCCGATCGTGATCGAGTACATCCGGCACCGAAATGCCAAGCGCGTCTAACGAATAAATGATGTAGCGAACTCGCTTAAGCAAGACCAAGATCTGCGAGGGAATACGCCGCGCGGTATTCATAGCCCGCTTCAATAACCTTTGGGCCTGCACCGCGGTCAACGATGACTGCTACCGCGATTGTCTTAGCGCCCACTTCGTCGAGCGCCTCCACTGCGGTGAGCACGGAACCACCAGTTGTCGAGGTGTCTTCAACTGCGAGCACGTTCTTGCCCGTCACATCAGGACCTTCAATACGGCGTTGCAGACCGTGCGCCTTGCCTTCCTTGCGCACTACGAACGCGTCAAGCAACTGACCATTGTGTGCTGCATCGTGAATCATCGCTGCGGCCACTGGATCTGCGCCGAGAGTGAGCCCGCCAACTGCCTGGTAATCAAGGTCCTTGGTGAGTTCGCGCATGACTGACCCCACGAGTGGAGCGGCTTCGCCGTCCAGAGTCACCCGGCGAAGATCGACGTAATAGTCGGCCTCTTGGCCGCTAGAAAGGATGACCTTGCCGTGCACGACGGCACGTTCGATGATTAATTGACGTAATTTTTCCCAAGATTCTGAAGGCACAGGTGAATCCTAGGGGAACTAGCGTGCGTCCAATGCCTATGCCGACATACCGTAGGGAGGTGCGCAGATTCCTGACTCTCGTGATGGCCCTTGCCATTGCCCTGGGGATCGCTGCCCCAGCCGGTGCCGTGGTCAACGGTTCGAGTTCAACGCCTGGAACCTTTGGCTTTCTCGTAGCCTTATTGGATACCCAACGATTGAGCACGATGTCCGTTTTCCAGTCGCAATTTTGCGGCGGATCCTTAACTACTCCAACCACGGTGGTGACAGCGGCACATTGCGTGGTGAACCAAAAAGATGGCACTCGCGATCTGCCCACCAGCTTGGTTGTTGCCCTTGGCAGGTCGCTCAAAGATCCCGCGATCCGAACAGTTGCCGTCACCGCCATCACCGTTCATCCAAGTTACTCAACTTCCACCGGTGAAAATGACGTTGCCGTTCTCACGCTTGCAGCCCCTCAAACAGATATTCAGACCATCGCTCCCCTGAAAAACTCTGACACAAGTGGACTTGACGCGTCAGGCACGAAAGTCATGGTCGCCGGATGGGGATCAATCAACGCCTTCGGAAATACATTCCCAGACACCTTTCGCACAGGCGAACTGATCCTGCTGCCCGTGGGTACATGTGGACAAGGGCAAAATTATTCGCTCAATGGCGTCACGTTTCTCGCCTATCAACCAGGCGAAGCGAACTCAGCAAGCATGCTGTGCGCAATCGGGATCAACGCTAATGGCCAAATTGTTGATAGCTGCAAAGGCGACTCTGGCGGCCCACTTGTTGCAGGTGAAGGGCTCGATACTCGACTCGTCGGTCTTGTGAGTTGGGGCTTGAACTGCGCCACCCGACACCCAGGTGTGTACACGAAGCTCTCCGCGATGACCGACTTTCTTAATTCCAGTGGAGCGCTCGGAGCCCCTGCGCCTCCCACGATCTCGGTTACCGCACTGAATCAACGAGTCCGCGTTACGTTTACCTCATCAACACAAGGTGCAAGCTTCACGACCTTCACGGCAGCAGTTACTGCCACTCCAACCCAGCAATGTGTCGCTGCCCCAATCGCTGCATCGGCGAGTGCCTCTTGCGACATCACAGGATTAGTCAATGGTCAGCAATACGCCATTAGTGCGACGGGAACCAGCGGTGCTGGTCCCTCGGCAACAAGCACTGCCCTGAACGTCACGCCCATCGCAGTTCCTGACGCCGGACGAATCAAAACTGCTGTGGTTGATGGCCGAAAGCTACAGGTGCGGGTCACAAATTCTGTGAGCGAGACCCCACTCCTAGCAACACGAATCGCATGTCTTCCCACGACTGGCGGTCCAGGAAGAAGTGCCAAGATTGTTCAGGGCGCGGCAACAATTAAACGTCTCGCCCCCGGTGACTACTCATGCTCAGTTACCGCGCGCAATGAATTCGGAACCAGCAGCGGACCGCAGCAAATCATTCGCATCACCGCGTGAGGTTGAGGCGTTTTGCCTACTGGTTGAGAATCAAATCGGAACCATCATCAAGCACGTCGATGCGCACCGAATCCCCATCTCGCACATCACCACTCAAAATCGCTTTTGCTAATTTGTCGCCGATCGCGGTCTGAATCAACCGACGCAACGGACGTGCACCGTAAACCGGATCGAAGCCTTTATCGACTAGCCAGACTTTCGCATCTTCAGATAGTGCAAGCGTGATGCGACGATCAACGAGACGGCTCTGTAGGGCTGCCATCTGAATATCAGCAACCTTGGTGAGCTGGGTGCGATCAAGTGGTTCGAAGGTGACCATGCCATCTAGGCGGTTAAGAAACTCAGGACGGAAATGCGAGCGAACAGCACTCAAGACCTGTTCCTTACGCACTTCGTAAGGTGTGTCTAGTTCAACCAAGAACTGACTACCCATGTTCGAGGTCAAGATGAGAATGACGTTTCGGAAGTCAACGGTTCGTCCTTGACCGTCGGTGAGACGACCGTCATCAAGTACCTGCAGCAAGATGTCGAAGACTTCAGGATGCGCTTTTTCAACCTCGTCAAGCAAGACCACTGAATAAGGACGTCGTCGAACCGCTTCCGTAAGTTGGCCACCCTCTTCATATCCAACGTAACCTGGAGGCGCACCAACGAGTCGTGACACCGAATGCTTTTCCGAATATTCACTCATGTCGATACGAACCATCGCGCGCTCATCGTCGAATAAGAATTCAGCGAGCGTCTTTGCTAGTTCAGTTTTTCCAACACCCGTGGGTCCAAGAAACATAAAGGACCCAGTAGGGCGATCAGGATCTGAAATACCCGCACGCGCGCGACGCACAGCATCGCTCACTTCACGTACTGCCTCTGCCTGACCAACCACCCGCTTGCCAAGTTCGTCTTCCATTCGCAATAACTTCTGGGTTTCACCTTCGAGAAGTCGACCAGCAGGAATACCTGTCCAACTTGCAACAACTTCAGCAATGTCATCCGCCGTGACTTCTTCTTTCACCATGGCTGAACGCTCATTGGCTTCACTGGAAACTCTGGCTAGTTCCTCATCAAGCCCAGGAATCTCGGCATACAGAATTCTTGATGCCTGCTCGAAATCACCCTCGCGTTGGGCTCGTTCCGCTACTGCTCTGAGATCATCGATACGCACCTTGATTTCGCCGACGCGATCAAGCCCGGCCTTTTCTGCATCCCATCGGGCGCGTAAACCTTTGAGTTCTTCGTCTTTGTCAGCGATCTCATCGCGGATTTTTTTCAGACGCTCTTTGGAAGCTTCGTCGGTCTCTTTTGCAACCGCCATCTCTTCCATTCGAAGACGATCCACTTGACGCTGCAACACATCGATTTCAACGGGAGAAGAATCAATTTCCATCCGAAGACGCGATGCTGATTCATCCATGAGATCGATTGCTTTGTCGGGCAAGAACCGTTGAGTGATGTAGCGGTCAGACAAGGTGGCTGCGGCAACGAGCGCTGAATCTGAAATTACGACTTTGTGATGAGCTTCGTACTTTTCTTTAATGCCGCGTAAAATCGCAATGGTGTCTTCTACCGAAGGTTGATTAACCAAGACCTGCTGAAAACGTCGCTCAAGTGCCGCGTCTTTTTCAAT
>WLNQ01000127.1 GCA_009699705.1 Actinomycetota bacterium | reverse complement strand
GCGGTCATTTCAGCAGTTGAAGCCGGCGCCCATGTCATAGATATTGGCGGCGTCAAAGCAGGGCCTGGCGCAGAAATTGATCCACAAGAAGAGATCAAAAGAACTGCCGCCTTTGTTGCCCAAGTGCGCTCAGCCTTTCCGAACATCGTCATCAGCGTGGACACTTGGCGAGCTGAAGTTGGCCGAGCCGTATGTAAAGAAGGCGCTGATCTGCTCAATGACGCTTGGGGTGGCGTTGATCCTGGGCTCGCAGAAGTCGCAGCTGAATTCAATGTGGGTTTGGTCTGCACCCACGCAGGGGGCCAAGAACCTCGCACTCGCCCGCATCGAGTCCAATACGAAGATGTGATGGCATCGATTATTGAATACACCGTTGGCTTAGCGGAGCGTGCCGTGACTCTTGGTGTTCAGCCTGATCACATCATCATCGACCCGGGTCACGACTTCGGGAAAAACACTTCGCACTCACTCGAGGCAACTCGCAGGCTTGCTGAGATGGTCGATACCGGATGGCCCGTGCTGGTTTCTTTGTCACGCAAGGATTTTGTCGGTGAAGCTCTTGGTCTCACCGATCCCAATGAGCGGCTCGTGGGAACTCTTGCAGCAACCTCGATCTCTTCACTGCTTGGTGCGCGCATGTATCGCGTGCATGACGTCACACCGACAAAGCAGACGCTTGATATGGAACGGGCAATCGCTGGAGTTACACGGCCACGTTTGGCTAGACGCGCACTGGCTTAAAACAGTTCTTGTAGCAACTTGAAGAATGAATTCTCACGAAGATACTCAAGATGCCCGCCCGAATCCCCACTGCTCGAAGATTGTTCACTGATCAAAGATTGATTGCCGCAAAAGCTTCATCAACGGTTGTAACCCACACCAGTTGCTCCAGTGCATGATCGCGAACAAAGCCAACAGCTTGCCAATGCTCGACCTGCTTGCGCAAAAAGTCGAAATCACCCCAAGGGTCAAGCACCACAACCGGTTTTTCATGCATCCGCAAATGCCGCGATGTCCAAACTTCCATCAATTCTTCGAGTGTGCCGATGCCACCTGGCAAACACAAAAACGCATCTGATCGATCATCCATGATGCCTTTTCGTTCGCGCATATCTGCGGTGACGATCAGCTCAGCGGCATTGTGATCGGCAACTTCGTAGTCAATGAGCCCTTGTGGAATCACCCCGATGGTGGTGGCTCCACCTGCGCGAGCTGCCCGAGCAACTGACCCCATCATCGATTGGGTTCCGCCTCCGGACACCAAACCCCAACCGCGAGCGGCAATACCTTGACCCACCTGCGCGGCGAGCTCGATGTAACGCTCGGGGATATTGGGGCTGGAGGCGCAATACACGCAAACAAAAGACACGAGCGCAGCCTAGGGGTCACTTGGATTTGCCCTGAATCAGGATTAGTTGTACATTCAACCAAGTAATTGAACATTCAACTTCTGAAAGGGCATCATGGCTGACCTCAGCGCAACAACAGGCACCTGGGCAATTGACTCAACACACTCCAACATCGGCTTCTCCGTGCGTCACGCAATGGTTGCCAAGGTTCGTGGACGCTTCACCGACTTCGCAGGAACATTCGTCCTTGATGGCGCTAACCCAGCCGCATCAACCGCCGAAATCACCATTCAGACTGCAAGCATTGACACTGCAAACGCGGACCGCGATGGTCACCTCAAAAGTGCTGACTTCTTCAGCGCTGAGAGCAACGCAGTCTTGTCGTTCACGTCAACATCCGTCACCCAGAAGGGCGATGACAAGTTTGTCGTCACCGGTGACCTGACCCTCGGTGAGCACACAAAGAGCGTTGATGTTGAATTCGAATTTAATGGCACCAGCACCGATCCTTACGGCAACGCACGCGTTGGCTTCGAAGGCGAAGCTGAAATCAGCCGCAAGGACTTCGGGCTTGATTTCAACGTTGCACTCGACACTGGCGGCGTCTTGGTCGGCGACGCAGTCAAGATCGTTCTCGACATCGCAGCAATCAAGCAGTAATTACGCTTGCGTCGTAAGCCACGCGAATAACCGCTCGTGGCAACTGCGCAATTGCGCAACCGACACCCACTCATCTCTTTGATGAGCAATGCTTGGATCCCCCGGCCCGAAGTTTAAGGCCGGGGTTCCAAGCGCAGTAAAGCGCGCAACATCTGTCCAACCGAACTTCGGTTGTGGATCAACACCAAGAGCAGCAACAAATGCGGCAGCAGCAGCTTTATCGAGCCCAGGTCGAGCCGCATCAGCTTCATCAACAAAGACCACGTCAAATCCGTCGAATACTTCTTCCACGTGTGCTTTGGCTTGTGCAAGGGTGCGATCCGGAGCAAAGCGATAATTCACTGTCACCACACACTCATCCGGGATGACGTTTCCTGCGATACCGCCTTGAATACCAACGGCACTGAGTCCTTCTCGATAGGTCAAGCCATCGACAACCGGATTGCGCGGTGCGTAATTTTTAAGACGAGACAAGACTTCACCCGCTGCATGAATCGCATTAACGCCCATCCATGCACGCGCACTATGCGCACGCACACCTGCCAACCGAATCTCTGCACGCAGAGTTCCTTGACAGCCCGCTTCAATGCCAGCGTTCGAAGGTTCCATCAAGATCGCAAGCGTTGCATCAAGTAATGCCGGTTCACGATCAACGATGTGTTGCAGTCCGTTGAACTGCGAAGCTACTTCTTCACATTCATAAAAAACATAGGTCACGTCACGCACGGGGTTCGTCACGGTCGCAGCAAGCGACAAAGCAATCGCTAAGCCACCCTTCATATCGCATGCACCCAGCCCATAGAGGCGATCACCC
Organism: Actinomycetota bacterium; assembly: GCA_009699705.1. GTDB lineage: Bacteria > Actinomycetota > Actinomycetes > S36-B12 > S36-B12 > UBA11398. Next base: position 2,409 of record WLNQ01000127.1, on the reverse strand, counting down.
TCAAGGCGGTGCGGAAGGTTGCCTGCACCAGGAACGGTGTCTAGGTGGCCACCTATGAGCACTCGTTCACCCTTGCCTGCGGTCGTTCGAGCCACCAAGGTATTGCCATGGCGAACCAGTTGCAGGTGACCACAGCCCTCAAGGGCCCTTTCCACAAGGTCAGCGAGGTGACCTTCGTGATGAGACTCTGACGGCACGTCAATGACAGCAGCCGCGAGTAGAGCGACATCTATTGATAGGTCTAGGTCAGGCACATGACTACGGTAGTCGTCATGTCATCTACTCCTGTTGATCTGTCCTTGGTATCCGGTTCTGCGTCGGCAATTGGCCTCGCCACATTTGCCGGCGACACACTATTGGATGCTTGGTATCCATCCCCGGCGTTGAGCCAGACCCCCACCGATGTGAGTGGGCTGAGCAACGCCATCGACAGCGATGCCATCCGCGGCGTCCGGGTCGAAACGATTCTGACCTCGATCACCGACCTTTCGGCGGCCCCCGTTGACGCGGCTGACGCCTACCTCCGACTGCATTTGCTCTCCCACCGGCTCGTGCGTCCGCGCACCATCAACCTTGACGGCATCTTTGGACTGCTCACTAACGTGGCTTGGACCAATCTGGGACCTGTTCCCATTGATCAAATCAACGATGCTCGACTCCGTGCCAGAAGCAAGGGCCTGCACCTGACGGTAGTCAGCGTCGATAAATTTCCTCGCATGGTTGATTACGTCGTACCCAGTGGTGTGCGAATCGCTGATGCCGATCGCGTGCGCTTGGGAGCCCATGTTGCTAGCGGCACCACAGTCATGCATGAAGGCTTTATTAACTTCAATGCTGGCACGTTGGGCACTTCCATGGTTGAGGGCCGCATTTCGGCCGGTGTGGTCGTTGGCGATGGATCAGATATTGGTGGCGGTGCCTCGATTATGGGAACGCTGTCAGGCGGTGGCAAGGAAGTGGTTTCCATCGGTGCGGGATCTCTCATCGGTGCGAATGCCGGTGTTGGGCTAAGCCTTGGAGATAACTGCATTGTTGAAGCCGGTCTGTATGTGACTGCCGGATCAAAGGTCACGATGCCTGATGGCTCGATCGCAAAGGCAAAAGAAGTTTCCGGTCACGACAATTTGCTCTTCCGTCGCAATTCACAAACCGGAGCCATCGAAGTGGTGTCACGCACTGGTTCATGGGGTGGCTTGAACTCAGCCCTGCACGCCAACGACTAAATTCTTTGACTCGACAAAAGTTGAAGCCCGGTCCCTCTCGGGGCCGGGCTTCAACTTTTTAAGAACTCAAGCGGGTTAGCGATCGCCCATCAGTACGTAATCGCGAAGAGTCTCACCGACGTAGACCTGTCGAGGTCGACCAATCTTGGTGGTTGGGTCTTGCGACATTTCGCGCCACTGCGCAGCCCAACCTGGCATACGGCCAAGAGCGAACAACACGGTGAACATGTCAGTTGAGAAGCCCATAGCCTTGTAAACGATGCCGGTGTAAAAGTCGACATTTGGGTAGAGCTTGCGCGAAACAAAGAAGTCATCGCTCAATGCAGTTTCCTCGAGTGTGCGTGCAATGTTCAGAAGTGGATCCTGCACACCAAGGGCATCAAGCACACTGTCGACGTGACCCTTCACGATTGCCGCACGTGGGTCGTAGCTCTTGTAGACGCGGTGGCCAAAGCCCATGAGCTTTACGCCATCTTCGCGAGCCTTGACCTTGCGTACGAATTCAGAAACATCGCCGCCGGCATCGGAAATCTCTTGCAGCATCTCCATCACTGCTTGGTTGGCGCCACCATGAAGTGGGCCGAACAAGGCCTGGATGCCAGCAGAAACTGAGCCGTAAAGGTTCGCCTCTGCTGAACCGACCATGCGCACAGTGGAAGTTGAGCAGTTCTGCTCATGATCTGCATGAAGCAGCAACAAGGTGTCTACTGCACTAGCAACAGCCGGGTTCAGAACGAATTCTTCGCCTGCCTTGCCGAAAGTCATGCGCAGGAAATTTTCTACATAACCCAGGGAAGGGTCAGGATCGACAAACACTTCACCCTGTGTGTGCTTGTAGGCATAGGCGGCAAGGGTCGGGAGCGCACCGATCAGCCGCATGGTTGAAATTTCAACGCCAGCCTTATCTGCTGGATCTAACTCATCTTGGTAGTAAGTGGAAAGGGCAGACACCGCGGCCGAAAGCATTGGCATTGGGTGCGCGGTGGTTGGAAAACCAGTAAACAAGTTCTTCAGCGCGGCAGGCACTTCACGATGCTTATTAATTTCAGCTTCGAAATCAGCAAGCTGACCTGCTGTTGGAAGATCGCCGTACACGAGTAGATAAGCCGATTCTAAGAACGTTGACTTCTCGGCCAGCTGTTCGATTGGATAACCGCGATATCGCAGCACCCCAGCATCACCATCG
>WLNQ01000126.1 GCA_009699705.1 Actinomycetota bacterium | reverse complement strand
GTGGGGTTTACCTAGCCGCGATAGTCACCTACCGCGCTGGTGGTCTCTTACACCACCGTTTCACCCTTACCTCGATTGCTCGAGGCGGTCTAATTTCTGTGGCACTGTCCCGCGGGTCGCCCCGGGTGGGTGTTACCCACCACCTTGCTCTAAGGAGCCCGGACTTTCCTCGACACTTTCATGCCGCGATCACCCAGCCAACTCGTCCACGTCAAGATTAGAGCGACGTTCGCCATCCGTCCAATGCGCGAGCCAAATTAAGCCGCCAAGCAAGCTTCTTGCCAAAGGTCTTGCGGCACTTCTGACTCAACAGGTCCACTCACGTCGCTTGTTGCTGAACCACAGACAGTTTCAGGAGCCTTGAGCACCCAATTGAGACCTGTGCGCTGAAATAGGTAGGTCTCCTTGGTTGCAGCGCCCTGGGCATCCATCACGGCTGCCTTTGCATAGGCCCAGTCACCTGAGCACTTCAATGACTCAAAGGAAGTGATGTGCATTTCCGATTCGTGCAAGAACATATCGATCGTGGTCTCGATCGTGGGCTGGTCGCAGGCCGTTGAAATCGGCTGATCGACACTTCCCGACGAACAAGCGCCGAGGAATACCAGCGGAGCACACCACGCGAACACCTTGATCATCATGCAACCACGATCTCACACACCCATGCTCTACCGTCGGTTCACCATGTTGATTCTGTTGCCACCAAGCGAGGGCAAGTCCGCTCCCCTATCCGGCGACACCAGTCAGCAGTTGTCTTTTCCTGAACTGGATTCAACTCGTTCACAGGTCCAAAAAGCCTTAATCAAGATGTGCAAGGGCGATCCAGAGCTTGCTGCGAAGAATTTAGGGTTGGGCGTAACTCAGCTTGATGAAGTATTCGCAAATGCTCATCTGGACAAAGCAAGGTGCGGTCCGGCTATCGATGTCTACACAGGCGTCCTGTACGAGGCGCTGCATGCTGCCTCGCTGAATGCCAAGACTCGGGCAAAACTCAACAGTGCTGTCGCAATTTCATCAGCCCTCTTTGGACTCGTGCGCCCACTTGATCTCATTCCGGCTTATCGCCTCAGCGGAAATTCGATTCTCACCGATTCGCCTCGGCTACCTCAGGTGTGGCGCGAAGAAGTATCTACCGTCATCGCTTCTTCCACCGGACCAATCATTGACTTGCGTTCACAAACCTATGTAGCGCTGGGGCCAATCCCGGCCCAGTGCAATGAACGTGCACTCGTGATTCGAGTCTTATTTGAAAAGAACGGCAAACGAAGCGTGGTGAGCCATTTCAATAAAGCCACCAAGGGTGAGCTTGTTCGTGCACTGGCCAACAGCGGTGCAGTTCCAAAAAGTATTGATCAGTTCTTAAAGCGGCTTTCGGAACTTGGCTACGAGTGGGAACTCGATGAAAGCAAATCTGGGCCTGCGCGCCTTGACCTGATCACTCATTAAACAAACGGGAAAGTATCAATTCCGCGTAAGTGACTTGCTTCAGAAAAGCTCATGAGTGAGTTATTGCCATCAGCGAACCACATCATGGATGAAATCGAACCGGGGCGAAGTTCCATCCGGTACACGCTCTCGAGCGGCGCATCAACAGCAATACCGGCCATGAGTTTGATCGGCGTCACGTGCGAAACGATCACGATGCGTTTGCCGTGATACTTCTTGAGCAATTCAAGCCGTCCGCGATTGACTCGATCGCGCACATCAGCGAAGGATTCACCACCCGGCGGGGCAACCTCAACTGATTCCAGCCACCGTTGCATCTCATCTGGCCATTGGGCTTGAACTTCGGAAAAGGTGTAGCCGTCCCAATCGCCGAATGAGCATTCGGCGAACTCTTCCATCACGATCAACTCTGCTTCGCAAAGATCAGCAATAAATGCGGCAGTCTGACGAGTGCGCAGCAAAGGCGAGGTAACGATCAGATCAATGTCACCTCGTTCTAGAAGATCTCGAGCTGCAGCTTGAGCTTGAGCGATTCCGATCTCAGCCAAACCAATATCTTGACCGCCAAGACCACTGAATCGCTTTTCCAAACTGAACGGGGTTGCGCCGTGGCGCACCATGACCGTGACCGTTGGCGGGCCAACTTCATCCCAGCCGACCAAGCGATTCGGGGCTTTTTCGGCCACCACACTTTGCACGAATGCCTCTTCAACTGAAGCCAAAACATCGCTGGCATCGTCAAAGAGCGTGGCTGCTTCAAAGGCGCGAGCAATCGGTTCCTTCGCGCCGACAGCAGCAGCATCGAGAGCTTCATTGGCAAGCGCATCGGCAGCAGCATTCTGCAAACGTGGGACCCAGGTGTAGGTCACTTGGCCTGCGGGAAACACTGCTCGCACTTTCAAAGCGAGTGCTTGCATGTCGGGATGCTTAATTTTCCAGCGCCCGCTCATCTGCTCAACTACAAGTTTGGAATCAAGGCGAACTTCAACCATCGCTGAAGGATCAAGGCTTTTCGCGTGAACGAGCCCAGCTAGGGCCCCGCGATATTCCGCAACATTGTTGGTAGCAATACCGATGTATTCAGCGAGCTCTGCGATCAATTCACCAGTAACGGCATCACGAACCACTGAACCATAGGCAGCCGGCCCTGGGTTTCCCCGAGACCCACCATCTGCCTCAACAATCAACTGCCGACTCATTACAGACCAGACTCCGCATTGCGAATCAAAATGCGTCGGCAATCCTCGCAGCGAACAACCTCATCATCGGGAGTTGCTCGGAGCTGCTCAATTTCGTTTGGTGGCAATTGCAGACGGCAACCTTGGCATTGACCGCGATGCAGGTGGGCTGCGCCAACTCCTCCGCCATCAACGCGAATTCGTTCATAGAGCGCAAGCAGGTCGGCGGGGATACGAGCTGAGAGTTCTTTGCGATCAACAATGGTGTTCTGCCGCTCAGCATCAATTTCTGCAAGCAATTCGTCAACCTCTGCCTGCAAGATTGCACCCTCTGCCGTTGCTTTGGCATAACGATCAGCAAATTCGCGCACTGCAGCGTTCGCACCTTCGACGCGATCCATGATTTCAAGCTCAACGTCTTCAAGTTCGCCTTGACGGCGCGCAAGTGACTGCAATTCGTGCTGCAAGTTCAACAATTGCTTGGGGTCGCTGATCTGACCTGAATCAAGAAGTACCTGATCTTTGGTTGCGCGTTCGCGAACCTGCTCAACATCGGAGTCCGCGCGAGCTTGGTCGCGTTCGAGATCGCCGGCGATGACGCCGGCGGCTACATGCTCGTCGTGAATGCGTTGAATTCGCACTTTAAGTTCATCAAGTGCCACCCGCTGGGCAAGGGTTTTGTCACGATGATCAAGCTGAGCCGCTTTCGTATCGAGTTTTTGCAGGTCGAGCAGCAGTTGCTGTGCGGCAGCATCAGCCTTCATTAATTACTCCTAGGTTGATACTCGGACGGTGTGCCGTCCAGGGGTCAGTCGGGGTTGTCGAACAGTGCGCTGTGATCGTCTGACCCGTTTCGGCAAGATCCGATACAAGAAATTCTGCAGCCTGAATGAGCCAAGGGTATTCGCTAGCCCAGTGGGCTACGTCAATGAGTGCGCAACCACCTTCAGCGAGGTGATCTTGAGCCCGATGATGGCGAAGGTCTGACGTCAGGTACACATCACAGGAGGCTGCTGCAAGGTCTAGGAGCGAGTCTCCGGCCCCTCCACACACCGCAACAGAGCTCACGAGCCGCATTGGGTCGCCAGCGACTCGAACCCCGTGGTGCGTTGCAGGCAGAACGGCAGCAACGAGCTCTGCAAACTGTTCAAGGGTGACGGGCTCTAAGAGATCGCCGATGCGGCCTGTTCCGGTGCCAGCAAGGAGTGGATCACCGCTCAACGGATCAAGGGGTCGCAAATCACGCAGACCAAGAACTCGCGCCAAAGCATCAGATACGCCAGGGTTGGCGTGGTCTGCATTGGTATGAGCACTCGCCAGCGCAATGTCATTGCGAATCAAGTTATGAACGACTTTGCCTTTGGCATCTGTTGCGCCAACACCATGAACCCCGCGCAGCAAGAGCGGATGATGGGTGATCACCAGATCGAATCCACCCACAATTGCCTCATCGACGACTACCTGAACTGGGTCAACGGCGAACAACACTCGGTCAACTGGTGCGCTCGGATCTCCACAGATCAATCCCACGGCATCCCAGTCAGCGGCCAGCCCGACGGGATATCTGCGCTCTAAGGCTGCGAGCACCTGAGCACCGGTTACCGACATAGATCAAGGCTACCCGTCACCGGGTGCATGAGCGCCAGTCGAAGGGCACTACTGTTAGGTGCTCCATTTGGGGCGCATAGCTCAGTTGGCTAGAGCGCCGCCCTTACAAGGCGGATGTCGGGGGTTCGAGTCCCTCTGCGCCCACCATTTAGACCCGCAGCCTTGCTAGTACTGCAGTGCCTCGAGATACAGAGTCGGGTCCCGTTCAACCCCAGGTCCATGAATCAGTGACCATCGCACGATGCGCTCTTGGTCCAAGATAAACGTGCCTCGGGTCGCAAAACCTTTGTCTTCAAGGAACACGTCAAAGGCTTGGCAAACTTCACCGTGTGGCCAGAAATCACTGAGCAGGGTGAAGGTCAGATTTTCCGCTTCAGCAAATGTCTGCAATGAATATGGGCTATCGCAGGAGATAGCAACAATTGTTGCTCCCTCGTTGGCGAATTGTTCTTTCATAGCTTCAAGCGCTCGAAGTTCAGAGCGACATACGCCAGTGAAAGCGAATGGGAAAAACACCAAGACCACTTGCCCAACAGCGCAGAGCTCACTGAGCTTGACGCGCGAACCGTCACCTGCAGGCAGCGTGAAATCGGGAGCAACCTGGCCCACGTTCACTCCCATGGAGTGAACCGGAACCGCGTCCATGGAAGTCAACTACCGCTTGGCGCGTGGAGCAACAAGGCGAGTGCCCTGCCAGTTTGAACCGGCACTGATGGTGCTGGTCTGCTGCAAGCCAGCTGTTGGCGCAGCATCAGCAATGTCTTCAGGCTCAATGTGGCCATCGCGACCAGGCTTTGGCGTCATCAGCCAGATCACCCCGTGGTCTGTTAGCGGATGAATCGCGTCCATCAGACCGTCGACCAGGTCGCCGTCTTCGTCTCGCCACCACATCAGAACAACGTCTACAACGTCATCGAAGTCCTCATCAACGAGCTCATCGTCAATGATGGCTTCAATCCCACCGCGCAGGGCTAGGTCGACATCTTCGTCAAACCCAATCTCTTGCACCGT
>WLNQ01000125.1 GCA_009699705.1 Actinomycetota bacterium | reverse complement strand
GGTCAAGGAATGCACTCACCGGAGCGCCGGCGCTTAATGCCGGAACCCCATGCACTGGCGGCATGTTGGGCAGTTCTAAAACGGAAAGGCGGAGCACCCGTCCAGTGGTTGTGACGATGCCGATGTCACCTCGAGTCGAGGCCGCACAAGCGCTGATGATCACATCGTGTTGAGCACGTTGAGCGACATCTACTTCCGAAGGTTCTATCGGTGCCGTACGGGCAAGAAGCCCGGTACTGGAAAGTAATACGACACAAGGTTCGTCGTTGACTTCGAGTGGCATTGCAGAGGTGAGCGGCACCGAAGCAGATTCCATTAGCAGAGTGCGACGCGGAGTGCCATGTTCTTTCGCTGCAGCTTGCAATTCATCCGAAACTAAACCACGCAAAACTTTTTCGTCATCAAGAATTCTGTTGAGTTCGTCGATGATGGCACGTAATGATTCTGCTTCAGTTTCCAACTCAATGAGTGAAAATTTCGTAAGTCGACGAAGCGGCATGTCAAGGATGTAATTTGTCTGATCGATGCTGAGATCAAAAACCTGCATCAGTCGATCTCGAGCCCCAGCGGCATCGTCGGACTCGCGAATGAGCTGAATGACTTCATCAATATCGACAATGGCAATAAGTAAGCCAGCGACGAGATGCAAGCGTTCCTGTGCGCGCCTTCGCCGGTAGGTGCTGCGGCGTCGAACGACATCAATACGGTGTTCGAGAAATACTTGTAAAAGCTCAATGATTCCAAGGGTTCGCGGTTGCCCATCTACAAGTGCAACTGCGTTCACGCTCACTTGATCTTCCATGGGCGTTAATTTAAATAATTGTTCTAAGACTGCTTCAGGATTGAAACCATTCTTAATCTCAATCACTAAGTTCAGACCCGACTCACCATCCGTGAGATCCGCTACGTCGGCGATACCCAATAGTTTCTTGGACTGCACGAGATCCTTCATGCGTTCAATAACCCGCTCGGGACCGATATTCAATGGCAGTTCTGTTACGACGATGCCCTGGCGTCGTGGGCTTACTTGTTCAAATCGTGTGCGGGCGCGAACTTTGAAACTGCCCCGACCTGTGCTGTATGCGTCGCGCACGCCGTCGAGTCCAACAATGACTCCTCCGCCTGGAAGATCGGGACCAGGAATGAAGCGCATGATTTCTTCGAGGGATGCTGACGGATGATCCAATAAGTAGCGAGCCGCGCCAATGACCTCAATGAGGTTGTGTGGAACCAGATTTGTGGCCATACCTACGGCAATGCCAGAAGCTCCGTTGACGAGAAGGTTGGGGAGCGCGGCGGGCAGCACCACAGGCTCAGTTTCACGACCGTCATAGTTTTGGATGAAATCAACGGTTTCTTCGTCGATTGTGGCGGTCATGGACATAGCCGCCGTGGCCAAACGTGCCTCGGTGTAACGCATAGCTGCTGGTCCGTCATCGGGTGAACCAAAGTTCCCGTGGCCGTCAATCATGGGTAGGCGCAAAGAAAATGGTTGTGCCATGCGCACAAGCGCGTCATAAATGGCGGAGTCGCCATGTGGGTGCAGGCGACCCATCACTTCACCCACCACACGTGCACTTTTGACGTGGCCACGGTCAGGGCGCAGGCCCATCTGACCCATCTGGAAGAGAATTCTGCGCTGCACCGGCTTTAAGCCGTCACGGGCATCAGGGAGGGCACGCGAATAGATCACGGAATAGGCATATTCCAAAAATGAGGACTGCATCTCGGAAGAAACGTCCACATCAATGATGCGACCGTCCCCAGGGGGAGTCGAGTTGCGTGACGTGCGACGTGCCATGAAGATGCCCTTTCGAAGCTGACATCCGACGTTATCGGCAATGGGCCAGCCTTGTGTGATGGGCTGCGGCGAGTCGGATGTGAGGTGCGCCGGGCATTAACCTCCCTAGAGAGGTCACAATGTGAACTATGCCTGGAGCCGATTACCCGATCGAATGGGAAGCGGACGTCGTGCTGTCCAACGGGCGGCCAGTCCATCTGCGTCCCATTGTTCCCCAGGATGCATCCCGCCTTCAAGATTTCCACCAGAGTTTGTCCCCAGAAACGATTTACTTCCGTTTTTTTACATCTAAACCTGAACTTTCCGCTCGCGAACTTGAACGCTTCTCCAACGTCGACCACCGAGACCGAGTCGCATTTGTAGCCCTAGTGAGCGACGAGATTGTCGGAGTTGGGCGTTACGACCGAATTAATGAGACCGATGCGGAAATCGCCTTCAATATTCGCGATGAATACCAAGGGCGCGGATTAGGTTCAGTTTTCCTCGAGCATCTTGCTGCTGCCGGCCGTGACCGAGGGATCACTAGGTTCGTTGCTGAAGTTCTTCCTGAAAATCGGAGAATGATAAATACATTCAAAGAAGCCGGGTACACGATTGCGCAGCGCTATGAAGATGACGTGTTGTCGATAAGTTTCGCAATCGCATCCACGGAGCAAAGTCGGGCGGTCACGATTGCGCGCGAACATCGAGCGGAGGCACGCAGCGTTCAATTACTGATGACGCCAGCATCGATGGCAGTTATTGGAGCGTCAGATTCACCGGGAAATATCGGACGCATCGTGGTTGCCAATTTAATTGCCGGGGGATTCAACGGTCGCATCATTCCAGTTCATCCAACGGCTGAGTCTGTGTTAGGAATTCCTTGCGTCTCTGACTTGCGCGACCAAGGTTCGATAGATCTTGCTGTCGTTGCAGTTGCGGCCAATCTAGTCATGAAAGTGACTGCGGAAGTGGCAGATGCCGGCATCAGTGGGCTCATCGTTCTTAGCCGAGGTTTCGGCGACGCCGGTCCCGAAGGACAACTCATGCAGTCACAATTGTTGGCCTACTGCCGGGCGCATGGCATTCGACTTGTCGGACCAAATGCTTTGGGCTTGATCAATACCGATCCAGATATCAGCGTCAATGCCTCACTTGCTGAATCAATGCCGCACGCTGGATCCCTAGGTTTCTTTTCCCAATCAGGTGCTTTCGGTGGTTCGATTCTGGGACGTCTCACGCGCCGCGGGTTAGGTGTCAGCGCCTTCGTGTCAGCAGGAAACAGAGCAGATGTTTCGGGCAATGATTTCTTGCAATTCTGGGAATCAGATTCCAGAACTAGAGCGATCTTGCTCTACATCGAAAGTTTCGGTAATCCGCGAAAATTCGCTCGCCTGGTGCGCAGAATCGCTGCCGTTAAACCTGTGCTTATGGTGCGCGTTGGCGGAGCTGGGCTCAATTTGCCTTCCGGTCATCGAGCTGAAAGAACCTTCTTAAGCGAACAAGCAGTAGAAAACATTCTGCAAGCGGCGGGACCGATCGTGTTGGATTCAATAGATGACATGCTCAATCTCGCAGGGGTGATTGATAGTCAGCCATTGCCAACTGATGCGGGTATTGCGATTGTGGGTAATAGTGAGGCGTTGATGGTGTTGGCGAGCAACGCAGCCCATCGCACGGGATGTGAAATTTCGGCTGGTCCGATCATCATCCCAACGGCGCAAGACCCCGAGGATTACCGAGCTGCAGTTCGCCGAGTCCTCAATGAAGCGGCGGTAGGTGCGCTGCTGCTGATCCATAGCCCAGGTACGGGGGGAAGCCCCGATGACCAAATTCGATTAATGCTTCTAGAAGAAGGCCATGACGCTGCAAAGCCAGTGTTGGCCGTAATGCAGGGGTCAGTTGATGGCTGTAGAGTGATTGATGGCATCCCCACCTTTTTGGATGTCGAGGATGCCTTAATGGCGTTAAGTCGTTTGCAGAACTTCGATCGCTGGCGCCAGACCCAAGCGATTGGTCCCGAGCCGCCTGAAAATGTCGATGTTGAAACTATTTCTTCCATCGTTGCCAAGGTCCTAGCCCGGGATGAAACTCACCTCACTGACCGTGAGTCCCGCGAACTCCTTTTCGCTCTAGGAATCGAGTTGCAGGATGTTCCAGCAGTAGGGTTAGTTGGTAGAGGGTGCACACTCACCCTGTTCATTGATCCGCAGTTTGGTTCCGTGTGCGGTTTCGGCGTAGCAGATCCCATGGCGGCTGTCCTCAACGATGTTGTTTATCGGCTAGCGCCTATGCACGTTCATCACACCTTGGACGCTGTTGAATCGGTCCGGGCCTTTCCGCTGGTCGGTGGTGACATCCTGGCCAAGTCGTACGCCGAGGTTCTGCACCGTTTGAGTTGGCTACATGAATTAGCCCCAGAGATTGCGCTGGTGAGTCTTGCAGATCTCAGATATATCGGAGATCAACGCACTGCATCGGTTTCGATCACGGTGCAGGCTAATCCACAAGTATTCGACCCACGCGTGCGTCGCATGGCAGGATGAGTCCGTGGCCGACTTAGACGTTTCATTGCAATCTGACATCCAACGCAGCGGCTATTACCCTGATTTGGTCGCGGACGCGCTCGAAACTGCTTTGGCGGGCGAGACCCTTCAGGCTTATCTGGTGCATCACGAGGCCACATTCGACCATGACGAATTACGTCGTCACGTCACCGTGCTAGCCCTGACATCGACTCGCCTCATCGTGGGACATACCGATGAGCACCCCGCTGATGAGCTTCATCTTGTTTCCTTCGCGACCGCTTCAACCGAAGCAGTTAGGTTGGAGCGCGTCGATTCCGTGGTGGTTACTCGGGTAGTAACCGATCCTGCTTCTCATCAATTGGGAGGCAGCGCAGCGGAAGTGGTCTTAACCATCGGGTGGGGAGCGGTTTCCAGAATTGAACTTGAGCCGGCGTCCTGCGGGGATCCGGCCTGCGATGCAGATCACGGATATACGGGAACTACGAGTAATGATGACCTATCCGTTCGCGTTTCTCAGGTTGCCGACGGTGTTGAGGTTGTTGGCCAGGCACTCGCGTTTGCTGCTTCGCTCTCGCAGGCGACTGCGTCTCGATTGCGTTAATGATCAGCGATCTCCCAAGCGCGCCAGCGCAATTGTCGATATCCGACATCGTTCCTTCGTGTGCCGCAGCGCTTGGTATGGCTGGCTTTGTTGATCGCATTGGCTTAGCTGAACCGCAGCACATTGTGTGCACGCTTATCGACGGATTGGGTAGTAATCAACTCCAAGACTTTGCCCAATTTGCTCCGGTGTTGGCCTCACTTCACGGACCAAGAGCAGCAACCATCGTGCCGTCGACTACTCCGGTTGCCTTGGGATCCTTTGGAACAGGAGAAATGCCAGGCACGCATGGACTGGTAGGTGCTTCCTTTTGGGTGCCGGAATTCGAAGGCATC
>WLNQ01000124.1 GCA_009699705.1 Actinomycetota bacterium | reverse complement strand
TGAGTTCATCTTTGATGAACTGCCAGATGATGCGAGTCATTTCGTCGCCATCGAGTTCAACGACTGGGTTCACTACCTTGATCTTGCTCATGCGGTTGCTCCTCTTGTTTAGGCCCGGAGAAAACGGTGAGCGCACCGGGTTTCGATGCACTCACCGGTCAATCTTTAAAGATCTTTTACGTCTGCTTGCTTAACCTTTACTGCTTCGTAAGCCTCTACGAGCAGTGCCTTCTCTGCATCTGACAATGGGGTTTCAACAATCTTGCGAATGCCGCCCTTACCGAGTTCGGCTTCAACACCGAGGTACGCGCCTGCCAAGCCATACTCGCCATCAACCCACGCGCACACTGGCATGACCGTGCCTGAATCTTCATGAACAGCCTTGGCCATCCGAGCTGCGGCAGCTGATGGTGCGTAGTAAGCCGAACCAGTCTTCAGAAGTGCAACAACTTCAGCGCCACCGTTGCGGGTGCGAACGACGAGCTCTTCAATCTTGGCAGCAGGAAGTAGGTCAGTCAGTGGCTTGCCGCTCACCGAGCATGCTGATGCAACAGGAACCATCGTGTCGCCATGCGAACCCAAGGTAAGGGTCGTGACCGATGCCACGGGAACGTCAAGTTCTTCAGCCACAAAGAGAGTGAAGCGTGCGGTGTCGAGCATTCCAGCTTGGCCGATAACTCGTTCATGTGGAAAACCTGAAACGATTTGTGCAAGGGCAGTCATTTCATCAAGCGGGTTGGACACGTTGATGATGACCGTACCTGGTGCATGCTTGGCAATGTTTTCAGCAACCTGACGCATGATCTTGGCGTTGGTTTCAATGAGGTCCATGCGGCTCATGCCTGGCTTACGTGGCAAACCTGCAGTGATAACCACGATCTCAGAACCGGCGATGGCGTCATAGCCTGAGCCATCCATCCCAGTGGTCTGACCTACGACTTTAGTTTCAAATCCTTCGATCCAACGGGACTGGTTCATATCCAGTGCCAGACCTTCAGCTTTACCCTCGACAACGTCGGTGAGAACAACAGTCTCAAAGATGTCGTACTCCGCTAAACGCATTGCGGTCGTTGAACCATAGAAACCTGCACCGATAACGGCGATCTTGCCACTGCGAGCCATGCGTTGCCTTCCAAAGAGATGTGGGACAAATCAAAGACCAAACATACTGCCGCGGTACGTGCCTGCCCCCCACGGATCCGCGGCATGTGATGCACCACTCACCCGTTCGACTCCCAAAGCAGGGCGTAACCGCACTTTGCCCGAAAACTTGTCGGTTATTTCCGGTTTTGCAGCCAACTCTTGGCGATTGCTACAAATTGATTATTGGCTTGCGGCAGCCCAACAGACACCCGAACTCCCTCGCCCGCGAACGGGCGAACCGCGACCCCAGCCGATTCACATGCCTCTGCGAAAGCCGAAGTGTGCTCACCAAGACGAAGCCAGACAAAGTTGGCCTCAGACTCGGACGGCGAAAATCCCGCTGCAACGAGTTCGTCGCGAACTCGATTGCGCTCGGACACCAAGATCTCGCATCGGGCTAGCGCTGCTTCTTCAACGTCTGCAACAAGTGCAGCAATACCAGCAGCCTGAGCGACGGAGGAAACGCCGAATGGGATTTGCACCTTACGCAAGGCTTCAGCCACCGGCTCGTGCGCAATGCAGAAACCAACACGGAGCCCTGCGAGTCCGTAGGCCTTGGAGAAAGTACGTAACACTGCAACGTTCGCGTACTCGCGATAGAAATCTAGACCATCGGGAATCGTTCCCGGATCAACGAATTCGCGGTACGCCTCGTCAATCACGACTAAGACATCTGAAGGGACTTTCTCAAGGAACGCTGCCAGTGCTGCTTTGCCAACCGCAGTACCCGTTGGGTTATTTGGATTGCAAACAAAGATTAAACGCGTTGTTGAATCTATCGCTGCAAGCATTGCATCGAGATCGTGTCGATCATTTGAATCAAGTGGCACGCGAACTGGAGTTGCTCCACCAATCATTGTCACGATTGGGTAGGACTCAAAGGAACGCCAAGCGAACATGACAGAGTCACCTGGTTCGCTAGTGATATTCACGAGTTGCGCAGTTAATGCAACGCTTCCCGTTGCGACTGCGATATGCGAAACCGGAACATTAAATCTTTGAGCAAGCGCGCCCACTAATTGAGTTGAAGCGAAATCTGGATAAAGTTGCATCGAGGCTGCCGCCGTTGCTGCTGCCTGCACAATCTGGGGAAGCGGTTCAAACGGATTCTCGTTGGACGACAATTTATGTGACGTCACACCTTCGAGTACCCGAGCCGGCTGACCAGCTTTGTACGCGGGGATGGCATCCAAAATGGATCGCAGGCGAGGACCAGATGAGTGCGTCATCCCCAAACTATGGCAAAGAACAGTCCGCTCGAGTTCACCTGCATCCAATACGCCCTACAGTTCCGGCATGTCACTTCTCTTCACCCCGCTTGAAATCCGCGGTCGCACCTTCAATAACCGCATCTGGCTGGCACCAATGAGTCAGTACTGCTCCCCCGACGGAGTTGTCAGTGACTGGCACTTGGCACACCTCGGTGGCTTCGCCATTGGCCGAGTGGGACTGGTGATGACTGAGGGCACCGCGATGCTGCCGACCGGCCGACTCACTCCACTGTGCCCTGGCCTTTGGAATGACGAGCAAGAACACGCCTGGAAGCGAATCACCGATTTCGTGCACTCCCAAGGCACCCTGATGGGTATTCAACTGTGTCATGCGGGTCGCAAAGCTTCGGTTGCCCCGCCGACTGCTGGCGCTGGCCCCATTCCCCACGAACACGGCGGGTGGCAAACCGTCGCGCCTTCTGCAGTGTCATTCGACGAATTGCCTGAGCCAAGGGCGATGACCAACGAAGACCTTGAAGAAGTGCTGCAAGCCCACGTTGCGTCAGCCCACCGCGCAATCACCGCGAATTTCGATGTACTAGAAGTTCACGCTGCGCACGGAACCTTGTTGCACCAATTTTTATCACCTTTAAGTAACCGCCGCACAGATGAATACGGGGGCACTCTGGAAAATCGGATGCGCTACCCGCTGGCAGTGCTCACCGCGGTGCGAAATGCGTGGCCGCAAGATCGCCCGATGTTCGTGCGTATTTCTGCGACCGACTGGGTCAATGGTGGTTGGACTATTCAAGAATCCATCATCTTGAGTGACGAACTCCGTGCGGTAGGCATTGATCTTATCGATGTGTCATCCGGCGGATCACATCCAACTGCGCCCATCCCAGACGACGTCAATTACCAAATAAGTCTTGCTGAGCAACTCAAAGCCGCCTCCCCAGGGTTCACCGCTGCAGGCGGGCGAATCACGGATAGTGCGCAAGCCGAAGCCGTCATCCAAAGCGGCAAAGCAGATGCGGTCTTTTTGGGTCGTCAACTACTTCGAGATCCACACTGGCCGTTACGGGCAGCTAAGGAATTGAGCTTTAAGATTCGCTGGCCAAACGAATATCGGCTCGCGGCTCGTTGGGAGTAATCGATCTGAATGTAATTATTCATTTGGGTGTGACGCCGAGCTGTGAAAACTCTAGGAAGGATTCGGCACCCAGAACGACATCACGGTGAGTCCAATCGCCAATGCAGCAAGCACGATCACATCGACCCGCTTTGAACGTGCAACGAGCCAGCCGGCGTCTGCATCCGGAAGCAATAAGCGCAGAAAAAAGGCAAGCGTGACGAAGGCGGAGAGCATGATGGAACCGCGCCGAAAAGACCAGAACTCCACGACGACCAGCGAGAGTGACAGACCGATGAGCACTAGCGTGATCGGCCATTGAGCAAACGAGATGCCACGCTTTCGGTGATCCCTAAGGGAATGCACCGAGGCGAGTGGTTCTTCGCTTTGAGGAGACATTGAGTACAGCCTAATCCTTTGGTCTTAAGATGGGTGTCGCGGCGAAAGCGGCAGGCCCAGTTAACTGAGCCATTCAGATTCCAAAGCTTCTCAACCCCCATGAGGAAACCATGACTCTTCTCTTTGATCCATTAACCATCCGCGGCGTCGAGTTTTCCAATCGCGCTTGGGTCGCCCCCATGTGCCAGTACTCAGCGGATGGCAACGGCGTCGTTGGCGACTGGCATCTGGTTACTTTGGGTGCCTACGCAACGGGCAAGGCCGGACTTGTGATGGCTGAGGCCACTGGAGTTAATCCAGAAGGCCGAATCAGTGTGAAGTGCCCTGGTATCTGGAATGACGACCAGGTTGCAGCCTGGAAACGCGTCACCGACTTCATCCACACCCAAGATGTCAAGGCTGGAATTCAACTCGCTCATGCTGGTCGCAAGGCATCCACATCAAGCCCAGCAACCGGCGGCAGGGTCCTAGAACTCAGTGAGGGTGGCTGGCAGACCCTCAGCGCAACTGATCGTCCCTTTGCTGACATGAGTACGCCAAAGGCAATGGATCAAGCAGATATTGATAACACAATCGCGGACTTTGCCGCGGCTGCCGTCAACGCTGATAAGGCTGGCTTTGATGTGATTGAACTGCACTCGGCGCACGGCTACCTGATGCATCAATTCCTGTCGCCATTGAGCAATGACCGCACGGATGAGTATGGCGGTTCGTTAGAGAATCGGATGCGCTTCCCGCTCATGGTCACTGCGGCAGTGCGCGCTGCCTGGCCTGCAGATAAGCCACTCTTCGTACGCATCTCCGCAACCGACTGGGCTGAAGGCGGTTGGGATATGGAGCAGAGCATTGTCTACGTGAAGGAGCTTGAGAAGATTGGCGTAGATCTCATCGACGCATCTTCAGGTGGCGCAGTGATGGTTGCCGCAATTCCCAATGAAGTGAATTACCAAATTGATTTAGCAGCTCAAATCAAAGCTCAAACGGGAATTCTTGTTGCAGCAGTCGGCCGAATCACGCAACCAGCACAAGCAGAACAACTGCTGGAAGATCAAAGGGCTGATGTCTGCTTCCTTGGCCGCCAAATGCTTCGCGATCCGCACTGGCCACTTCGCGCAGCTCATGAACTAGGCGACAAGATCCGCTGGTCAGATCAAATGCGCGCCGGTGCAAGTTGGTCAAACTAAAAGAATTGAAAAAGATACTGCTGGGCAGCCATGAACTGCTGAGCGCTTAGCGGGCTAGTCGCTCAGCAGTATCGACAACGTTCATCAACAACATTGCCCGTGTCATCGGACCAACACCACCTGGCATTGGCGCAACGAACGCCGCAACATTCATCACGTCTGGGTGTACATCGCCAACAAGTCCAGCAGCGGTGCGGGTAATGCCAACATCAAGAACAGCAGCACCCGGACGAACGAGATCTGGTGTGATCAAGTGAGCAACGCCTGCCGCCGCAACGATGATG
>WLNQ01000123.1 GCA_009699705.1 Actinomycetota bacterium | reverse complement strand
TTTCAAAAGGGAATAAGTCGTCGGAAAAAATCGCGATGACTGCCCCGGTAATCACGGCACAAAAAGCAGATAGATCCGAATCCGCCGGATGGTACGTCTCGTTTGTACTGCCATCAGGTAGCACCTTTGACCGCTTGCCAGATCCCAACGATTCACAAGTCAAATTACGCGAATTAGATACCGAAATATGCGTTGCAAAATCATTTCGCGGAAGAGCAACCGATGAACTATCACGAAAGATGACTGAAGAGCTTCGCACAAGCGCTTCTAAAGTTAACCTTGCACTCTCTGATGAAACGCGAATCTGTCGTTTTGATCCGCCGTTTAAACCTGGCTTCTTGCAGTACAACGAAATCGTGATCCCTGCTTATGTTGACGCTGTTTAGCTTCACACCCAAACACATGTATATAGACGTCAACAACTTCTAAGATTTGGATCTAGATCTTGGATGCAGCAACGTTGGTGGGCTGTGAGGAACTCGAACCCCCGATATCCACCTTGCAAGGCCAAGTTCCCGCTATTCGGGGGCTAGGCCTGAGTCTTGGAAATCAAACTTCTTATGTGCGCCGTCGCAGTACGGCTTCTTGGCTGAATGCCCGCAGCGGCAAAGGAAAGTTTTTGTGGTCTCGCGGATCAGGACACCATTGGCATCAAGGATCTCAACGTCGCCCACGATTTCGTAGGGACCGTTTTCGCTTACGGTGACGGTGACGTTCGTATTTTCAGTCATAGGCGCATTCTTACCTAAAACTTGACCTAAAACTTGGCTTTAGCCAGCGACAATGTCACCTTCGGCGGAAGAAACTTCAATTCCGAGCCCTTTGAGGTACTCGGTTGCGGCATCAAGATCTGCGGGTTCGCCTTCAAGATCCAAGACCATCCAGCCGACGTGCTGTTCGATATTCGCCCGACGGATGTTAGGGATGACCTGGTAGTTCTTGCCCATCGTGTAAACGATCGGAGCGGTTACGGTCTCTGGGCCAAAGGTCAGCTGCAGATGGCGATGCGTAGTCATGTGAACAGTCTATTAGGCAGGCTTTAGAGCGCGCCACGCTTGGTGAGCCAGGTGAAGGCCCAATATCCAGGAACCGTCGGGATCCAGAAGGTAACCAAGCGGTAGAGCAAGACTGCTGACAGCGCAACGCCACCATCGAGGCCCGCTGCGGTGAGGCCTGCGGTCAGGGCTGCTTCAACAGCGCCCAATCCGCCAGGAGTAGGTGCCGCCTGCCCGATTGTGGCACCGGCGAGGTAGACCACGGCGATTACCGCAATGCTGACGCTGCCGCCAAAGGCCTGAACACTTGCAAAGAGCACGCCGATATATGCCAAGTTCAACACGATGATGCCGCCGACGCCTTCAATCAGTTTCATCGGCCGTTGGGCAACGGTCAACAACCGAGGGCCAACTTCACGGAGAAGCGGCCCAACACGATCGTTGGTGAGCCGTCGTACCTGCGGAATGGCGAAGAGCGACACGATAACGACGGCAATCACTACGACCGCGATAACGACTGCCTTTGGTGGCTGGAAAGTGAAGTCGGCCTGGGTTCCGGCTGCGAAGCCGAAGCCCAACAGCAAGATCATGTGCATGATGAAGGCCATCACTTGAGACACGCCCACGCTGGCCCCAGCAAGTGCAGGGTTAAGGCCAGCTCGCTGCAAGAAACGCATGTTGATTGCGACGGCACCAAGAGTTGGCGGCGAAACCAAGGTGGCAAAATCGCCAGCAAGTTGGGCCATCATCGTTCGGTGCAGTGGGATGTTTTCGGGAACGAAACCGGCCAGTGACCAGGCCGCGCCAACATAAGTAATGAGACTGAAGAGTAGAGCGGCTAAAGCCCAACGCCAGTCTGCAGTTTTAAATAGACTTACAAGGTCTACGTCGGCAAGTTGAGTGAGCAAGACGTAGCCTGCCACGGTGCCAACGACCGCTAAAACAAGCGTTTTCGGTTTAATGCGCTCAAGTTGAATTGGTTCGACACCTTCGTCGGTACCAATTTCAATGAGCGAGTCTCGAAGCGCGACTAAGAGTCCCTTATGTTTCCGTGCGGCACGACGAGTGGGCGCGGAAAGTGCGACCGGTTGTAGTGCGGGCAAGGCTCGTGACAGTCCGCTGACGCCTAGCACCGTTCGGCCTGTTGCCACTGCGCGTTCGACGTCCGTCAACATGGCCAAGGTGACAAGAAGTTCGGCAAGATCGATGCGCATAGAAACGTCACTAGCGGCAACAGCTCCACCGTCATGGCCGACAAGCCAGATGGATCCGTCTTCACTGCGAATCAGATTGCTTGAGTCAAGGGCGCGATGGCTAATTTGATGCTCGTGCAAAGTGCGCACAGCTCGCCAGGTTTGTTCGAGATCACTATCGGTGACGTCCTCGACATCGCGAAGGATCACACCTTCGATGTATTCGTACGCGAGCAGGTAGGAGTCTTCGTTAATTTCCGAAGCCAGCAGCAGTCGAGGTTCAGGCGCTCCTGCTGCTTGAGCGGCAAACGAGGTCAGTGCCGCATGGTCAACGGCACGACGCATATTGAATCGACCGCGAGCTTGGTCTTCACGCAAGCGCACTGCGGTCCATGCCGCCTTAACAATTCCGGCGCCTTCCATGTCGCGGTCAAACACGGTGACTCGCATGACACCGCCGTTACGGGTGACGGCTTGATAACGGCGTCCGCGGCGAGTGGTGTCTTGGGCAAGCAAGGTGATCACTGGGTAGCCACCGCGTTCTAGTGCCTGCGCAATTGCCACGCCTGAAGGCCGCGAGGTGGGAGTGCCAAATGCGTAGCGCGCAATGAGACCTATGCCCCAACCAATAGTGATGGAAATGAGCATGCCGGCAAGCGCGATGGCTGAACTCAGAACTGTAACGATCATGACTGAGCCGATAACGATGACGCTCAGCACACTCCATGGGCGCCGATTCATCAGGCGCGCGACAGTGATGAAAGCGATCAAGCCGCCAAGGATCGGGGCGGTTGCTGCGCCCCCTTGGCTTGCTGAACCTGTGAGGGCTGTCAGGAGTCGGGGTGAATCAACATTTGAAATAACTGTTGCAAGCGTCGTTAAAAAGATAACGCTGAACAATAAGGCTAGGAGCGAATCAAAGAGCTGACGAAGTCGCTTGCGCACGGCCAAGGCGATCGAAGCTGCAATAGGCAAACCAAGAGTGCCGATTCCACCAATCACATTCAGGAGCAGCACGACAAAGCCAGGGAGCAAACTGGCGGTGCTGGAGAGATCTGAGTCAAGGCCAGCACTCGTGCTCGAGGCAAACCATGCGGCCAACACAATGCCAAACGTCACGGTTATGGCCAAGACAAATCGGGCTAGATCCATCGGTCGGCGCACTCGAAGTGGGATAACCCCGTCTTCAATGATCAAGGTGGGGGACTGGCCTCCATCAAGGCCTAAGGGATCTGATGGCCCGTCGTTGAAACGTACGGGCTGGTCGCTCACGGGTCCATCCTTTCAGATCTACCGGATTAGGTGTAGACAACCCGTTCGGCGTGGGTGGTGAAGTCAGACCAAGGTGGTACTAATGCCTCATGGCACAAGCAATGCGGGAAAGAGGTGGCGCTCATAGTTGGCACCTCGACTTGGCGGCACTGCCGCCAGCAACCCCGCCAGTGCTGGATGACGATCAACAGCGCGTCGTAGACCATCGCCAAGGGCCGCTGCTTGTCTTGGCTGGCCCGGGCACTGGGAAAACCACCACGATCGTTGAGGCCATCGTGGCTCGGCTCACTGATCCGCTTGAGCCAATCAGGGCAGAGCAGGTGCTCGCTTTGACCTTTGGCAAGAGTGCGGCGGCCGACCTTCGAGATCGTCTGGTTTCGCGCCTAGGTGGGGGTGTGCTGCCTGCTGTTGCCACTTTCCATTCTTTTGCCTTCGGTCTGCTGCAACAAACTGCTACCGCGGAGGATTACCGCGAGCCACCTCAGTTGCTCTCCGGCGCCGAAGAAGATGTGCGCATTCGAGAACTACTCATGGGCGCGGTTGAAGACGGCACGATTGACTGGCCTGATGATCTTGCAGGTGCGGTTTCCACGCTGGGCCTGGCCAATGAAGTGCGCGCCGTACTAGCCAAAGCCAAAATGCTCGGGATCGCTCCCGAACAACTTGAACGCATCGGCCGCTCTTCACAGCGACCAGCCTGGGTTGCTGTAGGTCGCCTTGCTGCCCAAGAAGGCGATGTCATGGACTGGCAAAACGTTCTTGACTACGTGGAGCTCTTAAGTGCTGCAGTAGCCCGCGCGCAAAGTGCACACGTTGCTCGATCCCTGCAGCAGCAATATCGCTTGATTTGCGTTGATGAATATCAAGATACGGATCCGCTACAAGTTGCTTTATTGCGCGCACTCGTTGGTCCACACACCACAGTCATCGCCGTTGGTGATCCTGATCAATCAATTTATGGATTCCGCGGGGCAGATCCTGGCGGCATCATGCGGTTCCCGCAGGAGTTTGGCAGGGTTGATAAGCCTGCACCGATTGTGGTCTTGCGCCATACCCGCCGGTTCGGTCTCGAAATTCGTGATGCGGCAGCACGCATTATTTCCAGAGTTCGGATCCCGTCATTTGATCCATCAATACTTGCGCTGCATCGCAACCCCATCTGTGAAGTCGAATCAGCGCCCGGATCCATCGAGGTGCAGGCCTTTGACAGTGAGTTGATGCGTTCTGCAGGTATCGCCCAAGACATGCGCTCCTTGCACTTACATCAAGGTGTGCCGTGGTCGCAGATGGCAGTGCTTGTTCGCAATAGCCAAGACATCGCGGGGGTGCAGCGAGCGCTCGTGCAGGCCGGTGTTCCTGCTGCAGTTGCCACGGACGAGATTCCACTACGCGCCGAACCGTCGATCGCGGTGTTGCTTCAAGCGCTGAGCGTTGCAGTGCGACCAAGTGCGATTTCTACTGCTGAAGCACTTGAGTTAGTTACCGGTCCACTGTGTGGAATTGATCCTTCGCAACTTCGCGCCCTTGGTCGAGCTTTGCGCATGCAGGCCCGCATCGATGATCCAAGTATTACTCCGCCACCTTCCGATGAACTTTTGCGTGATGTGTTGCGTGGAACGCGACCGTTGCCAGAAGACGAACAACTTGCCGACGTATGTCAGTCCTTGCAGCAATTCATGAAACTGATCAACGATGCGCATCAGCTCGTCGATCGAGGCGCAACTCCGGTCGAAGTCCTGTGGATGGTGTGGTCTGGTCAATGCGCAGATCGCACCCGCGCTCACGGCTGGGCTGATCGGCTCCGACGACAAGCACTTGAAGGCTCTCGATCAGCGGATCACGATATTGATGCTGTGATGGCTCTCTTTGATGCAGCTGAACGAGCACAACAGCGGTACCGAGGCGTCGTAGGCGTACGCAACTTCGTCTTGTCACTCCAAGAGCAACATTTATCCGCCGAGCCAATTTCAGAACGAGGCATTCAAG
>WLNQ01000122.1 GCA_009699705.1 Actinomycetota bacterium | reverse complement strand
GTCACATTCTTGGAATTCGCACCGCAGACACCAAAGTTGCTAGCTACACAAATTGGAATACAACTGGTGTTGCTGATCTTTCAACGATGCAGGTGGAGTCATACGACTACAGCACTGCGCGTGGCCGCCTTGAACTAGATAATCAGCAAGGCCAAACAGCTAAGGCGCAAGAGCAGTTGAAGTTGTTGATGGGACGCTATAACCGCGGTGCGATGGCTGCACCGCTGCCCGCGCGTTTTCGCGGGGCTGTTGCGCGTGGCAAGTCAGAGTATTTGGCTTACATCGCGTTTTTGGACAGTCTCAATGCGAATGGATCGTCAAATATCACTCGGCCAAACGGAATCAAGGAATACATGCACCTGGGCTAAGTCAAGAACTGCGGTGATCGATGTGCGGGAATTACTTCGCGAGATCCCATTGCACGCCCTCAGGTGTGTCGCGCACTTCAATACCGGCGGCAGTAAGCGAATCGCGAACGAGATCGCTCATCGCATAATCCTTATTTTCGCGGGCTAGCTTGCGCACGTTCAGAGCGACGTCAACGAGTGGTGAAAGCAGCGTTCGGGGATCTTGTAATCCGCTGTGCGCAGCATCTGCTAACTCAACTAACATCGTGCGTAGTTCTTGATGCGCAGCAGCGTCAGTAGCGAAAACTGCATCTTCAGTACTCAAAACTGCAGCAAGCGCAGCGCTTGAGTCACCGGACTGCAGGGCTTCCCTGAAAGTTGCAAGCAGATCTGAGTTTGCAATCAGGTCAGTGGTAGCTGCAATTTCTACAGTGTTCGTGCTGTGTAGTGCTTCGCGCATTGCATCAACGGTTGTCGAATCGCCACTTGCGATAAATACTGACTTGCCACTTTGTCGAAGGGTGAGCCCACCGGCACCGTGCACGGAAACTGCTCCGGTACCCACTTCAATCACCACGGCAGTGTGTTCGTCGACTCCAATGATTCCAGCTCCGTCATGAAGTTGGGTTTCTAGGATTTCAAGTCGGTGCATGCCGATATAGCAGCAACTCGTATCGTGACGACCACCTTCGCGATTATCAAAGTGGGGGACGACAGCCGCACGAATGCCGAGTAGATCGCCAAGCAAATTGAGTCCGGCTAACCAGTAGGGATCTTCGCCCACTTTATAAATTTCATACACCGGAATTGCATGAACACCGATGGTTGCTGCGGCTGCGCTTCCGGTGACCAGCGTTCCGCCACGACGAACGAGGTCGGCAAATGCTGCCGGGATCGCGGTGTCTGTCCATTGATTCAATGCGTATGACGGGCTTCCAGGACCCGCCAGCACCCACGAGGCTTGCTGCAACTGCGAAAGGGTGCGTTCGTGTTCGACTTTTGATGCGTCCTTGCGGCGCCACTGCGCTAGTTCGATTTTGGCGCCGACCGATTCATCAAAATATTGCTGGTATTTCGCACCGAGATCATCGGCGTTGACCTGAAAGCCATAAGGCGTATCGATCATGTATTTGGTGCTGTCGCCCAGTTCTTTCATCAGGGTGCGATGAAGCTTGACCATCGTCGGGGCGTTCTCACCCGAACCCATAATGACCAGACGACCACTCATTGGTCCAGCATGGCGCAATTACACCGGTGAGCAAAACGTGAGCCCTTCTTTTATGACAAAGGGCTCACTTTGGTCAGGCAGGAGAAACTTAAGTCGTGGTCATGTACACCGCGGACTTACCGTCAAGTCCGACGAGGCCACCATCACTATTACCGCATTGATCAGCATCGGCCTGACACGGACCCATTTCAACTCCGAAGTAATGCGGGCCCTTCTGGCCCAATTCAGCGTTGATAGTGAACTTGCCGGCTTTATTGACTTGCGCACAAGCCCCATCAAGTGTGGTCCACGGCCAAGACCCGTTGGACTCCGCGGTTGCCTTGTAGCGCGTGAGGCAGACGATGTTGTCGCCTTTAGTCCACGAGGCAAGATTCTTCAATGCTGATGTGCTGAGCGAGCCTTTGAAAATCACCGTTTGACCAGCGGGAACGCTTGCTTGATTCACCGTGAGGCAGGCGTAGTTGCTGCTTCCGCACGTGGTTTTTGAGGGTGTGGGTGCTGCTGCAAAGGCAGGTGCTGCCGCTAAACCGACAAGCGATGACACTGCGACGGCAGTCATTGCAACCTTGCGAAGACGCATAGTGAACCTCCATGTTCGAGCTCGTGTCTTAACGGTACGGGGAAGTTAAAGCCGCGATCGTGGGTCCAAAGTCCTGACTTTTATTAGTCGGCGGAACGCGAGACATCTTCCCAAGCGCGGAAATCATTGAGGCGGCGCTCGTAAAATGAATGCAGAACGTCGACCGCCTGGTTACCCAAGAGCAGGCGCAACGGTGGCTTTTCGGCGTCAACAACCGTCATCAACGCTTGAACACTGTTGTCAGCGTTTGATCCAGCAGAGGTTGCCAGCAGCTTGCCGAGTTTTTCGTGTGACTCAACATAGGCAGGGTGGATTTCAGAGTTGCGACGTCCTGCGGTGCCAAAACCAGTGGCATATCCACCAGGCTCAATGAGCGTCACCTTGATTCCGAACTTGCGTACTTCCTGAGATAGGGCTTCCGTCATTCCTTCCAGCGCCCACTTGGATCCGCTGTATAGGCCCATGCCACCTGAAGCAGTCAGGCCACTCAGGCTGCTCACCTGGATGATGTGACCGGAACCTTGAGCGCGAAGAATTGGCAGCGCAGCCTGAGTAACCCAGATCGGACCGAACACGTTGGTCTCAAACTGAGCTCGGATCTCGGCTTCAGTGAGTTCTTCGAAGTAGCCCATATGGCCGTAACCGGCATTGTTCACAATCACATCGAGGCGACCGAAGTGGTCATGTGCCTGTTGAACGGCAGCTTCAACGGCAGCTTTATCTGTGACATCAAGTTTCAAGGGGAGGATGGAATCACCAAACTTGGCGACGAGATCATCAAGGGGAGCCAGATCACGGGCGGTGGCAACGACCTTGTCGCCGCGCTCCAGCGCTGCTTGCGTCCAGATTTTCCCGAATCCTCGGGAGGTGCCAGTGATGAACCAAACCTTCATAATTTCTCCTCGATTGAATGCTTGACGAGAATACCCGCTGTCTTGCTGACCACACTGCAGTTTCTCCAAGGCGACTCGAACAACTGTGACGAGCAAATCAATGATTGTTTCGATTTCGCGGTCGCGTAGTTCAGAACCACATAGAGTTTCGCGTGTGGCTACCTACTCTTTCGTCGTTGGGCCACTGGCGC
This sequence comes from Actinomycetota bacterium, assembly GCA_009699705.1. Taxonomy (GTDB): domain Bacteria; phylum Actinomycetota; class Actinomycetes; order S36-B12; family S36-B12; genus UBA11398. The sequence goes on along the minus strand of WLNQ01000122.1, from coordinate 2,224 downwards.
GCGTCCACGTGACCTTTGTTGACGAGTTGAAGGCCTACACGGATGAAGCGGCTATCGAACTCGTCAAGGAATTTCTGACAGAGTCGGAACGTGCGACTTGGGAAAATATGCAAGCACAAGCGACGCGGAAAATGGAATGGCTGCTTGGCCGGATCGCCTTGAAAGATGCGGTGAGTGAATACATCCTAGAAACTCAACTCACCAAGATAGATGCGAAAACGATTGAAATAACTCGCTCTGAAGAAGGCGCACCTGGAGTGGCCTGGACCAACGAAAATTCATTGCCACTACCTGTAATTTCGCTTGCGCACACGGCACGTGTGATCGTTGCCGCGGTTGCCAGTGCCGACGCCGTGGGAGTGGACGTCGAAAAAGCAGATCGACTTGCCCCGGCAGTTGCGCGGGTGCTCACCGAAACTGAAACAAAACTCCTGGCAGCTGGCCGCATCACTTTGCTGAGTGCTGTCGTTGCAAAAGAGGCGGCAGCGAAAGCAGTGGGCGTGGGCCTTGGTGGAGACCTTCGACGATGGCCGATCGTTCATACCGAAGGTTCTCAACATTTTGTTACCTTTACTGATGATGAAGAATTGGCGCTAGTCGTTGACTTCCTTGAAGTGCCTAATTTGGTTCTCGGCGTTTGTGTGATCGTTTAAGCCAGATCAGGAAGTTGCATCTGCTTTGGGCAGCCGCGCAGAAGTTGCAAGATCGAGGACTTTTCAAGGGAATCCACCGCCAAGCGCCAGCGATATTTCACGCCAATCCAAGCTTTGACATATCGGCAGGTATCCGCAGTATTCGGCGGCAGCCATTCGGCTGGATCTTGATCACTCTTTGAGCGATTCGATGAAGCGGACACGGCGATGAGTGAGTTGGCATAACCAAGATCGTTGGCGAAAGCTTTGCGCTTGTCTGGAGTCCACCGCCAGGCACCCGAATCCCAAGCTTCCTTCAGTGGAACTTGATGGTCGATGTCGAAGGTGCGGGCATTGGAGGTCGTGACGCCGTCATAAACGGAATGCCACAGGCCATCAACAACCGTGCAGCCAGAGGCGCTCCCTGAAACGGCATCGCGAATCAGCACATCTTGACGTGTTGTGCAGCCACCTTGGGTGATCCAGTGTTTAAAGAGCGAGCGGTCATAACCGCCTTGGTGTTCTGGTGAAACTGGTAGGGAATTCAGTAACGTCTGCGCATTTTGAGTCGTTGCTTGTGCTGGTGCAAGAGCAACGACCCCGCAAGTCATAAGCAGACTCGCGAGGCCGATAGCTACTGCGCTCCCCCGATGCATATCTGCACCGTAGGGCACACGGGCAAAGGCTTCTTATTAAAGGGTGTCGAGTACGCATTCTGCCGTTGAAGCCAGAACGTTGAATCCGTCTTCTTCTGGCAGGAACTGGGTGACGACGCCATCTTCGATCACCATGGCGTAGCGCTTGGAGCGCAGACCGCCAAGGGCCGGTGCATCAACATCCATGCCAACCGCCTTGGTGAAGGCTCCCTGTGGATCGGCCGCCATCACGAATTGCTCGCCTACACCTTGAGCTTTGCCCCACGCATCCATCACGAACGCATCGTTGACTGCAAGGCAGACGATTGCGTCGACACCCTTGGCGGACAACTCAGCAGCTTTGTTCACAAAGCCAGGAAGATGCATTTTGGAACAACCTGGAGTGAAGGCTCCCGGAACTGCAAAGAGCACGACTTTGCCCTTGCTCAGGATCTCTTTTGAAGACACAGGTGTTGGGCGATCTTCAGGGATAATGAACAGTTCAACGTCAGGAATGGTGTCACCGATAGCAATAGTCATAAGGCAACCCTAAGTGGAGGCGACTTTGACCGCTGCTGAGTTGTCATTTGTATACCCCCAGGGGTATCCTATTGTTCACCGAACATCTTGGAGGAATCATGTGTAGCCCAGTGAAATGTGCAAAGTGCAACAAGGTCACCTGGCAAGGCTGTGGTGAGCACATTGATCAAGTGAAGTCGATGTTTACACCTGAAGAATGGTGCACCTGCGAGCGCTAGTAGCTGCAACACCATAAAAACTTTCGGCCCGGAACTCCCACAAGGAGTCCGGGCCGAAACTTTTGAGAAATCTGAAGTGTCAGTTTCGGATGAACTTGTTTGAGTCAAGTTCCAGATACTTGCCCTTCGCTGGCGCACTCAAGGCAATATCTGCACCGATTGGCACGTCACCTGACACCCACACGGTGATCTTGTTGCC
>WLNQ01000121.1 GCA_009699705.1 Actinomycetota bacterium | reverse complement strand
GCCGTGGTGCGAATACTTCATTTGCGGCATCGATCTGATCGGGATGCAATACCCACTTACCGTCAAAACCAAGAGCCGCTGATCGCCCTGCGACCCGACGAAAACCCGCTTCATCGCGAATAGCGAGGTAAGGCCCATCAATGGCCAGTTTGTTATACGCGCGAGCCGCAATCAAGATGCTCATCAGGATGTAGTGATAAGCATCGCCCACGTCATAGCCCGGCGGCTGCTCCCCCACAACCAGCGATTTCATATTGATGGAGGCCATGAAATCTGCAGGCCCGAAGATGATGGTTTCCAGCCGAGTTGACGCAGCAGCAATGGCATTGACATGAGTCAATCCAAGTGCATTTTCGATCTGAGCTTCGATCCCAATTCGTCCCGGCTCCAGTCCATGCTGAATCTCCAGAGACGTCAGCAATCGGTCTAAATCAACAACCTGCTCGGGAGTTTGCACCTTAGGCAACATGATGCAGTCAAGAAGTGACCCAGCTCCGGCGACTACTTCGGTGACATCATCAACTGTCCATGGGCTCGTGAAGTCATTGACTCGCACCGTCAAAATCTTCTCACCGTAACCACCCTCACGAAGGGCTGAGACTACGTTTTTGCGGGCATCCGCTTTAGCTGCTGGCGCCACTGAATCTTCGAGATCCATAAAGAGCGCGTCGGCATTCAGGCCCTTGGCCTTCTCCAACATCTTGATACTTGAAGCGGGAACAGCCAAAACTGAGCGCCGTGACCGTACTCGACCAGCGGTAACCATGAACATCTCCAATAGCCAGACAGACCCGAATCATTCACGCCCAATATATGGGTGCACCTAGATGGAACCAAGTGTCTTGAGCTGCATTCGGCTATCGGTGTTTCACATCTGTGCTGTCGAGAGCAATTACACCCGAGACACGACTACAGCTGTTCCATAGGCCAAGATCTCTGAGAGGCCATTGCCCACATCGCTTGAATCAAAACGCACACCAAGAACGGCGTTGGCACCCAAGTTTTGGGCGTGTTCCATGAGGCGTTCAACAGCTTGCGCGCGGGCTTTGTTCACCACATCGGTGTATTGCGGTACTTCACCAGCAGCAAGCGACCGAATACCGCCAGTGAACCCCTTGGCGAAACCAACGGAACGCACAAGCACACCCCAACACATGCCCTTCGTTTCTTCAACCCGGTAACCAGGTAGGTCGAAAGTTGTCGACATCATCGCTTCATCAGTCATGAAAACTCCTTAGTCACAGAGCTCAACTTTAGGAGAATTCCACAAAGCCGAGATGAAGCAAGCATACAATTGTTTAATGTCTGTCCAGTTGTATTTGAGTTCACAAGGACTAGGGGACGCTCCTGAATCTCTTCGACTTCTTAATCCGGGAGCCACTCAAGCGTTGATCATTCTTAATGCCCTCGACTCCTATCCGTTTTCACGTCAGGGTGCTTTCACTAATGAATCTGCCGAGTTAGTCGCCCTAGGTTACGAGTGCAAAGAATTGGATCTGCGTCTTTACTTTGTTGATAATATTGATGAAGAAGCTGGTGAAGTTCGCAGCAGCCGAACGAAGCGCGCTGAACGCGCCGAAATTGGTGAACAGATTGAACTCGTAGAACGCCTGTGCCGAGCAGATTTGGTCTGGATTGCTGGTGGCAACACTTTCGTTTTGGCGCGTGCAATGAAGCAGTCCGGCTTTAAGGCGGCACTCCTTCAGGCGAATCTGGAACGTGAATTGGCTCAGTTACCTTCACTTATTTACGGAGGATATTCAGCGGGTGCAGTCGTTGTTGGCCCTGATCTACAAGGCATTCACCTGATGGATGATCCAAACGTTGTTCCTGCCGGATATGACCCGGCCACCGAGGTATTGACCTTAGGTTTCATCCAAGATCGCATCATCCCGCACTACCAAAGTGACAATCCAGAATCTGGGCAAGCCGATAAAGCAGTTGCATTTCTTGAAAGTGGAAATCTCAAGTATCGAACACTCAGCGATGGCGAAGTATTGATCACTCAGAATGAACTTTAACTAACGCGCTTTCATCCTAAACCTAAATAACCGGCTCGCTACTCACCGTAAATAAAGTACTCAATATCTCGAATTGCTACAGCTAACGGAGCAGTCAGGGTGGGGCTCACCTGAGCTTTTATCCCAATTCGCAAGCATTCCTTGTAATAGTGAATGATTTCCCTGGGCGTACCGTGGAACTTATTCAGCACCGTCAATCCAGAGATCTGCAAGTCGGTAACTAAGGCACGAGAGTTATGCACTTTGTCGGCAATCGAAACCATCACCATTTCTGCTGGCTCAGTTTCTAAACGATCAAGATACGTTTGCTTTCGCTCCCAATAACCCATCCAGAAGTCACCGTCATCAACGTTATCTGAGCATCCCAGCACGATTCCGGCAACCCGGTCGCCGAAGAGATCGCGAATGTCTGCTAGCCGCGCTAGGCCACCCGCGTCTTCCACCGCGTCATGCAAAAGTCCGGCAATCGCTTGATCCTCGTCGCCCCCAGCTTCAATAATGAGTGCAGATACGCCAAGAAGGTGCGACATGTAGGCGATATTCCCGCCCTTACGCGTCTGCCAAGAATGTGCATTTGAGGTGTAGGCAACAGCGCCAAAATAGCGTTCGCTGAGTACCAAGTGCGGCCGCGCCATGTGCCCCCCTCATTGACTCGATGACGAATACATCAGAACTGGCTCATCAGAGGTGGCTCTCAATCATGATGACGTTCTTGTTTCTCATATTAAAGTGTCACGGGTTCGCTTTGGACTTGAACACCCAAGATCCCCCACGAGCGAACAACGACTGCCGTGCCAATCCCGGCCGAAATATCGGACTTGCTCAATCATCCAAACTTTTCCGTAGGTTGACCAAGCTGGACCCGACGGGGGCTGGAGGTTTAAGAAGCTGGCCTTGGCGGCTGTCGAGACAGCCACTCTTGGAACTCGGCGTCTTGCTCGTCACGCCACGAGTTCACAGCTGCCGAGAGCTCAACTGCGGACAGATCGGATAACTGCGGGTAGGCAGCCAGTTCCGCGAGAAATATCCTTCCCGCTGCGGTCGCATCAGCTTCGGCGCCATGCCAATCGGCATCGGAAAGTTCCAGGCCGTATCGCTCAGCAGTTGGTTTGAGACGGCGTTGAGCCTTGCCCTTCACGTATTTATTGCACTGCTTATCAATGACGTACGCGCACAACACCTGCTCTGTTGGAAGAGGGCTCAGGCCCTTGCGTTCAAGGTCAGCATTGAAAAGCGGAATGTCGAACCCGGAGTTAAAACACACCACGGGCAACCCAGCTGCAATCAAGAAATCACGAATTTCCGCCAAGGCTACGGACTGTTCTTGCCCATCTCTCTGGCTCATCTCATTGGTTATTCCATGCACTGCCGTGGTGACCTCAGGAATATCAACGTCTACCTTGATCAGCCAAGTGCGAACGGAAGTCGTCTCACCCTCCTTAAACACCACGGCGGCGGCGGTCACGACTCGGGACGCAGAGACATCCACCCCAGTGGTCTCGGTGTCGAAGGCGATGAAGCCTTCCTGGACCCAATGCGACGCCAGATCAATTGCCATAAAGCAATAGAACCACTCAGGTCTGACGAGACCTTTCATCAAGCGCAAATGTCATGCATGATTATTCAATGAAGCGCTTAGGCGCAGTGCTGATGCTGTGCTCAATGGCGGGGCTGGTCCTTGCCTTACCCCTTCCTGCGCAGGCTGCCAACCCACCAAGAATTACCGCCACCGTAGGCGAGCTATCGTCCAATCTTCCCGTCGTGAAGCCACTTACCGTCGGATACCTAGCCTCAAAATTTATCCCTACGTCCGCGTGGACCAAAACAGACGCCAATGGATGCAGCCTGACCGCCCAATTGCTCATTCGAGGCGCCCTGCGAACCCCACGAATAGGTCCTAACTGCTCACTCACACAGGGGGAATGGCTCGTAAATGACGATCAAGATCTAGAAACAAATCCCGCTCGGATCGTGCTTTCACCGGTGGTTTCCTTCAGAGACGCATGGGGTCAAGGTTCATATGCTTGGACACCACGACAGCGCTATTCCTGGGCAACCTTCGTTTTGCCTGCCTCCGCTAATCGAGGAACAACATCTACGAGCCTCTCCTCAACCCAACGCTTTTACTCAACACGAGCGCGTGCCAAGAGCGCAACGACGCTGCCTTCGAGCCTGCCGTGCCCGGTGGCATCCAATAGAGCCAAGGCGATTCTCGCAAACTTGACGGCCTGGGGGCTATCAATCGCGCCGGATCGCCAACGTGAAATCACAGCCGCCATTGCACGCTGCCGATTTGGCAACGACCTCCTGTCTTTCACTACCCAGACTGCGAAAAACGCCATCACCCCAGTTCCTGCACCTGAGGTAGTTTCCAAAGTCATAGACGTTGATGGGTTGGATTCCGTTCCTGCTGGACCGGATGGATCGACACATGGTCAACCATTCCTGGACGCATCTTGATTCGCTTCCCATGAGCGCCGAAGTGGATCGACAATTATTTGGTCTCCACGCCCCACCAGATGCCGGATCAAATCCCACTGTTCCATATGGCTATCTGCGCCTATGGGACTCGGGAGTCTCTTGGGCCGAGTTAAATCCGGCCCGCAATGAATTCAATTTCGAAAAGCTGAATAGGGCAATCAATGTTGCGCAAAGTAATGGCGCGGCTGTTATGTACGTGTTGGGTAAGACACCAGCTTGGGCTAGCGGTGGATCTGATTCAGCGCCACCAAAAAATATGGCGTACGTCAATGAATTCATCTACGCGATGTGTATGAAGTTCGGCGGGACGATTGCATCGTATGAAGCATGGAATGAAGGAAATCTACAAACATTTTGGAGTGGCACTCCTGCTCAGTTGGCAGACGTCACTCTGGCCGTTCACGAAGCAATTAACACGTGCAAAAAGAACTATGCAACTGCCATCAATCCGTTGGTATTTGCCGCATCAACAGGCACAAGAGCTGAGGGTGCCTTTGCCACAAACTTCAACGCCTACCTGTCTGCTCTGAAAACTATGAATTGGCCAGTGGACGGTTACAGTGTGCATTCCTACCCTTCTGCTAATGGCGGCCCGGCCGAGCGCATTGATGGACTCACACAATTTAAGACGATGCTTGCAGTCAATAACGCTCCCCCAAAACTGATCTTCGATTCTGAAGTAAATTATGGACTCGCCGGATTAGGCCAAGATCATGTTGACATTGATGATGCAACATCAGCCGCGTACATGTCACGTACCTATATCGACTCAGTGCGATACGGAATCACCTCAACTTTTTGGTTTTTGTGGACGAATGCTTATTACGGCAAGCTTGGTATCCAGTTCACTCCTGCGAGTGCTGTTACCCAGGCTGCATGGAATGCAACCCGAAGTTGGCTTGTTGGCGGGCGGATGCAGCGGTGTGGCGAATTTGCCAATGTCACGAAGTGTCAGATGAGTGATGGCGGTGGCACGTCGTCAACGATCGCATGGACATCCGCTGGTACTGCCAGCATCAACACCGCAGGTATCGGCCGCCAGATGTGCACATTGAGTGGGGCGTGTATTCCCATC
>WLNQ01000120.1 GCA_009699705.1 Actinomycetota bacterium | reverse complement strand
GCATAACCCAACGATTGAGCCTCCGCTAGAGCATCTGCGAAGGAAGCGCCGTCTTCGTCCATCCTTGTCAGGATGTAATTGGTGGTGCCGTTGACGATGCCCATCACCTTGGTGACATGGTCTCCAGAAAGCGACTCTTGAAGGGCCCGAACAATCGGGATCGCCCCGGCAACTGATGCTTCAAAGAAAATATCAACGCCTTCTGCTTCGGCGGCTGCATACAGCGATGCTCCATCAGATGCGAGTAGCGCTTTATTTGCTGTGACCACGCTTGATCCAGCTTTAATCGCGGCCAAGATGAGCGACCTAGCCGGCTCTATTCCGCCGATTAATTCCACCACGATGTCCGCGCCTGAAGTGGCAACGGCCATTGCGTCAGTCGTGAGATAGGCCGGATCAATTCCACGTACTTTGGATAAGTCTCGAACAGCCACCTGCGTGAGTTTGAGCGAAGTGCCCATCCGAATATGCAGATCAGTGGTGCGGTCTGTCAACAAACGGGCTACCTGACTGCCGACCGTGCCGCCGCCAAGGACCGCCACAGTGACAGGACGAGGGGTTGGTGCCGATGACATGAGTACTCCAGATGGATGGGTCAGGCCTCATAGCCTCTCAGGTCAAGGGTCAAACTGACGCATCGGTAGGGGGTAATACCAGTCAGTCAACCCCAAATGTTGTCCTGAAATGCCCAGACACTCGCCGCGCGCATCCCACACCTTTTCCCGCGATGTCCCTAGCGTTCCCTCAAATGAAACCTCGATCTAGGAGCATCTGATGAATCTCTTGACGCGAAAACTCATTGCCGAAGCTGTCGGCACCTTCCTTTTGGTCTTCCTTGCCGTCGGCGCTGCCGTCTTTGGCATTGCAGCAAAAGTAGGCACAGACGGCAACGGTCCCGGCAACGGAGTGGTCGGCGTCGCGTTGGCCTTCGGCCTCGTGCTGCTGGGCATCGCCTACGCCTTTGGCCCGATTTCCGGCGCACATGTGAACCCTGCGGTCACGTTAGGAATGCTCCTAGGCCGTCGGATGCCGGCCGGTGAAGCTCTTGGCTATTGGGTTGCCCAATTCATCGGTGCGATCGCTGCGGGTGGCGTACTTAAACTCTTCGTGTCCAATTTCGGTGTCACCGACTACACCGGCGGGCTGGGCACAAACTCCTACGACAACGGCTCGATCAACGCAGGAGGCGCCTTCCTTCTCGAGGTACTGCTCACCGCCGCATTTGTTCTGGTGATTCTTCTGGTCACTGAGCGCGTCGCCGCGCCTGGCTTCGCTGGAATCGCGATCGGTTTGACTCTGACGCTCGTGCACCTTGTGGGCATCCCACTTGATGGCACTTCAGTCAACCCGGCTCGATCCTTTGGCCCTGCCCTCTTCGCAGGTGGCGAGGCGATGAGTCAAGTGTGGTTGTTCATCGTCGCACCACTTGTTGGTTCAGTGGTGGCAGTGATCGTTTGGATGATCACTCGCACGAACGTCGAAGAGCCAGAAGCTTTGGTAGCTGGAGCCGAACGCGAATAATTTCGATCGAAAAATAAGTATCAACGTGAAATCAACTGGCGTTGGATTCGGGTTAAGCCCCTGGGTCCAGCGCCAGTAGGTCATCTAAGGTCTCGCGGCGAAGCACAACTGATGTATTGCCATCGCAAACCCCAACCACTGCTGGCTTTGGTAAGTAGTTGTAGTTCGATGCCATCGAACGACAGTAAGCGCCGGTCGCCGCAACAGCCAATAAATCGCCTGGCACGAGGTCCGATGGTAAATAGGCATCGCGCACGACGATGTCACCAGACTCGCAATGCTTACCGACCACTCGAACCAGCATTAACTCTGCATTTGAAGTTCGTGACGCCAACTCGATTGTGTACTGGGCGTCATACAACGCCGTGCGAATGTTGTCACTCATGCCGCCGTCGACGGACACATAGGTGCGGACTACGTCGTCAAGTTCAACTGGCTTCACCGTTCCGACTTCGTACACAGTGATTCCCGCCGGCCCGACAATGGCCCGACCTGGCTCAAAGGCCAAGGCTGGCATCGCTAATCCCAGAGACTGACATTCACGTGCGACTATGAGTGCCACGTGCGAAGCCAGATCATCGATCGAGAGTGGCTCATCTGTTGGCAAATACGCGATTCCCATACCGCCACCGAGATCAAGCTCGGTTACGTCAACTTCTTGATCCGTGCGGAGGTGATCAATGAAAGTAACAATTCGAACTGCGGCTTCTTCGAAGCCGTCGGTATCAAATATCTGAGATCCAATATGTGAATGCAACCCTCTAAATTCTAGAGAAGGTAACTTCACGATTCGACGAATCGCTTCGTCAGCAGCGCCAGAGGCCACTGAGAATCCAAACTTTTGATCTTCATGCGCTGTTGCAATGAATTCATGAGTATGCGCTTCAACGCCAATAGTTAGACGAACCAACACCGGTTGCACAATTCCAGCACGCATTGCGGCATCCGCTACCCGAACAATTTCTTCGAAGGAATCCACCACAATCCGAGCAACACCCGCTTCAAGCGCTGCTTCGATTTCAATCATTGACTTGTTATTTCCGTGGAGCAGCAGATCAGTGCCAGGAATTCCAGCCCGAAGCGCCACCGCTAACTCTCCGCCGGACGCAACATCAATGCCTAGACCTTCTTCGTAAACCCATCGAGCAACAGCGGTAGATAAGAATGCTTTCGCTGCGTAATACACCTTGCGAGCACCTACCCGCTCGGCTGCATCGCGATATTCGCGTGCCCGTGCGCGCACATCTGCTTCGTCAAAGATGAATAAGGGCGTGCCATGTTGTGCTGCGGCATCGCGCACATCAACGCCGGCAATACAAAGAGCGCCGTCAGTTCCACGTGTTGCGGAATTAGGCCAGACGTTTGACATCCGTCAAGGCTAGGGCATGCACTCCCCTTTGCCTTACATGCGCTCTGGCGCGCTGACTCCAAGAAGTGCCAGACCATTTGCGAGCGTCTGGCGAGCAGCCGCACACAGCCACAATCGGGCAATGTGCTCGCTTGAGACTTCTTCATCCCCGCGCGGCAGCACTCGGCACGCATCGTAGAAGCGGTGGTACTGGCCACCAAGTACTTCCAGATAACGGGCGATGCGATGTGGCTCGCGCAATTCAGCGGCACTTGCCACGATCCGAGGGAACTCGCCAAGCGATCCGAGAAGCTCATTTTCGCGCTCGTGCGAAAGCAGACCCGGATCAAATTCAGCGGAGCGCCAATCGATCTTGAGATCTGCCGCGTTACGCAACACCGACGACAAACGGGCATGCGCATATTGCACGTAATACACCGGGTTGTCATTCGTGCGCTGGGCAATGACTTCTAAATCAAGGGTGAGGGGTGAATCCACGGGATAACGAATGAGCGAGTATCGGGCGGCATCAACACCGACTTCCTCTACAAGATCCTCAAGCGTGACGATATTCCCAGCACGCTTGGAAAGTTTTACCTCCTGGCCACCCTTCGTGATTTTCACTAACTGCCCGATGAGGACTTCTGCAGCCGATTTGTCATCACCATTGCACTGGGCAACCGCTTTGAGTCGATTGACGTAACCATGATGATCAGCACCTAGGAGATAGATGCAAATATCAAATCCGCGATCGCGCTTATTTACGAAGTAGGCGGTGTCTGAAGCGAAGTAGGTGTATTCGCCATCTGCCTTGATCAGGACCCGATCTTTATCGTCACCAAAATCGGAAGTCCGCAACCAGGTTGCGCCACCTTCAACATAGACATGTCCTTGCGCGCGTAATTTTGCGAACCCTGTCTCTACTGCGTCGGAATCATGTAGCGCGCGCTCTGAAGACCACACATCGAAATGGGTCTGAAAGAGACTAAGTACCTGCTGCTGTTGATGTAGTTGTCGTTTATAGGCTGCCTCGCGAAAGCCTGCGAGCCGTTCGTCTTCTGGTAAGTCGAGCAGCTCTGGTTCTTCAGCGTTTATCTGCGCAGCCAGATCGATGATGTAACCACCGTGGTAGCCATCTTCAGGTACTGGCTGACCCTTCGCTGCTGCCATCACTGAGGCGCCGAACTTCTCCATCTGAACGCCGCGATCGTTGATGTAGAACTCGGAAGCAGTTTTGGCTCCAGCCGCTGCCAACACGTTGGCAATCGCACTACCGACAGCAGCCCATCGCGTGTGCCCTAAATGCAGTGGGCCAGTTGGGTTTGCGGAAATGTACTCAACGTTGATGGTCTGACCGGCAAGGGCGGTGTTGTGACCAAAGCTTGCGCCTTGAGTGACAATGCTGCGCGCGAGTTCGCCTTGGGCCGCGCTATCGAGTCGAATGTTGATAAACCCTGGCCCCGCAATTTCGGTGGAACTGATCCCAGTCAAGGCTTCTAACCTCGCCGCAATAACCTGCGCCAACTCACGCGGGGCAACTCCAGCCGGTTTTGCCAACGTCAGCGCGATGTTGGTGGCGTAATCCCCATGTTCACGATTCTTGGGTCGTTCAATGTGGACAGCCTCCGGCACCTCAATGGCGAAAGTGCCCTCAGCTGCAATAGCAACGAGTACTTCGCGAATGGCAGCAGCCATTGAGTCAGGAGTCACTGCGTGAGCGTACCGACACGATGCATGGGCACTGAACGGTCCCTGACCGCTAGCGATTCAAAATTTGGGTGCTCCCAGCCCGTTGGGATTTAGGGTTTCAACAACCGAGAACAAGTTTTGTGAGGAGAAACCACGCCATGGCTCAGGGCACAGTGAAATGGTTCAACGCAGAAAAGGGCTTTGGTTTCATTGCTCAGCCTGACGGCGGACCCGACGTATTTGTCCATTACTCAGCAATTAGGTCTGAGGGCTTCCACTCACTAGAAGAACATCAGCCTGTTGAATTCGAAATCATTCAAGGCCCCAAAGGTCCACAGGCCGACGAAGTCCGAGTTATTTGATTTGTCAGATATCCCCAAAGAGACATAAAGAAGGGCTCACACTTTTTGATGCGTGCCCTTCTTTATATCGACCCTCATCCCCCGATTCGAGTCACGAGTCATCTTGCACCGGTACTTCACTGCTGCCAAGGGCGAAATCTACGGTTGTGGATATCTAAGCGACATAATTAGCCAGACAGAAACGAACGCACCTATATCTTCTTGAGGAGCCGGTCATGGCGAACCCTGATCAAAATGACCATGCCTTGGTCTATGGCCTTCCTGCATCAGTTGTCAGCCGCATCACCAATTTCGATAATCCGAGTCAAGAGTGGCGACGTCTTTTTGCTGAAATTCTGGGAACGTTCTTCCTCGTGCTCGTTGCGGCAGGTGGCGGGATGATGGCTGCCCAGTTTGATGGAGCAGTCGGGCGAGTAGCTGCTGTCACCGCGCCAGGGCTGATGGTTACGGCTCTAATTTTGTGCATGGGCAAGGTGTCAGGCGCGCATTTCAATCCAGTCGTGAGTCTGGCCTTTGCCCTTCGCGGCGACTTCCCCTGGCGCCGAGTGCCGGGTTACATCGTTGCCCAATGCGCCGGCGGGCTTCTAGCGTGCTTATTTCTGCAATCGGTCATCAATATTTCAGCGGGGTATGGCGCCACCTACCCGGCTCACAACACCACTGACTATGCAGCTGTGCTCATGGAGGCCGTACTGACACTGGGG
>WLNQ01000012.1 GCA_009699705.1 Actinomycetota bacterium | reverse complement strand
TGCTCAAACTGCTCAAGGGCGATTTCTAGTTGTCTCTTGCCAATGAAACACCAGGGACAAACCAGATCGGACCACATGTCAATATGCATACCTAATCTTCACCTGTGGGCTTGGCTGGACTCAAACCGGCCTGACTGGGAGGCAGACGCGATTCGACCCCCTTAAATAGTTCATCTTCCGTTCATGTTCATGTCAACAGATGTTCCCCATCTCAGCACCCTTAAGTCAACCTCCTTGTACAACTATTGAGCCATGGCAAACGTGGATCTGGAGCAGCGTGATCTCCAGGCAGCAGCAACTTCCCATCGGGGTGACCGGATATTCAACCGGTCAATTACGGCGGCTGCTTTTGTCTCCCTTATTGTTTTGGCCGGTATCGCAGTCTTCTTGGGTGCTCAGGCCGTGCCGGTATTCCAGCAGCTAGGTTTTAGTTTCCTCACCACAACAGCCTGGGATCTCAACTCTGATCCGCTGGACGTTGGTATTTTCGGCATGCTGTACGGATCGATCCTGCTGGCCGTGATCGGGCTAGCGATTGCCGTCCCGGCTTCACTTTTATTGTCTATCTTCATAGTTTTCCTAGCACCAAAAAAATTGGCATCATTTCTCACGAACTCTATCGACCTAATGGCAGCTATTCCGTCGGTCATTCTTGGTTTGTGGGCCTTCTACATGCTCAATCCGCAAGCTGCCGAGTGGCAACGCTTGCTCCACGAATATTTGGGTTGGATTCCGCTCTTCCAAAATGATTCAGGGAACTTCTTTGGCACTCCGTTCATTGCGGGTTTCATCCTCGCCATCATGGTGATCCCAATTACTACGTCTGTAACGCGGGAAGTACTAGGCCGAACACCTCCTGAATTAATCAATGCTGCTGAATCGCTCGGTTGTTCACTTTGGACAATGCTTCGCTACGTTGCACTGCCATACGGCCGTGGCGGAATTGTCGGCGGCATCATGCTGGGCTTGGGTCGTGCTCTGGGTGAAACCATCGCTGTGTTCTTCGTACTGAAGTTGATTTACGACACCAACTGGTATCACGTCATCGAATCTGGTGGCGGCTCTGTAGCAACCTTGATTGTTTCCCGATTCGGTGAAGCTTCGGGACCCTTTGAAGTGCAGTTACTTCTTGCTGCAGGCTTCTTCCTCTTCCTTATGACATTAGGTGTAAACATGATCGCGAATCTCATTGTGAGTCGCACAGGGCGGTTGAAGAAATGACCACCACATTTGATCCAGCAACGCTCCCAAATCTGCAACAGCAGAAGAAGATGCATCCTTGGCGCAAGCGCACCACAAAGTTTGATGTGTCCGTAGCCATCGCTGTAGCGGTACCAATGGTCTTCGTGATTGCCTTGTTCTTGTTCAGTGACATGCCTGGGGCGCTCGTTTTTGTAATCTATTTGCCGATTCAGATGTTTGCATCGGGCTGTGCCGCCGTCGCGACAAAGGGTAATCGTGGAATCGTTGACTCAGTCATCATCGTTAATGCCGTTGGCGCTTCGATTTTCACTTTCGTCGTCATTCTTTCGGTGCTTTGGTCGCTAGTCTCCAACGGCCTAAAGGCGCTTTCTATTCCTTTCCTTACGCAAAACTCGACTTACATCAGCCCATCGACACCACTTGAATACGGTGGCATGGCCCATGCTGCTCTTGGCACGCTCCTTATTGTGACGATCTCTGCGCTCATTGCCGTGCCGATCGGTATCGCAACCGCGATTTACATCACTGAAGTCCGCGGTAAGGCAGTTCCTTATGTTCGATTCTTTGTGCAGTCGATGTCGGGCGTTCCTTCCGTTGTGGCTGGTCTGTTTATTCTGACAACCTTGATCCTGACTGGCGCTATTAACACCAGTGCCTTCGCTGGCGGTTTGGCATACGCAGTATTGATGTTGCCTACGGTTGCAAGAACAGCTGAAGAAGTGTTGCGGTTGGTTCCGGATGACCTGCGAACTGGCGCACTCGCGCTCGGTTCAACACGTGCTCGCACTGTCTTGCAGGTAGTTCTCCCCGCAGCGAAGACCGGCATCGTCACCGCAATCATTTTGGGAATTGCTCGGGTTATCGGTGAGACAGCGCCGCTTTTGATGACTTCAGGTAAAAACGATGCCACGGTGACGAATCCATTTTCGGATCCGATCAGTTCGCTACCGATTGCAATTTTTGAAAATGTTGCGCAGCCTTACCCAGATGCAGTCTCGCGCGCCTGGGGCGCTGCTCTCATTTTGATGGTGCTCGTTGCCATTCTGTTCACGGTCGCGCGTCTCCTTGGCCGCACCAAAGTTAAGTAAGGCACGGCGAGTTCACAATGGAGGAAGAAGAAATGTCAACAGCAGAGTTCGAGCAGAGCGTTGTTGTACTTGAAGAGGAGTTTTCAACTCCTGCTCAACGAGGACCAGTGGAGCTAGAGGCGCGCGATGTTAGCGTGTGGTTCAACACTCGCAAGGTGCTAGAAGGCGTCAATCTCCAATTCCCCAAGAACACCGTGACCGCACTCATCGGCCCGTCGGGCTGCGGTAAATCGACATTTATCCGTACCTTGAACCGCCTTCATGAACTTCTTCCCGGTGCAGCTCTTGCTGGCGAAGTGCTATATGAGGGTGAAGACATTTATGGGCCAACCAAGGATCCCGTTCATATCCGTTTGAACATCGGGATGGTCTTCCAGAAGCCGAACCCATTTCCTTCGATGACCATCCGCGGAAATGTGCTTTCAGGCCTCAAGCTTTCAGGGATGAAGCGCAGCAACCACGATGAAATCGTTGAGCAGACTTTGACTTCCGCTGGTTTGTGGAATGAAGTCAAAGATCGTCTCGGTCACGCAGCCGGTGAACTTTCCGGTGGCCAGCAACAGCGTCTCGTGATTGCTCGCGCCTTGGCTGTTCAGCCCCATGTGTTGTTGATGGATGAGCCTTGTTCTGCACTCGATCCGGCTTCAACCCTAAAAATTGAAGAAACCATTCGCGAACTTTCCAAAGAGATCACGATCGTGATCGTCACGCACAATATGCAGCAGGCTGTTCGTGTTGCCGACTACACGGCCTTCTTCTTAGCTGCTGAAAATGAGCCAGGACATGTTGTTGAGCAGGGTCGCACCACAGAGATCTTCGGCAACCCACAGGATCAGCGCACCCTTGATTACGTCAATGGGCGCTTTGGTTAAGCAACTGTTCATCTGCGCGACGGCTTAATGACATATATGCGAATCCATTTGGAAATGTCTGGTCTCTAACGTGCTAATTGTTAGCAAACAAATACTTATCTAAGGAGAAACCAGTGCGTCGCACTCTTGCAGTTCTCGCAACAAGCGCCTTTGCTGTTTCAGCATTCGCTATGGCGGCCCCTGCCCAGGCAGCAGAAAACCTTGCCGGCGGTGGAGCTTCATTCCCATACCCGTTCATTTCCCAGTGTGCAGCTGATTTCAACGCTTCGCAGACAAACTTTGTCATTAACTACACCTCAACTGGTTCAGGCACCGGCAAGAGCAACTTCACCAAGGGCACCTTCGCTTACGCACAGACAGACTCGAAGTACTCAAGTGGCGAGCCAACCTTTGACTGGACTTATGTTCCAAACATTGGTGGAGCTCTTGCCTTCCCAATCAACTTGAAGAACGTAAAGACCGGCAAGACCCTTGGTTCGTCAATCCAGTTGAAGCGCACCACGCTCAGCAAGATCATGGCCGGCAAGATCACCAAGTGGAATGACAAGGAAATCCTCGCAAGCAACGCACGCATTGCTGCGTCGATCCCTGATGCCAACATCACTGTTGTTTACCGCTCAGGCAACTCAGGCACTTCCAACAACACGTTGCAGTACTTGAACGCATTTGCGCCTTCAATTTGGGCAAAGGTTCAAGATGACTTCACAACCGCATTCCCAGGCGGCACCCCACCAGCAAGCTCATTGGCTGGCAAGGACAACGCAACGATCATTGCAACGATTGATGCCACCCCAGGTGCAATCGGAGCCGTTGACTTCGGTGACGCAAAGGGCTACCCAGTAGCACGCATCGAAAACGCACTCGGTGAGTTCATTGCTCCTTCAGCAGCTTCAGCGGCAAAGAACCTTGCTGTTCAAGACAACTTGGATGCACGTGGTTTGGTTGCCCTTGATTACAACGTCAAGGTGAAGGGCGCCTACCCAATGGCAATCTTCAGCTACGGTCTTGCTCGCACAGATGCAAAGGGACCTAACGGTCTTGGCGTTCGCCAGTTCCAGGATTACCTGATCCAGAAGTGTGGACCATCACGTGCAGCACAGCTTGGCTACGTGCCAGTTGCAGGCAAGGTTTTGGCTAAGGCCAAGGCTCTTGTTGCAAACATCAAGTAATTTCTAACTAGTAATAGCGTCATACCTAAACGAAGGGCGAGGGCGATGTCTCGGTTCAATTCACGAGGCTTCGCCCTCGCTACTTTATTTTCCATTCCACTCGCTGCGGCTGCGCTGGTTCTCAGTGGCTGCACTCCACCACTGCCGCCCGATGTTCTTGCTGCACAGGCAGAGGCAAACATCACCTGCCAGTCAGGGACGCTGTCCGTGGCTGCGCCGGAGATCTTCACAGGTGCGCTAGATGCGGTCGGACAGTCATTAACGGCTACCTGCACCGAACAAACTGTGGTCGAAGTGGCAGCAGACAAGCCTGCTCCAGTTCACCTCATTGACGTTTTACCCTCACCAGCAGTGTTGGCAGACTTCAAGACTTCAAGTTGCCCTGCAGGTTCCACCGTGGTGGTGCCGGCATTCAACTATCCAGTGACGCTGGCCTTTAACGAGCCAGGACTTGAAGGCATCCAGCTCACACCCGCAGCAGTCGCCGGGATTCTTAACGGCACCATAAAAACGTGGAACGATCCGCTGGTCACTGCATCAAATGATGGGTTGGGTCTTGAAGGTCTGCCTCCGATGAAACTGATCGGTTTGAAGGGCGATCAAGGCGCCATGCAGGCGATGACTGCTTGGCTCACCTCAGTTGCACCTCAGTCTTGGAAATTTGGCACCGTTGGGTCGGTCCCAAGCGCTCTGCCATTCGCATCGGTCACAGAGCTGGTCGATGAAATTACTGCAACTGAAGGTGCCATAGCTGTCCTGCCAGTGTCCACGGCAGTCAACAATGTCTTGGGAATGGCTTCACTTCCAGCAGGCGCTGAACTCAATATCTGGGTGAGCCCAGATGACGTCCAGCTAGCCAAAGTGGGGTCCGCAGCGATGACGGATCAAACGGCAACCCTTGCCAGCGGAGAGTCTTCGGACATGTTGGTTTACGGACCAGGGTTGGGCGGCGTTCCCGTTGAGGGTCAGTTCGATATCGCCGCATCAAAGATTGTGTTAGCTCAGGATCAAGAACTGATCGGTTGGCCGGTTATGGGTGTGGCACATCTGCTTATTTGTAATGAACCAGGTAAGCCACTTCCACTGAGTTTCGCGCAGTATGTTGTGCGACTTGCTGGGCAGGGATCATTTGAAGCCTTCGGGCTCACCCCGCTTCCTGAACCCATCAGGGTCAAGACGTTCAGCCCGCTCAAGATCGTGGTAACGCCACCAGCAAACTAGACAATAAGTAGTAAGTAATAAGTAAGGGGTCCTTCGCTTTCGCGAAGGACCCCTTACTTATTACTTGTGGTTGCTGCTTAGTGACCGTGGGTTCCTGGTACGTAGCGCTTGATCGAAGCATGAATTTCTGCTTCTGCTTCAGCACGGCCTTCCCAGCTTGCGCCTTCAACACTCTTGCCGGGTTCGAGATCCTTGTACACCTCGAAGAAGTGCTGGATCTCAAGGCGATCAAATTCAGCAACATGATGAATGTCGCGAAGATGCTCAAGACGTGGGTCGCCAGCAGGAACGCAGAGAACCTTGTCGTCGCCGCCTGCTTCGTCTGTCATGCGGAACATGCCGATAGCCCGGCAGCTGATCACAATGCCAGGGAAGGTCGGTTCTTGGGTCATGACGAGCGCATCCAACGGGTCGCCATCTTGGCCCAAGGTGTTGTCAATAAATCCATAGTCATGTGGGTAGCGAGTTGAGGTGAACAGCATGCGATCGAGGCGCATCCGGCCGGTCGCGTGGTCCACTTCATACTTATTACGGCTACCGCCGGGAATTTCAATCGTGACGTCGAATACCAAGGGGTTCATAGTCACCTAGTCTTCCCTATGAAAACAGTGATGCTTGCCGTTGAGGAGGTGATGGGTGACACATCGGACAAAAACGACGTTTTTACTGGCCTTATTGCTGTTGTGGTCTGCGTCACCCCTCGTTGATTCTGTGGCGAGGGCAGCAGATTTGCCGACGCCAGTCATGGAATCGATCCCAGTGCTGGGCAGCACCGCGCCTATCCCCACTTCGATCGGCTTAACCACCGCACTTTCTGGAATCTTGAATCGTCCAGCCTTTGGCACATCAGGGGTGTGGGTTGGTGACCCGGGAACGGGAGCGACCTTGTTCGATGCCAATGCCACCACACCGCTTATGCCAGCCTCGGCGCTGAAGTTGCTGACGGCAGCCACTGCTTTACGAACCCTGACGCCCACCAAGCGCATCGCCACCCGCGTTGTTGTCGAGGGCGCAACGGTGACGCTCATCGGTGGCGGTGACGCCATGTTGGCAAGTACTGGTGTTGGACCGACCCTTGAAACGCTCGCCTCCCGCGTGGCAAGCCAGATACAGGCTGTCCCGGTTACCTTGAATTACGACACGTCGCTTTTTCGCGGACGCACGTTAGGCCCAGGTTGGTCACAAGCTTTCCCTGCAGCGGGAGTAGCTGCGCCAGTACAAGCATTGATGGTTGACCAAGGTCGAGCAAAGGTCGGTGGAAAGGCTCGAGTTCAGGATCCGGCCGCACATGCCGCACAACTCTTTGCCAAAGCACTGCGCGCGAAAGGGATCAAAATTGTCGCGGTGGCACAAGCCGAAGCTTCGCCGACGGCCACTGAAATTGCTCGCGTTGAATCAGTGCCCGTGCAACAACTTGTTCATCACATGCTGACGGACTCAGATAACGATCTTGCTGAAGCACTCGCGCATCTTTCGGGAGTTGTGGTGAAGGGGACAGGAAGTTTTGCAAGTGGAGCTGCAGCCATGCAAGCGACCGCGGTTGCTCTAGGTCTACCAACTGCGGGCATAGCGCTCTTTGATGGCAGCGGCTTGTCGAATAAGGATCGAGTGTCAGCACAGGCGCTGGGCAAGATCTTGATGCTCGCCGCGCAAGGTTCGATAGGCGGAATCGCACCAGCCTTGGCCATCGCCGGCTTCACCGGAACCTTGGCTGATCGATTTACATCAGTAGCGCAGAAATCTGCAGCAGGATTTGTTCGAGCCAAAACCGGCACACTTAACGGTGTGGTGAATCTCGTCGGGATTGTTCCTGACTTGGACGGGAGAGTCCTCGTCTTTTCCGTTCTCACGAACGGCATCTCATCGATTGAACGCACACGGGTGAGCGTCGACCAAATTGCCACGAAATTGCGAGCCTGCGGGTGTGCCAACTAATGGTCGACGAGCAATCAGCGCGCCATTGGGCGACAACGCAAACCTTGGCTGTGCGCTCTGCAGTTGCAGAGTCGCTCAACGACCTTGCTCCGGGTGAAGTCATCATCGTTGCGTGCTCGGGTGGCCCAGATTCCCTGGCTCTTGCTGCAGCATCAGCATTCGTTGGACAGCAACGAGGGCTCACCGTGGTTGGCATCATCGTTGACCACCAATTGCAGATGGGATCCGCAGAGGTTGCCGAAGCGGCGTCCTCAATTTGTATTGCACTCGGGCTTGATCCAGTGGTCATTGCCCAAGTTGAGGTCACCGGCGATGGTGGGCCGGAGGCCGCTGCTCGAAGTGCGCGCCATGAAGCGCTAGATGCCATGGCTGTTCGCTACCAAGCCAAGGCGATCCTGCTAGGTCACACTCGTGAAGATCAGGCAGAAACGGTGTTGCTTCGACTTGCGCGTGGATCAGGGACTCGTTCAATCTCGGCAATGCAACCCGTTGCCGGGCTATTGCGTAGGCCACTACTTGGCCTAGAGCGAAGCGTCGTGCACGCCAGTGCCAGCGATGTGTGCAGAGTACTGGGAGTCGATCCCTGGCAAGACCCGCATAACGGTGATGCGAAGTTCGCTCGCGTTCGCGTACGAGCTGCCATGGCAACCCTTGAAGAAGCGTTGGGTGCTGGGTTTATTGCAGGTTTGGCTCGAACGGCAGAACTCGCAGGCGAAGACGCGAGCGCCCTCGAGCAATGGAGCGAC
This sequence comes from Actinomycetota bacterium, assembly GCA_009699705.1. Classification (GTDB taxonomy): domain Bacteria; phylum Actinomycetota; class Actinomycetes; order S36-B12; family S36-B12; genus UBA11398. The sequence continues at coordinate 16,326 of WLNQ01000012.1, read as the reverse complement.
GTAAGTTTTGAAACATTGGTGACCTTCGAAGATCGAGAGCTCTGGGCAGAGGCAGACCAGCTGGCATTGCTGCCACGAGCAATTAGGTCGCGAATCATTCGGCGGATGTGTCTTGATCTAGGAGCAGCGAGTGATGCGATCTCGCTAGCCCATGTGCAAGCTGTTGATGCGTTAATCACCCAGTGGCACGGACAAGGGGCAGTGAGTTTGCCAGCCCGTGTGAATGCCCGTCGTGACTATGGGAGGCTGATCCTTACCGCGTCAGTTTCACCCACAACTGCAGGAGACCCCCTTGCTACCTGAAGACCTTGGTGCCGATCTTGCTCACGTGCTCGTAAGCGAAGAGCAGATCCAAGCGCGAATTGCTGAGCTTGCGACACAGATCGAAAGCGATTACGACGGCAGAGATTTGCTTCTCGTAGGAGTCCTCAAGGGAGCGGTCATGCTGATGGCCGATCTTGCTCGATCGTTGACCAGAAGCGCCGAGATGGACTGGATGGCGGTGTCTTCCTATGGCTCTGGCACAAAATCCAGCGGAGTGGTTCGCATTTTGAAGGACTTGGACAGCGATATTGTCGGCCGAAACGTTCTTATAGTGGAAGACATTCTGGATTCAGGTCTGACGCTTTCATGGTTGATCAAAAACCTCGGATCACGAGGGGCTGCCTCAGTTGAAGTCTTCTCCTTGCTACGTAAACCAGAGGCCATCAAGGTCGAGGTGAACCCAAAATACGTGGGCTTTGATATCCCCAATGAGTTTGTCGTGGGCTACGGCCTGGACTACAGCCAGCAGTACCGCAATCTGCGCTGCGTGGGCACCTTGGCTCCCCATGTGTACGGCCCTTGATCGCTGAGCGCGAAAGCCGCCCTCCGCTGGCTTGAGCCAAGGTGCTCCCGTAGTAACGTCATGAGGTGGACTTTAAGCGAATTCTTCGTGGCCCCATCTTCTGGGTTGCGCTAGCTGTTGCCTTTGTTTTGGTTGGTTCTAGCGTCTTTGCGGGCGTTGGAGCACCGACTCAGGTCGACACCAGCCAGGCTGTTTCGGACATTAACGGTGGCAAGGTGGATACCGCCACGATCACCGATCGAGATCAGCTCCTTGAACTGACCTTGAAGGACGGGTCAAAAATCCGCACGTCCTATGTCACTGGCCAAGGTGTCAATCTTCAAGAATTACTCCAGGCTAAGTCTGATGCCGGGCAGCTTTCTGGCGGATACAACGTTGTAGTGCCAAGTGAAAACATCCTTGTCACCTTGCTCTTCTCGCTCCTGCCCATCGCCATCGTTGTTTTCTTGCTCTTCTTTTTCATGGGTCAGATGCAAGGCGGCGGCAACAAGGTCATGAGTTTCGGTAAGTCAAAAGCCAAACTCATCACAAAAGACATGCCGCAAACCACGTTCGCTGATGTCGCGGGTGCCGACGAAGCAGTCGAAGAACTTGAAGAAATTAAAGACTTCCTTGCCGACCCAGCAAAATTCCACGCCGTTGGCGCCAAGATTCCTAAGGGCGTGCTCTTGTACGGGCCGCCGGGAACCGGAAAGACTCTGCTTGCGCGCGCGGTCGCGGGTGAAGCAGGAGTTCCATTCTTTGCAATCTCCGGCTCAGACTTTGTTGAAATGTTCGTCGGCGTCGGAGCCAGTCGCGTGCGTGATCTTTTCGAGCAGGCAAAGGCCAACTCACCTTCCATCATCTTCATCGATGAGATCGATGCGGTCGGACGCCATCGCGGCGCTGGCATGGGTGGCGGTCATGACGAGCGTGAACAAACTCTGAATCAGATGCTGGTTGAGATGGATGGCTTTGATGTAACAGGCGGAGTCATTTTGATCGCCGCAACTAACCGTCCTGACATTCTTGATCCCGCTTTGCTTCGGCCAGGACGCTTTGACCGACAGATTGCCGTTGATCGTCCAGATCTCCTTGGCCGCTTTGCCATTTTGCAAGTACATGCAAAGGGCAAGCCGATGGCAGATGAAGTTGATCTCAAGGCGGTAGCTCGACGCACTCCTGGTTTTACTGGCGCAGACCTAGCTAACGTTTTGAACGAAGCAGCGCTCTTGACCGCTCGACTTGGTTTAGAACGCCTAGACGATGCTGCACTGGATGAAGCAATCGATCGAGTCATCGCGGGTCCACAAAAGCGCACTCGGGTGATGGACGATCACGAAAAAAGCATCACGGCGTATCACGAAGCAGGCCATGCACTCGTTGCGGCTGCTTTACCTGGCAACGACCCAGTTCACAAGATCACGATCCTGCCTCGCGGTCGCGCACTCGGTTACACGATGGTTTTACCAGAACAAGACAGGTATTCGACCACACGCAGCGAAATGCAAAACCAATTGGCGTACATGCTCGGTGGGCGTGCTGCAGAAGAACTTATTTTCCATGATCCGACCACGGGTGCCTCGAACGATATTGAACGAGCAACTGAACTGGCTCGCGCAATGGTTACCCAGTACGGCATGACTGAACGGCTAGGTGCGATTCGCTACGGCCAGCCACCTGGTGAAGTTTTCCTTGGCCGCGATTTGGGCCATGGGCGTGAATATTCAGAAGAAATCGCCGGTGCGATTGACGAAGAAGTTCGCACATTTATTGAAAGTGCACATCAAGAGGCTTACGACATCTTGATTGCTAATCGCGATGTGTTGGACGCGCTAGTTCATGAGTTGCTCGAGAAAGAAACACTTGATCGAGCTGAAATTGACGCGGTGTTCCAGGCCCTTCAATTACAGGAAGTTCGCCCAGCTTGGACTGGGTCTGCTCGTCGTCAGCCGGATACCCGAGGCCCGATTGATCATCCGCGCCCAATGGCAAACGGTCACAGTGAGCTTGCACCAGTTCTAGAAACACCACTATCAGCAGATGAGACAACGACCCCAGATGAGGCGCAATGAGCATCGATCCAGTGAGTGTGGATCCAAACGCAGCGATCGGCGAATTCGACGCAGCTGGTGTTGAAGCCGCCATTCGAGCGCTACTCATTGCTGTGGGCGAAAACCCGGAGCGGGACGGCTTAAAAGACACGCCAGCGCGAGTTGCGCGTTCTTATCAAGAAATATTCGCTGGGCTACACATGACGGCCGAAGAAGTCTTGACCACGACTTTTGATTTGGGTCACGAAGAGATGATCATCGTGCGAGACATCGAGATGTACAGCACTTGCGAACATCACCTCGTGCCCTTTCATGGACGCGCGCATATTGGCTACATTCCTGGGCCACACGGTCGCATCACGGGATTGTCAAAGCTAGCCCGCTTGGTTGATCTCTATGCACGACGACCACAGGTTCAAGAGCGACTCACTTCGCAAATTGCTGATTCGCTCGTGCGGATCCTTGAACCACGCGGCGCAATCGTCATTATTGAAGCCGAGCATTTGTGTATGTCGATGCGAGGCATTCGCAAGCCAGGATCAACCACGCTGACAAGCGCGGTCCGCGGATCCTTACTTGACCCAGCAACTCGTGCCGAAGCTATGGCGCTCATTCAAGGCCGATGAACCTGCGACAGCCAACGGGACTGCCAGCAGCTCTCCTTGGTGTCGATCGGTCGCTCGTCATTGGTGTCCTGAACGTCACTCCAGATTCCTTTTCCGATGGCGGAAAGTTTTCAACAGCTCAAGATGCGATCGATTTTGGTGTTTCCTTGCATGGGCAAGGAGCAGATTTCATCGACGTTGGTGGTGAGTCCACCCGGCCAGGAGCCGAACGCGTCAGCGTCGGCGAAGAACAGCACCGGGTACTGGATGTCATCGCAGGTTTAACAGCAGCCGGGGTTCCCTCCAGTATTGACACGATGCATGCATCAACGGCAGCAGCGGCTGTTGCTGCGGGCGCATTTCTTGTTAATGATGTGAGCGGCGGGCTTGCGGATCCTGGGATGCTCGAGGTTATCGCTGAGCTTGAGGTGCCTTACGTCGTGATGCATTGGCGCGGGCACAGCACCCAAATGAACTCAATGGCAACGTACGGCGATGTTGTCGCTGAGGTGCTCCAAGAACTTGGTACTCAAGTGGATGCCGCATTAGCTGCGGGTGTTTCACGTGACGCGATTGTCATTGACCCGGGTCTTGGTTTTGCTAAAGAAGCAGATCACAATTGGGCCATCTTGAACCACTTGCAGGCTTTGAATGAAACTGGATACCCAGTGCTCATTGGTGCATCCCGTAAGCGTTTCATCGGGAGTCTGCTGTCAGCTAGCGATGGCAGCGTTCGGCCGGTCGATGAACGTGATGTGGCAACTGATGCAATCTCGGCACTAGCCGCTGCGGCTGGTGTCTGGGCAGTTCGAGTGCATGACGTTGCAGGAAGTGTTGATGCAGTTCGAATTGGCGGCGCTTGGCGGAGGGGAAAATCATGAACAGGGATCAAATAATAATCTCCGGAATCAAAGCAACAGGATTTCATGGTGTGTTTGAGCATGAGCGGGAAAATGGCCAAGAGTTTGCTGTTGACCTCGTGGTTTACCTTGCACCCAGCAATGCTTCGACGAGCGACAATCTTGCTGACACTGTCGATTACGGTGCCATTTCTCAATTCGTCTATGACCGCATTATTGGAGAGGCTTTCAATCTCATAGAAACTCTGGCCGAACGGATCGCTGAGGATATCTTGGAGATGTCTGGCGTGGATGGCATTGAAGTCATAGTGCATAAGCCGCAGGCTCCAATCCCGGTGCCCTTCGACAATGTTTCGTTGCGAATAGTCCGGCCATGACGTTTGCGGTTATCGCGTTAGGTGCAAACCTTGGTGATGCCACCTCGGCATTGCAGGGTGCGGTTGACGCGCTAGTTGCGACTGCGGGCGTCACTGTCGTCTCGGCCTCGCCGGTTTTTGAAACTGATCCAGTTGGTGGGCCAGATCAACCGGTGTATGTGAACGCGGTGGTGTTGCTAGAAACCGAACTCGAGCCGTTGGCACTGCTGCGACGCCTCAATGAGATCGAAGAACAATGGCAACGTACGCGAGAAGTGCGCTGGGGCCCAAGAACCCTTGACCTAGACATCATCGATATTGACGGATTCACTTCTGACACTGAACAACTCACGGTGCCGCATCCCCGAGCTCATTTACGGGGCTTCGTGTTAGTGCCGTGGCTTGCCGTGGATGCAGATGCCATTTTGGGTGGCAGCGCGGTGGCTGAAGTGGTGCGCACCGTGGATGTCACGGGCGTTCGAAAGTTGAATCCGGAATTGCGGCTGGCGATCCCATCATGAAACCCACGCGTATTCGCTTTCTCGTACTACTCGCCCTTGTTTCAGGGGTCTTGGGCTGGGTAGTTGCCACTCTCATGGATGGCCAGTTTGGCCGCGCCTTGCCCGTGCCATTGTTGGCAGCCGTGACCTTGTGGTTGCTCGCGGCTGCGGTTCTTGTCTGGGCGCTCTTGGCTCGTCCTCGACTGCAACGCAAGTCAGGTTCACATCCAATGCCACCTATCGTGGCCGCCCGCACCGCCGCCTTAGCAATGGCAGCCTCACGCACCGGCGGAATCGTTGCTGGGTTCTACGCAGGCGTAGCTGCCGGCACTTTTCCCGATCGACTAACACAAGCAGGAAATCACAGCCTTTGGGCTTCGGGTGCGGCGGCCATCGGCGCCTTGGCTCTGGTTGTAGCAGCCCTGTGGCTTGAGTATCTGTGTCGTTTGCCATCGGACGGTTCGCCTGGGGATTCGGGTCTCGGTAAGGTCAGTACATGAGCACTGACCCAATCTTGGAAGACCTACCGTTTGATGAATTGCGCCAGCGAGCCTTTCACCTTGCTGAGAAGCACCTCGACTTGGGATTTTTCACCGATCTCTTCGGTCACATGCCAAGCATGTCTGCCATCGAAGGCGAAGGCGGCGATCTTGGAGCAGTCGGCGGCACCTTCATCGACACTGTTCGCGCAGTGCGTGAGATGTTTGGTGATAACGAACTCGATCCAACAACCGAGACTCTTCTTCGGGCGCGGTTTGCCACCTATATTCGCGAACGCTCCTAGCGAGTTAGCGATCCGCGTCGCCAACCATGAAGGTGCACGACTGCAGCATTGGCGCGAGTGCGGTAAGAGGTACACCAACAAGGATGCTTTCAAAACTCTGAATGGTTGCGAAAGATGGAGTGCGCAGTTTCAAGCGCCACGGTGTTTTCTCGCCCACACTGTCTAGCAGTACGCCCATCGTGCCTAAAGGCCCCTCAATTGCACCGTATGTGGTGAGTTCAGGTGCTCGAACCACTTTGGGCAGTTGCACTGAGATAGGACCGGGTCCGGCATCTTTTAGCCAATTTATCGCGGAATCCATCATGTGAAGACTTGCAACGAGATGCTGGGCAATCAGCACAAACCTTGTTGGAATATCGCCTGCACCCAGGGCGTCAGGTATGAGGCTTTGCACGTCTTGGTAGGCAAGGTAGGTCGCCGATACCCGTAAGTCGTTGGCCACTCCAGAAGCCCAAGCCATGGTTCCGGATAGGCCGTAGGTGTGAATTTGCTCTGACGTAACCAAGCCAACATTTGCCAGCGGCGAAAATTCTTCGAGTATCTGCTCTGGAAGTTCGTCAACCACTCGTTGCAAATCTTGACTGGCGGTGTGGAGTGATTCCAGCCATTGCAGATCGCATTGGGCAGCGATACCTCCGATCCGGTTAAACATCGGATGGATTCTTGAGCCAGTGAGTTGTTCCAGCAGTTCAAGTAGAGCTTCGCGGCTGGTCAAAAGATGAGCGAAGCGAGGAGAAGAAGCACCAAGCATGATCAGATTCGCGGTGACGCGGTTCATCTCTGCGAGCAACATCCTTGACCAAGTGGCTCGCTCCGGAGGAAGAATCCCCATCGCGTCTTCAAGTACAAGCGCAATGGACAACTCTGAACTGAACGCACTCACCCAGTCGTGTCTATTTGCAAGCATCATGAGTTGTCGGTAATCGCGAGCCTCGAAAAGCTTCTCAGCGCTGCGATGTAAAAAACCAATGCGTGGATCGGCTGATGTGATGATGTCATTCTCAACGCTCAGCGCCAGTTGCATCGCACCGTGGCCGGTGGGGTGGAGTTCACCCAAATCTAGGTATAGGTCCGCCGGGATGTTTCTCGCTGCACCAATGGCTACCAGGACTTCACTCACGTATGCATCTTGTCAGGTTGCGGAAACTCAATTCCGTAGGCCACAGTCAGCCACAAGAAATCAGGGGTCGGGCCTAATTGAAACGTAAGCGTTTGTGGATTTCCAAACGATGATTCAGCAATTGCGTCCATCGCCACATGTGCGGTGAGATTAACCGAGTTATCTGCAACGGGTGTCACCGTCATTGCATGGCGGTAACCCGCGAGTGTGCCGCCATCCCAAAGTCCGCGTTGTCGATCTTGGCTGACATGACCGTAGTCGATAGCGATGGCAAAACCAGCGGTGATGCGCGAGGTGGCCAGGTTCCAGAATTCATCTCGGCTACTTCCGATTTCAGCGCGCATAAGTGGTCGCTTTGCTGGCCACCATTTCTCCAGCCACTGAATTTGGCGCTCATGTGCTGGAAAGCAGAGCACTGGACCGAAATTGAGGTGTCGTGTTTCTTCATCCATCACCCCAAGGTGGGCAAGGCAGGCCTGATCAACCTCAACAACATCGCAGGGGAGATCGTCTAAGAATTCGTGGGCAATCAGGAGCATGTTTCCCGGCTCAACCGAGGCGATGGTGGCGCGTGCGTCACCTTGGACCCATTCGATGCACTCAGGGAGGTTGCTAGGCCTTGGACGTACATCCAAGGCAAGGAAATGCACTCGCGATCGCATGCTGATACCGAGAAGGTTGTGTAGTTGGACACCAAGATCCCCGTCTCCTGCCCCCACGTCAACCACAGTGACCCGCTCGAGTTGATCGAGTGCCCTGAGGAGGTAAGGCAGGAGGGATGATGCGAGTCCATCTTGGGAGACTGAGGTCGCAAAGTGCTCGTACGGGTGTTGTTGAAGGTAGAACCCGGATGAGCCAAAGGCGGCCTCTTCCCAAGCCTCTTTCCAAGGTTTCTGAGCCGGCACAGTACAAGACGCTAGCGAGCCTCTACGCTTTGATCCGTGACGGCTCCTCCCCGCCTTCGTGTCGGCGTCATTGGCACCGGTCGAGCAGGATCAGTTATTGGTGCTGCTTTGCACCGAGTTGGCCACACCGTTGTCGCTGTTTCCGCGGTTTCAGACCTTTCACAACTTCGCGCTCAAGCGTTGCTCCCAGGTGTTCCCATTGTGGATATTTCTGGCGTTGCGCGGGCTGCTGATCTTGTGGTCGTCGCTGTTCCTGATGACGTCCTGCCAGATCTGTTGCAGGGGCTTGCTCACGCCGGAGTTGTGAAGCCTGGTCAGTTTTGGGTGCACCTCAGCGGACGTTATGGAACTGACGTGATGGATCCAGTCACAAAAGCAGGTGCGCTGCCGCTCGCCATCCATCCAATTATGACTTTTACCGGCACGAGCATGGACCTCACCAGACTCGAAGAATGCCCATTTGGAGTTACGGCTCCAGACGAGTTGCGATCCGCAGCTGAAGCTCTTGTCATTGAAATTGGCGGCGACCCCATTTGGGTGCCAGAAGAAAAGCGGGCGCTTTATCACGCAGCATTAGCTTTCGGCTCAAATTATTTGGTCACTCTTGTTGCGGCCAGCGCTGAGCTGCTTCGGCAGGCTGGAGTTGACGAACCGCAGCGTGTATTGACTCCGTTGCTCAGCGCAAGTTTGGACAACGCTTTAAGAATGGGCGACAAAGCGCTCACTGGACCAGTTGCTCGCGGTGACGCAGCAACCGTCGCGGCGCATCTTGAAGTCATTGCCGATCAGTCGAGTACCGCTGCCGATGCCTACCGGGCTTTAGCTCGGGTCACTGCGGATCGAAGTGTCGCTGCTGGTTTGCTCTCGACTTCACTGGCTGAAGCACTGTTAGATGTCTTAAGCACTAATGGGGGAGTGAAGTGAGTGCACTACTAGCGTCAACTCATGCCGAACTAATTTCTGCGCGCGACGAGAATAAATCCGTCGCGGTTGTGATGACCATGGGGGCTCTGCACGAAGGTCACGCGACACTGATCAGAACAGCACGCGAGCTCGTTGGACGAGCGGGGTGTGTCGTAGTTACTGATTTCGTAAATCCCACTCAGTTTGGTGAGGGCGAAGATTTTGATCGTTACCCTCGCACTCTGGAACACGATCTTGAAGTAAGCGGTATCGCTGGTGCTGATGTGGTCTTCGCGCCTTCTGTGCAAGAAATGTACGGATCATCGAGCCTTGCTGATCTCGAAGATCAGGTGATGATTGAGCCGGGCGCCCTTGGCAACATCCTTGAAGGTGCCGTTCGACCAGGCCATTTCAAGGGCATGCTCACCATCGTGGGCAAGCTCCTTCATCTAACTGCTCCACAATTCGCTCTGTATGGCGAAAAGGATTATCAGCAGCTCGCCTTAATTACTTCGATGGTTACCCAGTTGCGTTTCCCTGTTGAAGTCATTGGGGTACCCACTGTTCGAGAAGATGATGGTTTGGCCATGAGTAGTCGTAATCGATTTCTGACGAAACAAGAACGCGCTTTGGCATCTGTTCTTCCGCGTGCGATTCAGGCTGCGGCGGAAGTGGCGAAGTACGACGGTGCTGTTGCAGGGGTTCGAGCAGGAAAAGCGATCTTGGCGGAACATGCTGAAATTGCGGTGGACTATCTGGTGATCACGAATCCACAGTTGGGACCGGCGCAACTGGGAGTCGGACGTGTGCTCGTTGCTGCACGCATTGGTAGTACGCGATTGATCGATAATGTTTCTTGCGAAATCGGTGCCTAATCATGATTCAGCTTCCGGTCCAACTTGCTGCAGCCCAACCAGGCTGGACCGTGCGCGCTGACGTGATTGTTGTCGGGTCCGGAATTGCGGGATTAGCAACGGCACTGCATTTACGTCGATCAGGTTTAACGGTGTTAGTGGTAACCAAAGCCCAAGTTAATGAGGGTTCCACTCGTTGGGCGCAAGGCGGCATTGCGGCGGCGTTAGCGGAAGACGATTCACCCGCGGAACATCTTGAAGACACATTGGAAGCAGGTGTTGGTCTGTGCGACGAAGAGGCTGTGCGCGCTCTTGTCACTGAGGGTCCTGCGGCGGTCCGTGGATTGATTTCCCTTGGTGCGCGTTTTGACACAGAGCCAGATGGTGAAATCGCATTGACGCGTGAAGGTGGACACCACCGTGATCGGATTGCGCATGCTGGCGGAGATGCGACTGGGGCCGAGATTTCCCGAGCCATGGTTGAAGCTATTGCCCAAGATCCAGGAATTGAATTAGTCGAAAATGCGTTAGCTCTGGACCTCATCACTGATGTGACTGGTGCCGCGCAAGGAATTACGTTGCACGTTATGGGTACAGGGCAACGCGATGGCGTTGGAGCGGCCTTAGCTCCGGCAGTGGTGTTAGCGACCGGTGGTTTTGGTCAGGTGTTTAGACAAACAACAAATCCGTATGTTTCCACAGGTGACGGGGTTGCCTTGGCTATGCGGGCGGGTGCGGATGTTGCAGATCTTGAGTTCGTACAGTTTCATCCGACAGTGATGTGGCTAGGTCCCTTTGCCCAAGGACAACAACCGTTAGTTTCTGAAGCAGTGCGAGGCGAAGGCGCCTACCTGATCGATGGCGACGGAGCCAGATTCATGGTTGATGAGCATCCGATGGCTGATTTAGCTCCACGCGATGTGGTAGCCAAATCGATCATGCGTCGGATGCGACAAACTCAAACTGATCACGTGTGGCTTGATGCCCGAAAACTCGGTGCCGACACTTGGGTTCGTCGCTTTCCGACGATTCTTGAATCCTGCCGCTCGCGTGGCATTGATCCGGTCACCGATCTCATCCCTGTTTCGCCAGCGCAGCATTACGTTTCAGGTGGGGTATTGACCGATTTGTTTGGGCGAACCTCGATTCCCGGGCTGTATGCATGCGGGGAAGTGGCGTGCACAGGTGTGCACGGGGCTAATCGACTTGCCTCGAACTCGCTTCTTGAAGGCCTTGTTTTTGCGGGTCGCATCGGTTCGATGATCTCGGCCAAGCTTGGAGTTGTGCGTGAGCCGATCCTGCCTTCGCATCAAGACCAACGGTTACTTCCTCATCAAGTGCGCCGCCGGGTGCAAAAAACTATGGATCGCCATGTTGGAGTTCTTCGCAGTGCGGACTCGCTGGAACTAGCAGCGACCGAACTCAATTCGCTTGCAACCACGGAGTTGGGCCGACCAATCACTGAGGATTGGGAAACGACAAACATCGCGACTATCGCTGCGGCTTTAACGCGTCACGCTTCTCTGCGTGAAGAGACTCGTGGTTCACACTGGCGGGAGGATTTCCCAGAGCGCGATGATGCTCTATGGCAAGTTCGGCTGGTGAGCAACCTCAACGTTGATGGCACACTGAGCACGAGAACAGTGCCTCGTTTTGGAGTCACGTACGCAGACGAAGGGCGATCATGACTCGGCAGGCCTCGAAAGTATTTGGTCCGACGATCACACGGATGCTCATTGATGCGCGACTCGATCCAAACCACCTAGCAGCATTGATCAATCGCGCTATCGAAGAAGATCTTGACGGTGGCCAAGATGTGACGACCATGGCAACTGTGCCTTTGGATCAGCTGAGCATTCTTGATTTATGTGCCCGTCGTGGTGGTGTGATTGCGGGTGTTCCAGTCGCTGCGGCTGTCTTCATGGCTGTGTGTGGTGAAGATGATGTAGAAATTAATTTCGGAGCCCAAGATGGTGATGTAGTTGAAGCTGGGCACGTGGTGATTTCCGTGCGAGCCGCCACCCATGCCCTGCTGCGCGCTGAGCGGCCGGCCCTGAACTTTCTGGGTCATCTCAGTGGCATAGCAACTTCCACTCGCAGTTGGGTTGATGAAATTTCCGGCACTGGCGCGGCGATTCGCGATACCCGTAAAACCACTCCAGGGCTACGGGCCCTTGAAAAGTATGCAGTGCGGTGTGGTGGCGGGGTTAACCATCGCATGTCGCTATCTGATGCCGCGCTAGTGAAAGACAACCACGTGCTTGCTGCTGGTGGCGTGACCCAAGCCTTCAACCTGGTCCGCGAGAACTTCCCGGGTATCTCGGTGGAAGTCGAAGTCGATTCGATAGAGCAGCTCGACGCCGTACTAGCAGCAGGGGCAGACCTCGTGCTTCTCGATAACTTCACGACCGAACAAATGCGCGAGGCGGTAGCCCGGACGGGGGGTCGAGCCCGCCTTGAAGCCTCAGGGGGACTCACCTTTGACGTGGCTCGTGAAGTTGCAGCCACAGGCGTCGACTACCTTGCTGTCGGTGCGTTGACTCACTCAGCGCCAGTGCTGGACATCGGCGCGGACCTAAGGACGGAGAGCTAAATGCTCCTGACAATTGACGTGGGCAACACCAACACGGTTCTTGGCATGTTTGATGGTGAGAAGCTGATGGCTTCTTGGCGCATAAAAACGGACGCTAGGTCAACGGCAGATGAAATCGCTCTCACCTTTCGCGGACTCCTCCAAGAGCATCCGCCGATCACCGGAATTGCGCTTTGTAGCACCGTGCCAGCAGTGCTTCGTGAAATGCGAATCATGCTTGTCAAATATTTCGCAGACATCCAAACGGTGATTGTTGAGCCCGGTACCAAAACAGGTGTTCCTGTGTTGACTGACAATCCAAAGGAAGTCGGCACGGATCGCATCGTGAATACGGTTGCGGCCTACGCGCTATATGGCGGTCCGAGCATCGTCGTCGATTTTGGAACTTCAACAAATCTTGATGTGGTTTCGGCAAAAGGTGAATTCATTGGTGGAGCGCTGGCTCCCGGTATTGAGATTTCCCTCGATGCCTTGGCTTCGCGCGCTGCTGCGCTTCGCAAGGTTGAGTTGGTTCGCCCCCGAGCAGCAATCGGCAAGAACACTGTCGAAGCCTTGCAGTCGGGTGCACTATATGGATTTGCTGGCCAGGTCGATGGCATGGTGGAGCGGATCAGTGAAGAACTCGATCATGTAACTGCCGTTATTGCCACAGGTGGTTTGGCTTCAATCGTGATCGACGAATCGCGCACGATCACGCATCACGAACCAGATCTCACCTTGATTGGTTTGCGCTTAGTGTTCGAGCGAAATACTTCAGAGTAGGTTTTCTCGTGCGTAAGCAATTCGCACTCCAAATTAGCGAGACGCAAGTACGAGTCCAACGACGACGGCAAGCCCGTGGTTTGTCCCGCGAGTGCGAGGCAAAACAAGTGTGCGCATCCCGAGGGCAGTTCCTCCGACATCATCGTGACCACTATCTCCAACCATCAACGTCTGCGCAGCCGTGCTGTCAATTGAATCTAGGCTGGCCTGAAAGATTGCAGTATCAGGTTTGACTGAACCAACCTCGCACGACAGCACAAGTCCATCGATATATTGCGCCAAACCTTCGCGCTCCAACACGTGATGTATTGAGACGCCAACATTGGACAAGATGCCAACCTTGATTCCGGCCTCCTTGAGAGCGGCAAGGGTCGGGGCGGCATCTTCATAGGCACGCCAGGTGTCGAGCAGAGTTTCATACAGGGCATTTGCAAGTGCAGGATCGACATCAGGTCCCTGAGCTAAGAGTTCATGGAAGACACGAGCGTGCGCACCGGCATTGAGGTCTCTGGAACTCTGCGGATCAAGGACTCGAGCGTTTTCCCAGATTCGATCCAGAAAAGCCAGAAGCTCCTGACGGTCTGGGTCCTGGAGATCATGTGGGGCACGTGCCAGAGCCAGATTCAGCCAGGACTCGCTGTCTCCTTGATCCACGAGGGTGGAATGGAAATCAAAGAGCACGCTGGTGATGGGAGTGACCTGATTGAAGGGGGCAAGTGCCGCAGCTTTGACGAGCATGTTGGCAGCGTAAGCCCAGCCGCTAACCTTGACCATCGTGAGCACTGAACCTGATGAAGAGCTAGAACTGCCAGAGCAGATGCAGATCCGCCGTGACAAGCGGAACAAGCTCGCGCAGCAAGGCCGGGACCCTTATCCCGTAGCCCTGCCCATCACCGCCACCATCGCCTCAGTGCGCCAGCAGTTTCCCGATCTTGAGATCGATGTTCAAACTGGCGTCAAGGTTGGCATCGCCGGTCGGGTGATGTTTGTGCGGAATACCGGAAAGTTATGTTTTGCGACCCTGCGCGCGGGGGATGGCACGGAAATTCAGGGGATGCTTTCCCTTGCCAATGTTGGCGAGGTCGCTTTAGACCAGTGGAAGTCGCTCGTGGATCTGGGTGACCATGTTTTCATCGAGGGCGAAGTCATCACCTCAAAGCGTGGCGAGTTGTCGGTTCTTGCGGATACCTGGGCAATGGCATCAAAGTCGCTTCGGCCGTTACCGGTTTCACATAAGCCGATGAACGATGACAGTCGTATTCGTCAGCGCTATCTCGATTTGATTATGCGGCCAGAGGCTCGCCAGATGGCGCAGACGCGGATCACGGCTGTGGGTCAGATTCGACGCAGTCTGGAAACTCGTGGGTATCAAGAAATTGAAACTCCCATGTTGCAGACCATGCATGGTGGAGCCACCGCGCGACCGTTCATCACGACATCGAATGCTTTTGACCTTCAATTGTTCCTGCGAATCGCGCCAGAACTTTTCTTGAAACGTGCTGTTGTCGGAGGCATGGAACGCGTCTTTGAGATCAACCGCAACTTCCGCAATGAAGGCTCAGACTCAACTCACTCACCTGAGTTTGCGATGCTGGAGTTCTATCAGGCCTATGCCGACTATCGCGAGATGGCGAAAGTGACTCGTGAATTGATCCAAGAAGCAGCCCAGGCTGTCTTTGGCTCACAAGTGGTAACGCACATGGACGGCACTGAGCACGATCTTTCTGGTGAGTGGCGAGAAGTGTCGCTGTATGGATCACTCTCGACGGCAGTTGGTGAAGACATCACTCCACAGACTCCACGCGCTCGTTTGGTTGAGCTCGCGAAAGCTGTTGGTGTGGAAGTTGGCCCGACCTGGGTCGAGGGAAAGATTGTCGAAGAGCTCTTTGAGCATCATGTGATTTCAACCTTTGATGGTCAGCCGACCTTCGTCATGGATTTCCCAGTGGATACCTCGCCTCTTACTCGCGATCACCGCAGTGAAGCCGGCAAGGTTGAGAAGTGGGATCTCTACATCAATGGCTACGAACAAGCCACGGGCTACTCCGAACTTGTTGATCCAGTAGTGCAGCGTGAACGATTGATAGAGCAGGCTGCCTTGGGTGCCCGCGGCGATGTTGAGGCGATGAAACTCGACGAAGACTTCTTGCGAGCCTTGGAACATGGGATGCCACCTTCAGGTGGCGTAGGAATCGGAGTTGATCGACTGCTGATGACACTCACTGGGCTGGGGATTCGTGAGACTATTTTGTTCCCATTGGTTAAGCCCGAGCGGGCCTAACCCTTACTTCAGGAGTCGGTGTGATCGTTCGTCCTGCGCATCCTCGTGATGTACCTGCGATCCGCGGGATGGTTGACCACTATGCCTCTCGGGGAATTTTGCTGGCGAAAGCCACGGTCACGCTCTATGAAGACATCCAAGAATTTTTCGTTGCAGTAGATAACGACGAGATCATCGGCTGTGGGGCTTTGCACGTGATGTGGGAAGACCTCGCTGAAGTGCGCACTGTTGCCGTGCGCGCAAACTTGGCTCGCGCTGGCGTGGGGTCTGCAATTCTTGAAGCCCTACTTGAACGTGCGCGTGAGCTAGACATCACGCGGGTTTTTTGTTTGACCTTTGAAACGCGATTCTTTGGCAAGCATGGTTTTAAAGAAATCGAAGGATCACCGGTAGATCCCTCGGTGTACCCCCACATGCTTGAGTCCTACGACGAAGGTGTTGCCGAAATGCTTGGCCTGGAGCGGGTGAAGCCAAACACCCTCGGAAATCACCGTATGTTGTTAGAACTGTGAAGCCGCTTCGGATTGCTGCACTCGGGTTGAGCGTAGGTGCGTTGAGCCTGACTGGGTTGAGCCTGGCGGCTTTCCCTGCTGGAGCTGCTGAAAGCCCGCTTACGGGTTTGGTGATTGCCCTAGACCCAGGTCATCAACTCGGAAATAGCAATCCAAAGTTTGCTGCCCAAATGCAGCAAACCAAGTTCAATGGCACCCTCGTGAAATCCTGTAACACCACAGGAACGGCGACAAACAAGGGCTTTCCTGAAGCCACCATGAATTGGCGAGTTGCCAACAATTTGAAAAAGGTGCTGGAGAACCAAGGCGCAACAGTCCACCTCACTCGCACTACAAATTCAACGAATTCGTGGGGCCCATGTGTGTGGGACAGGGGCGCTTTCGGCGCCAAGGTGAAAGCAGATCTCATGG
>WLNQ01000119.1 GCA_009699705.1 Actinomycetota bacterium | reverse complement strand
CGTAGCTCGATGGATCCCCCGGTACGGCATCCGGCGCATCATTATCGTCAGCGTCCTTGTGTCCGCTGTGACTTTGGTCCTTCAGGGTTATGTCACTCAAGCTTGGCAACTCTGGGTCTTGAGTTTGATTCGTGGTCTAGCCTCAGCAGGCTTCTCGCTCGTTCCAGGATCGGTAATGGTCCTAGATAAATTTGTGGGACATGCGCCGGCTCGACCATTAGCAGTAGCAGCTGCAGGTATTTCTGTGGGCGGCGCGATCTTTACGCCTGTGATTACCAGCAGTATCGAGAGTTATGGCTTACTCGCAACAGTCTGGGTCATGGCTATTGGATTAGTAATACTCATCATCCCTGTCATCATCTTGGCCAAGCCCACTGCACCTATTGACAACTATCAAGATGCTGCCCTTCAACCCAATGCCACTGAGCATCATGAGCCGGAAACTATCGAAGCCAACAGCAAACCCTTGGGTACCGCATTCGTCATGGTGTGCCTTGCCTTCGGGTTGCTAATCATCTCCCAAATTGCCGCTATCGCACACCTCTTAACTCTTGGACAAGAGCGAAATATTGGAAACATCGCACTTGCAGTGTCTGCGATTGCCGCCATGGCTGTTGTCGGCCGCATTATCGGTTTCATTGTGCTTCCGCACGTTTCTTTGAAGACGATAAGCATGACTATGGCCGTCATGCAGGTCGTTGCCTTAATTCTCATCGCAACGGGAAACAGCCTGCCTCAACTCTTGTTAGGTGCGGTCCTCATCGGCCTGACAGTAGGTAATAATCAAGTTCTCATTCCTCTTTGGATTCTTGCCTTGTATGGCATTGATCGATACGCACATCTTTTTGCCCGAGCGAGCCTGTACACCGCAATTGGTATGTCGCTATCCCCGTTCTTGATTGGGTTTACCCATCAATTTTCCGGCGGCTACACACTTCCGTTCTTCATTGTCGCTGTCGGATCATTGGGCGCCGGTTTTTGCATACTCGCGTTGCCCAGCAAACTGGAAGTTACCTAGTTCACTACAGAAGTGGGCTGCAGCTCTTTCGAGTTGCAACCCACTTGTAGTTCGAACTATGCCTTTGAGCGCCAGTCTGGGTAGAGATTCCTCTCCAAAGCAAGCGGCTGAGCGTCAATATTTTGACGCTGCATAGCTGCTGCTTCTGGAGCCGTGGCCAACCACGCGACGGCTGCACCAATTGCTGCTGGCGGACCAGCTGTTGACGAATCGAAACCAAATTCGTCGACATCGAGCGAGTTACGTTCGGTGAGGACGAACCCAGGATTGACGTTGAACGCCTTGATTCCCTGATCGCGGTGCTCAGCTTGGATCGAGCCAACAAGGGTGTGGCCTGAGGCCTTACCAATGCGGTATCCAAGACCTGGCTTTGAACCTTCTGGATAGAACTCGTAACCAGCGCCTGAGGAAATGGTCACGAATGTGCCTTCACCCTTAGCCAACATTGGCGGAAGCAGTTTCTGGGCAATACGGATAGGTGCAACACCATGAGCCATCACAAATAGTGGGTACTGCTCAATTGGGGTATCCAGAATTGAGTCCATCAAGCCTGGTCCAATATGGCGGCCGTTATTGACTACGAGGTCAACCCCGCCCCATGCGGCGAGAAGCTGATCGCAACCAGCAACAACTGAATCAAGATCCGTAAGGTCCATCCTGATGGCCAATGACTTCTGTCCGCGCTCTTCGATTAGCGCGCAGGTTTCTTCGACTGAGCCCGGCAATGGGCGGGTGTCGACTTTGTGAACTGTCTGACTGTGCTCCGATGTTGGGTCTGACGCGCGAAGGGTCCGAGCAGCTACTGCTACGTCGAAGCCGGCATCAGCAAGTGCCAATGCGATTGCTTTTCCGATTCCACGGCTTCCGCCGGTGACTAATGCTTTGGGGGCCATTTGAAACTCTTTTCTCATTGACATCGAATTCGACCAGACGACCGATTCTTTCCGAAGTCAAAGATTAGTCGGGGTGAGCACAAAGGGATGGAAATGCGCGAAATTTCCACCGAACATCCCTAGTGACCGTCCTCGCCTCTCCATGATTCTGGTCTTTCCCCGAACATGACCGGTCAACATCGCGTAAAAACCGTCTAACCGGTCATTCAAGTAGTTGTACCCCCTGACAAATGAGGTTAAATGGTCTTACTACGAAAGTAGTGCGAGGACACAAAGATCCATGACCGATCATCGGTCACCAACCTGTTCATCAGGAGTGGTCATGGGGAGTGAATGGTGAGACCGCCCTCGGACCAAGTTGGAGGGTCCGGTGTCGGTGAACTTTGTTCATCCAGAAGGAGAGGAATCCTCTCCTTCAATAGTCACGCCAAAAACCTTCCACAATTATTTGCGCTACGCAGTTATCGGATTTGCAGCATTTTGGATTCTGCTCGTCGGCACTCTCGCCCTCGGCCGATTCGCAGGTTTTGCCACAGTCACCGTGCTTTCGGAATCCATGGTTCCCGTTGCCAACGTGAACGACCTGATGGTCACTCGACCTTTCGATGGGTCGGTCACGCTAAACGACATTTATGTCTTCGACTCACCCGCAGATGGGCATCAAACTGCACACAGAATCATCGCCCCCGGAAGCGATAGCAATCATTGGGTGACCAAGGGTGATGCGAACAAAACCCAAGACATGCAGCAAATAGCAACCGCAGCAGTCACCTCGCATGTTGTAGCTGTTATTCCAAGATTCCTGAACTTTCTCCCGTTCCTGGATTCATTACCTGGCCGTCTACTCACGTTGACGGTTCCCTTTTTACTCATGTTGGCTCCGTTACTCAAGCGTCGTGCGGGAGATAAAGACACACGCACAGTTTCGACCATGACCAAAAGCCATCCAGCGCGAATGCGCGTGATCACCGCGGTCATTGGTTTTGCCTTCCTCGTGCTCGTTGGACTTCGCTCTTTTCTAGGGTTCGTCGTCGCAACCGTCCCTGTTACCGCTGATGCACATGGAATTCCGGCACATGCCATCGTCCTGTTGCAACCGAAGATGGCGGGCGTAATCCAAACCGATGATGTGATCCAAGTGCAGATGCCGAACGCACTGGTGCAAACCCTCGAAAGAGTTGTTAGCCACTCACTTCAGGATCTCAATGGAAAAACACTGTTACTGCTGAACCTTGAACACAAGGCCAGTTCAAGTGGAATCACGCAAGTGCAAGTTGACCCCTCGCAGATGGTCTACGCGTCCGTTGCAGTAATTCCGTACCTTGGCGCGATCTTGCCAGGTATCGGTACTCCTGCTGGATTCGCAGCGATTGTCGGTGTTGCTGGCACCGCCGGAACGCTTTTGCTGATGTACGGGGTGGCATCTCGACCTGCTCGTAAACCAGATCATTCGCTTTCGGATTCAAAAGAATCGGTGCAACCACAAATTTCTGAACTTCACCTTCATTAAACAAACACATTAACAACGAAAGGAAACAACATGTTCGGCAAAAATCTGGCGATGTCTTGGCCAGCGGGGGGACAGATTGCTGCTGCTTCGATAGTTGCTATCGGAGGCCTCTCGTTGACTACTTCTGGTGTCTGGGCTGCACTCCAGGCAACAGCTGATAACTCAGGAAATCCTTTAGCTACTTCCACAGGCACACTGAGCCTTACCTTGACAAAGAATGGCGACGGAATTGGCACGACGACAACAACGACTCCTGCTGTGACAGGCGCTGCCGCGGCTGCCATTTCTGCAATGGCTCCTGGAGACACCGTCTATCGATTCATCACTCTCACAAATGGCGGCACGCTGCCAGCACTCGGAATGACCCTCGGCATCACCGGCACAGGTTCCAACGCGCTCACAACGAACGCTGCAGGACTCGCTGTGGCTGTCGACACCTGCGCAACCGCTTGGACCGCAGTCACCGTTGGGTCAGGAACCTGCGGCGGCTCTGTTACCGCAGCCGTAGCGTCTACGCCTCTTGTCACCTTTGCAACGCAGAGCGTTATCGGAGCAGCTGTTCCGATCGCCCCAGCAGCTGCCACGTACGCACGCATCAAAATCTCGCTACCTTCTGGCTCGGAAACCACATCCAACGGACAACTTCCAGTTGGGACCGTGCAAGGTTTGAGTACAAACTTGACCTTCACCTTCACAGAGGCTCAACGCGCTGTGGCAACTACGTCAAGCTAATCCACGTGAATCACAACATGACATGAATACCGAAATGCAGTGGGTCCGGCTGACATTGGCCGACTCACTGCATTTCGTCGTATTCGCTGCTCTGGAGAACAACCAGAGACCGACTCTTGGATTTTCGAGAGCGTGCGGAACAGGAGGTGACAAGAAATGAGCGATGGTGGAAGGCCGACGGACGGACACGTATCGCTCGGTGTATTTGTTCGTCGTTTCGCACTGGCTTCCATCGTGGCAATCGGTGGTCTCACGCTGAGCACAACCGGAGTCTGGACATCACTGCAAGCCACCAGCGATAACTCAGGCAATCCGCTCTCGTCACAGTCAGGGATATTGGCGTTAGTTTTAAGCCCTAATCCAGAAACAACCGCTACTTCTCAGGGTTTGGGCTTGGCTACGGTGACCTCCCCATCCATTCCTACCCAAACTGGCGCGACCGGGTGGAAGCTTGGCAACACCGACGGAGTCACAAACAAGACGATCAAACCTGGGGACACGGTCTATCGCTTCATAAACCTTTATCTGAGTGGTGCTGTCAACGGAACTGGATTGACTATGCAGGCTGCTGATCTCGCAAACTCTGGTGCCGGCAGCGCACTTTCACAATGTAATTCGACCACGATCAATGGCTCTATTTGCGGCGCCGCGGGCGCAGTCCCTGGCCTACAAATAGCGGTGGATCAATGCAGTGTGGCTACCGGCTGGACAGCCGTAACTACCGCTCCCGGTACTTGCGGCAACAACACCACCGATATCAAGTCTGTGGTTTCTACTACATATTTAAAAGCTCTCATCGCTACAACGACTGATCTCAATTCTGTAACACCAGGAACGTTTGCAACATTAACGTCAAATTCAAGCACCGCTGACAACTCAACAGCCGTTGCAAGACTGCGATTCAAATTCACTCTGCCTGCGGCACCGGCCGAAAGCGTTGTGAACGCCAACACACCCACAACGAACACCATTCAAAACCAAACCTCGGCCTTGAAGTTCACCTTCACGACCACGCAACGCTCCGCGATATCGGTTGCCAGCTGATGCCTACCTTGAAGTCCAATTCCAGGATCTGGAAAATCACCACGCGGGTTGTCGCTCCAATTCTCCTCATCAGTTACGCACCCATTGCTCTTTCTATTGCAGCGACCACCGCAACGGCTAGCAACTCAGCAGATAACGTGTCGGCCAATCAGTTGCAAGTCACATCCGCCAAATGGGGCATTACTTTTTCTGGTGGAACTGCTGACTTTTCGGGCACAACTTCACCTATTTTTGCAACTGGAAATACGACTCAAGTCAGAACGCTTCCTTTTGTTTTGACAAACTCCAGCACCGTGGCGCTCACCGGATGGACGATGACAAGGACAACCACAAACATCTCACCCGCGCGAAGCTATGCGATAAATATTTGCACTGCTGCATATACCGGAACTGTTTGTGGAGGCACAGAAACCGTATTACAGGCGGCTGAAACAACGAACCGCACAAGTGTCACCTCGACAGAGGCAGCTTT
>WLNQ01000118.1 GCA_009699705.1 Actinomycetota bacterium | reverse complement strand
CGCAAGGGTGTCGTCATCGTGTCCAAGTCAGTGGGCGTGGCTGAAGACGAACTCTTGATGACAGTTCTCGATGCGGGAGCCGAAGATCTCATTGATCTTGGCGAGTCCTTCGAAGTGGTTTCCGAACCTACGGATCTGGTTGCTGTGCGTACTGCCGTTCAAGCGGGTGGTTGGGATTATGAGTCAGCAGACGCCACTTTCTTGCCGAGCATGAGCGTTGACCTCGATGTCGAGGGTGCGCAGAAGGTTTTCAAACTTCTGGAAGCGCTCGAAGAATGTGACGACGTGCAGAACGTGTTCGCCAACTTTGATGTTTCAGACGAGGTCATGGCTGAGCTCGATTAGTCCGTCCACCTCCGCGCGCCAATGCTGCCGTTGTACCTGGCTGATCCAGTAGGCTGTTCGAACTGATGTTCGATAGTTGTGCTCGTTTTGAGTAGATTGGGTTGGAGGTGACATGCGCGTTCTTGGAGTAGATCCAGGCCTCACCCGTTGCGGAGTGGCAGTAGTGGAAGGCGGTGTCGGCCAGAAACTCACGGCATTGCACATTGGCATCATCGGGAGTGCTCCAGAACTAGAGCTCGCTGATCGCTTGGTAGCTCTCGAGCGTGGCCTTGAAGCTTTGGTTGCCGAATTTAGTCCCGATGCGATTGCTATCGAGCGGGTCTTTTCTCAACACAACGTGCGAAGCGCCATGGCCACTGCTCAAGCTGCGGGCATTGCCTTGCTTGTCGCCGGTCGCCATGAGATTCAAGTGTCGATGCATACGCCAACAGAAGTGAAAGCTGCAGTCACGGGTTCAGGACGTGCGGATAAAGCACAAGTGACATTCATGGTGACAAAAGTTCTCGGATTAGCCACCGCACCAAAACCCGCTGATGCGGCGGATGCATTAGCAATTGCCATTTGTGATGTCTGGCGCGGTCAAGCCAAACGTCGCCTTGAAGCTGCAGTGCGTGGAGGAGCGAAATGATCGCTTTTATTCGCGGTGTTGTGCAGGCTGTTTCGCATGATCATGTTGTTGTGGACATTGGCAGCGTTGGTCTTACGGCGACGTGCACGGCTCCGACGGCATTGTCGTTGCATGTGGGTGACCGCGTTGAGCTTTTGACTTCGATGGTGATTCGTGATGACGGATGGACGCTCTACGGATTCGTCGAGGCAGATGAGCGCACAATTTTTGAGCAAGTACAAACGGTGACAGGGATTGGTCCACGCATCGCACTTGCAGTGTTAAGCACCCTCAGCCCTGATGAGGTGCGAAATGCCATCGCCAATGACGATCTCAATGCGCTGACAAAAATTCCTGGCATTGGGCGTAAAGGTGCTCAACGTCTTGTCTTAGAACTGAAAGACAAACTCGGAATCGTCACCGGCTCGACTCCGTCACGTTCCACAGCCACGCCTATTGGTTGGTTGGCTTCGGTCACTGCTGGTTTGGTGTCGCTGGGATGGTCGCAACGCGAAGCTGAGGCTGCTGCTGATTCCGTGATGCCTCTTGCAAGTGCTTATGGTGACAACCCAGATATTGGTGCGTTACTGAAGGCGGCGTTGCGCAGTTTGGACCGCGCATGACTGAACGACTCATTGATTCAGACCAGACCCCAGACGAAGTGGCAATAGAAGGCGCCTTGCGCCCCAAGAAACTGGCAGATTTCATCGGGCAGACCCGAGTTAAGCAACAACTTGGCTTAGTTTTGGACGCGGCGAAGTTGCGTGGGCGTCAAGCGGATCACGTCTTGCTCAGTGGCCCGCCGGGATTGGGAAAAACAACCCTGGCTCAGATCATTGCGACAGAGCTGAACGCCCCACTTCGCATCACTTCTGGACCAGCCCTGCAGCACGCAGGCGATGTGGCAGCGATTCTTTCGTCGTTACAACCTGGGGAAGTGCTGTTTCTCGACGAGATTCACCGCACCTCTCGAGCGGCTGAAGAAATGCTGTACATCGCCATGGAAGATTTTCGAGTCGACGTGATCGTCGGCAAGGGCCCGGGTGCAACGGCGATTCCGTTAGAAATCGCACCATTCACGTTAGTTGGGGCAACTACCCGCGCCGGCCTCTTGCCTTCACCATTGCGTGATCGTTTTGGTTTCACGGCTCATCTTGATTTTTATGATCCAGCGGATCTCGAAGTCATTTTGGTTCGGTCAGCACAGTTGCTTGGGGTAGATCTGGACAAAGCTGGGGCGGCAGAAATTGCAGGTCGGTGTCGAGGTACTCCCAGAATCGCCAATCGGCTCCTTCGTCGCGTTCGCGATTGGGCGCAAGTTCACGGTGATGGTGTGGTCAATCTGGCCACCGCCCATGCGGCATTAGACCTCTATGAAGTAGATGCCCTAGGACTTGATCGCATCGACAGGGCCGTTCTTGAAGTCCTTGTGACTCGTTTTGGTGGGGGGCCCGTTGGCTTATCCAACCTGGCTGTGGCCATTGGCGAAGAGCCGGAAACCATTGAAACTGTTGCCGAGCCCTTTCTGGTGCGACTAGGGATGATTGTGCGCACTCCTAGGGGGCGGGTAGCCACTGCGGCAGCCTGGCAACATTTAGGTTTGACTCCGGCCAAGCCGTTGCAGTCACCCTTTGACCTCGAGGGCTAAAGTATGCGGTTTAACGCCGTAATTTCTTGAGTGGAGCATTGTGAGCAATCTGTCAGGTCTTTTGCCGATCGTCATCGTGATCGTGGCCTTCTATTTCTTGTTCATCAAGCCCAACAAGGCTCGACGTAAGTTATTGACCGACATGCAAGGAAGCTTGGTTCCTGGCGTCCGGGTCATGACCACGTCTGGTATTTTCGGCGTCGTCACCACCGTAACTGAAGAAATTGTTACGGTCGAGATTGCCTCAGGTGTGAATATCGAACTCGTACCTGCTGCCATCGGGAAAATCATCGTGCCGCAATCAGCTGAAGGTTCTGCCGCCCGTGACGAAATCCAAGAGGGTGAACTCTGATGGCAGCACCACGCGCGGGTAGCCGACCACTGCGTTCACTGGTCGCACTTGGCGTCCTCATCATCGGGTTAGCGGTGTGGGCCTTCTTCCCCAACACTGAGCACAACGTGAAACTTGGGCTCGACCTTCAGGGTGGAACGCAAGTTATTTTGATTCCGCATCCTGTTCAGGCGGGCAAGGAAATCACCGATGAGCAACTTCAGCAGACCGTCACAATTTTACGCCAACGAGTCGATAGTTTGGGTGTAGCAGAGGCGGAAGTCACCACGCAGGGCAGCGGCGCTGGTGCGGCCATCGTTGTTTCTGTTCCTGGCGCCAGCCCTGAACGGCTGGTTGATTTGGTGCAGCGCACCGCGCTCCTTGATTTCCGCCCGGTTTACACCGTACTTCCACCTGCACCCACGGTAGCCAAAGGCGTCACTGCTGGAACCAAGCCAGTACAGGCCGCACAATTAGATGCTGCCTTCGAGAATGCAGTTGTAGCTCTCGATTGCACGAATCCAACGACGTATTCTGGTGGAACCCCTGACGATCCAACTTTGTGGTTAGGAACGTGCAGCAAAGATGGTGCTGCGAAGTATGTATTGCAGCCAGCATTCATTAAGGGAACCAACGTCACCAGCGCAACGGCTGCGTTGCCTCAAAATGGTGTTGGCTGGGTAGTCAACCTTGGCTTCGATTCTGAGGGTGCGAGCGCGTTGGCCAGTGCTTCAACCACACTTTCAAAACTTCCTGATTGCTCAACTGGTGGTGCAGCACCGTGCAATGCTTTCGCGATCGTCCTTGACGGAGTCGTAAGTTCTGCGCCTCGTTTCAACGAGCCAATTATTGGCGGCACCGCGCAGATCGAAGGCAACTTCAATGCTGAAGCAGCAAATGATCTTGCTAACGTGTTGAAGTACGGCGCGCTCCCAGTGACGTTGGAAGCTGTAGACATTACTTCCGTTTCGGCGACAGTGGGTGGCGATCAACTTCGCGCTGGCATTATTGCGGGTTTGCTGGGCCTAGGGGTCGTCATGATCTACCTGCTGCTGTACTACCGAGTCCTTGGACTAGTCGCGATCTTCTCCCTCGTCATTGCGGCAGGCGTCACCTATTTGACCTTTGTGGTGATGAGTAAGTCGATCGGGCTCACGCTGACTTTGGCAGGTGTAGCCGGTGCAATCGTGGCCATTGGTATCACTGCTGATTCATTCATTGTGTACTTCGAGCGAATTCGAGACGAAATGCGCGACGGTCGATCCTTCCGTCAAGCATGCGAGTCAGGTTGGATTCGGGCCCGGCGTACCTTGCTTGCAGCAGACTTCATTTCTCTGCTTGCGGCCGTTGTGCTGTACCTGCTCTCAGTTGGCGGCGTACGTGGCTTCGCGTTCGTTCTTGGTCTCACCACCGTGATTGACGTTGCAGTCGCCTTCCTATTTACCTATCCAATGACCGTGCTTCTTGGACGCAGCAGGCTGCTGCAGGTCGGATCCAGATGGACCGGACTCGACTCCCAAAAGGTAGGCAAGTCGAGCCCAATCGGGGTAACTGAAACGATCGCTTCGCGTCGACGAAAAGCCAAAGAATCTCAGGAGGAGGTGTCGTCATGAGCCGTCTCACTGGTTTAGGTCAGCGTCTATATAACGGAAAAGCGTCTTTCGATATTGTCGGAAAACGTAGGACTTGGTACATCGTTTCTTCATGCATCTTGCTCGTCGCTATAGGTTCACTCTTGATTCGGGGGTTAAACCTTGGCATTGAATTCCGCGGCGGAGCTGACTTCAGCATCCCTAATGCCACCTGTTCTGTTGAGCAGGCTCGCGCTGTTGCCGAAGCTAAGACGGGTTCGCAAGCCATTGTCACAGTTGCAGGTAACGGCACTGTTCGAGTGCAAACCGAACCGATCGCAACCGCTGAAAGCACCGTTTTGGCTAAGTCACTCGCCACTACTTGCGGCACCACGGCTGATCAAGTCAAGATCCAGGTAGTAGGTCCAACCTGGGGCAGTGAAATCAGCAAGAAGGCGCTCCAGGGACTAATAGTGTTCATCGTGCTTGTTGCGCTGTTCATGTCGATTTATTTCGAGTGGCGCATGGCAGCCGCGGGATTGATCGCGCTTGCTCATGACTTAATCATCACTGTTGGCTTGTATTCGCTCTTTGGTCTAGAAGTTACCCCTGCAACAGTTATCGGCATTTTGACTATTCTTGGTTATTCCCTTTATGACACCGTCGTAGTGTTCGACAAGGTGAAGGAAAATACGAAGAACCTCACCGGGCAATCGATGCTTACCTACAGTGAAGCCGCGAACCTTGCGGTAAACCAGACCCTGGTTCGAAGCATCAACACTTCTATTGTTGCATTGCTGCCAGTGCTAGCAATTATTTTTGTCGGCGCAGGGCTCCTTGGTGCTGGAACGTTGCTTGATCTTGCGGTGGCTCTAGCTATTGGTATGGCGGCAGGCGCGTATTCTTCCATCTTCGTCGCGACTCCTTTCTTGGTGCAACTCAAAGAAAAGCAGCCGGTGATGATCGCGTTGGCCAATCGTGTGCATGCACGCCGAGGACAGGCCGCGAAAAAAGCGAATGTCTCAGATGGTGAAACTGATACCGATGGCCAACTTCTTACCACGTTGGATGACGCCGGCTCACGTCAACAACCTAAGAAGTTGCCGCGTTCAAAAAGACCAAAGAATTAAATATGAAGCCAGAGGTTGAACAACTCCTACGTTCTCGTATTCGGCTGATCCAAGACTGGCCAATCCCTGGGGTGAAGTTT
>WLNQ01000117.1 GCA_009699705.1 Actinomycetota bacterium | reverse complement strand
GTGTCTACCGACCTAATTCCCAGATTCAGGGCCGTTTGGGCTAACTCACTGATTCTGAGGTCAGACAATCGGCCTTCGGCGTTTGTCACCCCATACGAGTTGCCCCACTGAGCCGTACCCAAAGCCAGAACCTGCATGTTCAAATGCTCTCACCTCTGCCTCGATACACTTGCCAATCAATCTGGGCAATCCTGCCCGCTGAGATGAGGTCGCGTGACGATTTTCGAGGGTTCTTCAATCCTCATCACTGGCGGTACTGGCTCTTTTGGCAAGGCCTTCCTCCAACAGGTGCTGGAAACCCAGAATCCTGGCCGAGTGGTGATTTTCTCCCGTGACGAGCTCAAGCAGTACGACATGCGGCAAATCTGGGGTGATGACCCTCGAGTTCGGTTCTTTTTGGGTGATATCCGCGATCGTGAACGGCTACGTATGGCTCTGCATGGAGTCGATTACGTCGTTCATGCCGCCGCACTCAAGCAGGTCGACACAGCCGAGTACAACCCCATGGAATATGTCAAAACGAACATCCTGGGTTCCGAGAATGTCATTCAGGCCTCGCTTGAGGCTGGAGTGAAGAAGGTCGTTGCTCTTTCCACCGACAAGGCCAGCTCACCTGTCAATCTTTATGGGGCAACCAAGCTCACTGCCGACAAGCTCTTTATTTCCAGCAACCACTACGCAGTTGACGGAGGCACCCGATTTTCCGTAGTTCGCTACGGCAATGTCATGGGTAGCCGCGGCTCTGTTATTCCATTTTTCCGGAAGATTGCTGCGGAAGGCCGACCACTTCCCATCACTGATCGCCGGATGACTCGCTTTTGGATCACATTGCCACAAGCCGTGCAATTCGTTATCGATTCCTTCGCCGACATGTCAGGAGGCGAGTTGTATGTACCTCGCATTCCGTCAATGCTGGTCACCGATTTAGCAGAAGCTGTTGCTCCTGGCACGGAACAGGTCGAGATTGGTATTCGCCCTGGCGAGAAAATGCATGAAGAAATGATTTCCACTGAGGATGCCAGACGCACAGTGAAGCGACCTGACCGTTACGTCGTTCAGCCAACCCTGGCACTTTGGGGTGGATTTAAAGAAGCTGCAGGTGATCCAGTTCCGGAAGGTTTCGCCTACACCTCTGACAACAACGATCTGTGGTTGAACGTCGAAGATCTGCGAGCCATGCTCAATGATCTCGGTCTCTAGCCAACCCAAGCCTTCTTGGCTCATTACCGGAGCCAACGGGTTTCTTGGCAGTAACGCTGGATATTTCCTGCAAGGAAAGGTCCAGCGCATTGGGCTATGTCGCAGACCACCAAATGCAGCTTTAATCGATGAATTTATCGAAGCTGACCTCAGTGATTCGGCGTCGACTACGGCAGGAATCCTTCGTACTCGGCCTTCGGTGATTCTGCATACAGCTGCCCTCGCTAGTCACGAAGAGTGTGAGCGAGATCCAAAGCGAGCACATGAAATTAACGTGCTTGGCACGCAATCAGTCGCACAAGCAGCGCAACAAGTCGGCGCACTACTCATCCTTATTTCAACAGATGCTGTTTTTGATGGGCAGCGCGGAAACTACACCGAAGCCGATGAACCCTCACCTTTTTCGGTGTATGGCGAAACGAAACTTCTCGGTGAGGCTGCCGCGTTAAAGAATTGTGAAAAAACAATAGTCGCGCGCACGAACTTTTTCGGTTGGAGTCCAACTCGTAATCGCTCCATTTTGGAATTCTTTGTTCACTCGCTCGAACAAGGCATGCCGATAAGCGGCTACACAGACTTCGTCGTGACTTCTATCTACGCTCAAAATCTATTAGAAGCCCTCTGGGAGCTAACAAATCAAGAGTTCCGTGGCTTGATAAACATCGCATCGAGTGACCCCCTATCGAAGTTCGACTTTGGTAGGCAGGTGGCTCAAAGTTTTGGGCTAGATGAGAGCCTGATTAGCCCGAACGTTTCTCCTCAGTCGAGTGGCTCGCTGTCTCGTCGCAGGGATATTTCCCTTTCAACACGCCTACTCGCGGCCCAACTCGGAACTTCAATAAGAACACAACTTGAAGGAATCACGGAAGCGCACCTCCACCGAGCCGAAGTGACTTCAGCTATTAGTACGTGACTTTTAGCTTTTCCGGCTTGCCTTTTTCAACCAAGATCCATATCGCATTGCGGTGAATGCAATCAAGAATGGGGCATTGGAAACTCCTTGGGCAAAAGGGAGTCGTTTTATCGGTGTGATCAGATCCGCCCTAAGTGGGTGGGAGATCGACTTCAACTTTCGCCTGTAACCCCAACCGTTTTCCACCCCCCGCGAATACACCTCTTCGTCTGAAATGCCATACATTCGACAGCGAATTTTGACTTCATCCCAGGATGTTTTACCTACTTCAAGAAAATACGCTTCTGAAATAGCGAAGTGAGCATCGAAATTCCTCGCCCATCGTTCACATAGCTCAGAATCGTCGGAGAATCGTCGTGAAGGATCGAACGGACTCGAACGGAGTACTTCGCCATCGAAAAGAGTCGGTGTACCGATTACTTCGGCCGGTCCTGGAACGAATCTTCCTTTACGCCAAGCGTTTAATCCTTTTGATGAATAGTTATTTCCTTCAATCAAGGTTTGAGCACTCACTCCCTGAACATTCAGTTCAGCAAGTGAGTCGATCATGATCTGGAGTTGACCTTCAGGCAAAACGTTATCTGAACCCATATTCAAGATGAGTGGTTTTGTTGTATGGGAAATACCAATATTTCTTGCATTCCCTAGGCCGGTGCCCGGATCGTCGAGCAGCACATCAGCAATTGCTACCGCAATTTCGCGTGTTCCGTCCGTAGACGAGGCATCGACCACGATGACCTCGCCAACGTGGGCTTCGCGAAGGCTTAATAAACACCGTTCAATTCCTGTTACTGAATTCATAGTGCACACCACGACAGAAACGTCCGAAGGACCAAAACGGTGAACTTCTTTAGCGCTCATCTGTCGTTGCATTCAGTGTGGTTCATAAGCCCAACAACGCAGCTTGGCGATCAAAGTCTGCGACCTGGCTACGCACTTCCTCAAAAGTGCCTCGAGCTGTGATGCGGCCATTCTCCAAATACAACAGTTGGTCTGCACGCCTCACTGTTGCTAGGCGATGCGCAACTGTGATGGTCGTTACCTGGCCCTCGAGCTCATCAAGAGTTTCAATAATTGATTGTTCTGTTTCAGCATCAAGTGAACTCGTGGCCTCATCGAGCACGAGTAACTTGGGCCGAGTGTAAAGCGCACGAGCGATGCCTAAACGTTGTCGTTGGCCGCCACTTAGCCTGAATCCGCGCTCGCCAATCTTCGTATCTAACCCTTCACGACTTTGCTGTAAGAATTCTGCGAGGTGAGCCCGATGCAACGCTTCCCAAACAAGTTCGTCATCGATGAGTTCCTTCGGAAGCCCTAAGGCCACGTTTTCACGAACAGTGCCACCGACAAGAGCAACAGCTTGAGGAACGTATGCAATCGCACCCGGCCAACGGTTAATGGCGTCCCTTGGCGATAGTCCGCCAATCGTCACCGTGCCATGATTTGGGTTCATCACGCCGAGAACTACGTCAGCTAGTGTCGATTTACCTGCACCTGTGGAACCGACCAGCGCAATCGATTCACCAGCCTTCGCATGCATGTGTGCGCCGATGAGCGCCGGTTCAGCAGCGTCTTGGTAGGTAAATGAAACGTTGTTGACAACTACTGTTGCATCGAAATCAGGATACCCACTCATGAGGTGCTCATGGATTCGCTCAGCCGTCATGCGAGGTTCGATGGGTGGTGATGAATCCACCCCGTTAGATTCGAGAAAATCAGCTAGAAAAAATGTGGGTTGAGCCTGCACAGAGGCGTTACGAATAGTGATAGTTGCTCCCTGCAATCGCAGAAGTGCTGGTACCACACGCGAACCGGCAGCCAAGAAAAGTGCGGTCGTAGCTGCAGCTGACTTCCAATCGTTTGTCAGGAATTGCACAACACCTAGTAGAAGCACACCTAAATACAAAGCAACTTCAAGAACATATTTGGGAATTTCCATAATGAACGCAGAGGTCGCACTAGCCCCGGCAAAGCGACTAACCAAACCCTCATACCGATCAACATAAAGGTCTCGCCTATTGAGAACCGTTGTTTCTCTGTATGTCGATAGCGCCTCGGAAACTGCTGTCAATGTGTCAATCGAACTGTTCGTAAAGATGCGTGCGTTTCTTTCGGTCCAACGATTCAAAGTACGCCCAAGCCCTAAGACCACAAAACCAAAAAAGCCCATCGCAACCAAGGTGAGAATTGGATCATAAATTAACAGCGTGATCCCAATAATCGAAAATAGAAAAACTTCCGATGCAATGGTGACCGCGGCTCCAAGTAGAGACACAGTCGCTGCACCAACACCTGAGCCGAGCGCGTAAATCGCCTCAGGCGTGGTCCAACGTTGAACGTCCACTAGCGGTCGACTTAGAAATTCACGCGCTAGCCGCACCGAAACGTCTCGCTGGCGATTGGCGAGAAAGCGAATAACAAGTCTCGACATTAAAGCCGAGAGCAGAGTCTTAAGTATCAAAATCGCAACTGCAGTAACTGCAATAACGACAGTTAACTGAGAAACAGTTAGTCCTTCGAGCCCGAACGTATTAAGCGAGGTCTGTAACCACGACGGAATCTGCGATAAATCAATTTTTGACACGGCAACAGCCGCCACTAATCCGATGAGTGCTATGCCGATCAGATCTAATAAAGCTAAGGAAAGTTGCGCTGCAGAGGCAAGAAAGAGGAGTTTACGTTTATCTTTTGGAAGCAGAGTAATTGCCTTGCGCACGGACGCAACGGGCCCAGGATTCTGGAAATCATTTATCTGGAGTCCATTGTGAGAATTTTCCGGCTCGTTGGTCAGGCGTTCAGAAGTCTCACTCACAACGTATAACGTACCGGTGTCCCACTTTTTGATCAGGCTCAGGAGAAAACGTGACTGACCTATTCATCGGCGTCGTTAGCCATGACGGCAGCCGATTTGCGCTGAACCAAGGGGAAAACGGGCTTGCTTTCACTCTTGCGCGAGCCCTTGACGTCTCCGGCGTGTCTTGTGAGGTTGCCGTCAATACCCACAATAACTGGACCCCTGAGCTCCTGGACATCACCTCTGGGGTGGCTGTGGCCTCAGCTCGGGCCAGTTTGGCCTTCGAGCAAGCCTGGCAGCGCTACCTCGACGAGGAGACGCCATCACCTTTTTTCACCCGATCCCGTAAATACTCCGAATTTCGAGTACGCCGATGGGCTTTAGGCCTAAAATCTCGGCGAAAATCCTTTGGAGTGTCTTCAATTGCCAGCGTGCGACGCCTGGCCAATATCGAGCTTTCTCACGTGGACCTGTGGCAAAAGGGAGTTGCAAGTGGTGCTCGCTGGGTGCTCATCCTCGAAGACGACGGCGGTTGTGCCGATATTGATGATCTCGCTGGCGGGCTGAAAGGCCTCCTCACTTCGACTTCATCATCCGCATCCGCCGACCCTTTTTCGGCTGCCACCGATTTCATTGGTGAGGGTGGAATTGGTAGACGGTACGTCAATATTTCCGCCTCCTTTGAGTCTCACCAACTTGGCGTGGATTACCTGCTCAGTTCAACACCGCTGACATGGTCAGGTGCCGTGAACCGCGATATCCAGGCTACTTCCCGACCTATCACAAACACGGTCTGCGCGATTTTGTATAACGCAGAACTGCT
>WLNQ01000116.1 GCA_009699705.1 Actinomycetota bacterium | reverse complement strand
ATGAGCAGCCCAAATAAGCTAAAGGCCAGCGCGCTTCCTGCGGCAAGTGCTGTTGCCCGCTTGCGCCATTGCTCTTGCCCAGTCACCAAGATAGAAAGCGCAAAGAGTGACGGCGTGCATGCCGCACCTATCCCAAGCGGGATGACATAAAGAAGTGTTTCCACGCCATGATCATGCCCTATCTAGCCAGATACGGTCCGAGAAGCCAAGGCTTCGGCTTCTTGCACGTGCTGCGTTAATTCAAGAAGTGCTGCGGTCAACTGGCCATCCCAGTGGCCGGCACGAACGCACCACATCACCCTGTCTTGGTACTCGAGCAAACAATCACGCACATCCTTGGTGCCATCTGTTCCTAGACGGGTCAGCACCCTCTCAGCAGCATTGACCCATTTTTCGGCGAGTTGCAGATGCTCAACTTGCTTTTCTAGCTCTACTAAATCATTGCGTCCGCCAGGAGTGTCTTCACTTATGGCATGAGCAGCCTGCTTGACGCGTTGCACTGCATTCAAGAGATCTGTTTTCATTGCATCATGCAATGAAGATCGTTTAACATCGAGCACTAATTGTTCGCACGAATGTTTCACATCAGATTGGGCTGCGAAAAATCTGCCAGCCTTGCGATGGGGCACCTCTTTTGCCGCAACACGGCTAAGACGGGAGGGGCCGGAGGATTGTTGAGTCATGATCACTCCTAATCGATCGTTGGGTGAAACGTTTGACTCTTCCTGTCTACTCCTTTTCTTGCCCAAACGCATCACTGAAACAAATAATCTTTTGCTCGGCTTGCGCAAACCATGTATCTGCCCAAGCCTCTGACTGCGTTGCTCTACGGCCTTTGATGCGCGCGTGGGCCAGTTAAGACGAATGATGCAACCACAGTTACTGCCCCAACTACCGCGACTGCTGGCCAGGCACCAATCTGCTTCGCAAGAGGGTGAGAGGCCACGAATGACGCAAAAAACACAAATTCACTTGCAATCGTGGGGAACCAGCCAACCGATTGCCACCAGCGATAACCACAAATTGCGGCACCTATCACGAGCACAATCCCCCCGACCAGCCGATTACCGGTGATCTGGGCAACCCCAAAACCAACAGCAAGGGTCATACCGGCGAGAAGTGAAGTGAATAGGCGCATAACCTCCACGTTAAGCCACCGAAATAAATATGGCCAATAATGTGAATAGAGCCAGCTGCCAGTCATGCCAATAGATCATGTAGTCGTTGTCGAGCTTCGCAGGGTGGAAAGATCAAGCGCCCTCCGCATCGAGACACGTCATTCAAGGCCGGTGACACCGATTTTCTCCTCGGACAGCCGTGAGAGTTGCTGAATTTGTTGCAACGCTTGTCACTACTTTTGGCGGACCGCGCATGATTGCTTGTCACGGATGTGACGATCGTGACTACTCGGCTAGTACTTCCGATATAAGTTCCGAGAACTTTGGTTCTTTCACTGCACCAACAATACGAACCGCAATATTGCCATCACGGTCGATAATCAAAGTGCTGGGTAGCGCTTCCGGTGGAACTCCTGGCAGCGAGTTGAGAATTTTTCCGGAACGATCAACAATGCTGGGATACGGAATTTTGTAAGTATCAACAAAGTCCTGAGCTGAGGAGTTTTGGTCGGAAACATCAAGTCCGACGAATTCGACGCCCTTGCCCGCAAACTTTTTTGATGCGGCTACCAGTGCCGCGGCTTCGTCATTGCACGGCAAACACCATGACGCCCAACTGTTCAACACCACGACACTGCCGCGCATACTTTGCAATGCCAATGGCGCTCCGTCCAAAGTGGTGCCGCTGATGTTAGGTGCAGTAACCCGATCAAACGTCGAGAATTGCGTTACCCCAACTGTTTGAGACACTCGTGTTCCCACCGGATCCCGGCCACAACTCGTCAGGGCAAGAGTCGCGAACACCGCGACAATGAGCACCCGTTTCACTCGAACATCATCTCGCGCACATGTTCTTGCCTAATTTCGCGGTCAACGCGACGACCGGCTCTTTCTTCGTTGGTAAACCATTCGCTGGCAGCCAGCATCATCCAGCCTGAATCAACGACCATGACTAACGCCCACATCAGGGCGCCCGAGAGCTGCTGATCACTCATGGCATGAAGCCCAAAGGGCCGAGCTCTGTCAAAGGCTGGATACAAGATCACCGGGGCGAAGTAGATCACTGCACCAGTGATTGCTTCAGGAATCATCATCAACGCAAGTGAGGCGAGCCGGAATCCATGTGTGGGCCGCTTAGGTTGCAGATTGCTACCTATCAACGGGAAATAGAAAAGGAATGCCGCGATGAGATAGATCGGTTGTTCTAAGAAGTAGTCAGCATCATGGTTCACAAGCGCCCAGTTGTAGAAACCGGTGAAATGCATTCCGACTAAAGCGACAGCAAACACAATCCACGTGAGAATCGGATCTGTGAGCCAACGCACGGTTCGGCTACGCAAGATCGGAATAACCCACCTACGCCGACT
Source organism: Actinomycetota bacterium (assembly GCA_009699705.1). GTDB lineage: Bacteria > Actinomycetota > Actinomycetes > S36-B12 > S36-B12 > UBA11398. Next base: position 3,285 of record WLNQ01000116.1, on the reverse strand, counting down.
CGCCGAGCTACTGGCTCTAAACCATAAAGTTGTTGGCGCTCCTAGAACAAGCAACGGCGCGGCGGCCATCATCACCACTAAATGCTGGGTCATATGAGCCCAGAAGAAGGTGTGAGACCAAGCTGGAACCGGACCCAAATACACAAAGGCCAAGAGCGTTAGCCCGAGTAAAAAAGCGCAGGTACGCCACGGATTCCAACTGCCAACGATGCGAGCTCTTCGGACGGCCCAGAGGTACCAAATCGCCGAGAGCACAAGATTGACCAGCGCAAAAAGGTCAAAGGTGCCGGAGCCGAGAAAGGTGCTCAATGAATTATTCATAAACTCCTCACTCAACAGTGAATTTGGTTCACCTTTTTCCTGAGATAACGATAGTCTCTGGCGGAATTCACTGTCGTGTGGTGATGAGATCGACGAAATGGCGGGGTGGTGTGAAAAGACTTCTGTTCACCATGCTCACAGTGTTGGTTGGCGCAGGAATCGTGGCCGGCTCTGTGTGGTTTTTGATGGGTCAACAGGCTGAGCCTGCGACTCTCCAGGCAAAGGTTTCCGGTACTGCAGTGACTCCCCAAGGAAATCTGCCGCATGCAACGCTGGATCTTTCCATCTACCCGAATAGCACCGCCAATAATCCTGGCCCCACGGGTGGCATGTATGACTTCGTCGACAAACTCGGCTGGCCCTTCTACTCGCCATCTACTTCACTGCAATTACCAGCGCATTCCCTGGTAACCGTGACTGTGCGTCAGTACGACAGTTCAACCACGGTCTGGAACCCCTATTTCGCCAAAGTGCACGGCACCGTTGATGGCACTGTGAAGTACAACGGAGTTGCCAAGACGCAGATCGATCCAGCAGATGTAGCTCACACCTTCACGATTCACCAATACCCCCAATCAACTCAGCCCTACTTCTTTGTGAGCGTGCCAATGTTGGCGGTTGGAAACAATGCAAAGAACCTGACAAACGGCTACCCCAAGCCTGAAGTGATGGAGTTTTCGTTCATTACTGGAGCACCTGGAAACTACGTCTGGAACTGCGAAGATCCTTGCGGCAATGGCTACGTTGATTTTGGCGGAGTCATGAGCGAACGAGGCATGATGAGTGGAAAGGTCAAGGTGGTCTGAAATGTCAATTGAGACGCAAGCAGATCAGCCAGAATCACCAACAAATCGGCCTGACTCCACCCATCGGATGAAGGAATGGTTCTCGCGGCCTTACGTGCGACGCATCCTCATCATCTTCATCGCCCTCAACATCATCATCATCCCGATTGCTTGGCTGGTGATTCACTTCCTTGAATTATCTGGCGGACCAGCATCCTCCATCATGGAAGAACTCGAAACCACGATCTTCGTGTTCACTCTTGTCTCAGCACCACTTATGGCGGCCACAGCTGCCGTACTTATTTACAGCCTCTTTGGTTGGGGGCTTATCAAGAGTGAAGAACCACCAATGCAGGAATCACCAGCTATCCGCACGAACGCGGTTGCGGTGGTCGGCTGGATAACTGCCACGAGCCTGCTCGCTGCTTTTCTCGTGATTTGGGGCTTAGTGGAACTCGCCACAATCACTGCTGATTCCTACGGTTCAACACCATCAAGCCAGCAACCCAACGCCGCGAAACCGATTGACGTTAATGTCACGGGTCAGCAGTGGGTGTGGACGTTTGAATATCCGGATCAGCAAAAGATCCAGAGTGACATTCTCGTGGTGCCAATCAACACCCCTATGTATTTCAACGTCACATCAAAGGACGTAATTCACAGTTTCTGGGTAGTTGAAATGGGTGTCAAGATCGATGCAAACCCGGGCGCTATCACGAATACCGGTTTCACTGCCAACAAACTCGGCAGCTTCAACATTCGGTGTGCTGAACTTTGCGGCATGCATCACGCATACATGGAAACCAAGGTCCAGGTCGTAACTCAGGCACAGTTTGACTCGTGGATTCGCGAGCAGGGTGGGAAGAGAACAGCATGAGCCAGACTGCAGTAATTCACGAGCAAAAGGCTGTCCCGCAGCCTCAGCAACATGGTAAGCCGGGCGGCTTCCTGTATCGCGCCAATATCTTCACTGGCCTCATCGGCGGCATCGGCGCGGCAGTCATCACCTACGTCATCGGTGACAAGTTGGTTCCGTGGGGCACCCAGAATGCTGACTTCTCGCAGGTTGGTCTGAATGCACTCGTGTTCTGCACCTTTGCTGCTTGGGTCATTGGATTCATGGCTGGCATTGGCGCCTTTGCTGGCCCAATTCGCTGGGCATTAGGTCATGACCTCACTCACATCGATGCTGAATACATGGCTGGCAAGGGTCAAGGCCGAATGAAGTACTGGAAATACACAACTGACCACAAAGTTGTCGGAATCCAATACTTGATCATGGCGCTGGTGCTCTTCGGTTTCGGTGGTTTCTTTGCGATGCTGATTCGTACCGAACTCGGTGCTACTTGGCGCGAAGTTTTTGATCCAAACTTCTACAACTCACTCATCGGCACGCACGGCATCGTGATGATCATCGCGATGATCATCGTTGTGGCCGGGCCATTGGGCAACTTCATCATGCCGTTGATGATCGGCGCCCGCGACATGGCATTTCCTCGGCTTAACGCCTTGAGCTTCTGGTTGTTATTCGCAGCTGTCCCACCCCTCGTCTTGAACTTGGTAATGGGCGGTATCCGTGATGGCTGGACTGCATATCAACCACTTGGCACTCAGGCCCCAATCGGCATGATCGGTTACCAGGTCTGCATCATTACCTTTGCGTTCTCAACTGGTATCGCTGGCGTCAACTTGATCACGACCATCGTCACTATGCGAGCACGCGGCATGACTTGGGCTCGCACTCCGATCTTCATCATTGGCACTTTGGCCGCCGCAATCATGGGCTTGATCTGGTTCCCAATGTTCCAGTACGCACAGGTTCTCGCCGCAAGTGACAAAGTGCTCGGAACCTCATTCTTTATTCCGCAACAAGGTGGCAGCGTCTGGCTTTACGAGAACCTCTTCTGGCTGTTGGGTCACCCAGAGGTGTATGTCATCGTTGTGCCAGCAACTGCAGGCATCTTGGAATTGATGGTGGTGTTCTTGCGCAAACCACTGTTCTCGTACAAGTTGGCTGTCGCTGGTTTCGCTGGCGTCGTCGGCATCAGTGCCGTCGTATGGGTGCACCACATGTACATGACTGGCTTTGCGCCCGCCGCCGGATACCCGTTCATGCTGTCAACTGAACTCATCTCGATTCCATTTGGTTTCTTGGTGTTAGTCATGTTAGGCACCATGT
>WLNQ01000115.1 GCA_009699705.1 Actinomycetota bacterium | reverse complement strand
CCACCCGGGGCGACCCGCGGGACAGTGCCACAGAAATTAGACCGCCTCGAGCAATCGAGGTAAGGGTGAAACGGTGGTGTAAGAGACCACCAGCGCGGTAGGTGACTATCGCGGCTAGGTAAACCCCACTTGGAGCAAGGCCAAGAGGATCGCTTGCGATCTGTGCAGACGAGTTGCTCGCTCTATGTCTGCAGGTAGGCCGCACCAGGTCACTGGCAACAGTGATCGCAGATGGATGATCGCCCTCGGTTTACCGAGACAGAACCCGGCTTACAGGCCAGCTCGTCCACCTTTCATATGAGGTTGTCACGTAAGCACAACTATGAGTTTTCGAAATTTACAGAGTCCAGTTCTGATCAAGATCGACGACATAATGTTGAAGGTTTGGACGAGTTCGCATGAAATTGGAAGAGTTGCCTAGTGGAAAAGTAAGGCAATATTTAGTCAACGATACCTGTCTACTATCGCCCGAAGGTGAAGGTCTCTTTTACCATTTGCTCGCTTAAGGTCCACAGTTCATCGGCATGAGCCAAGTCAAGTGCGTAGCTCTTCACTCCACCAGAGCTACCACTGTCATTAATTTCAGCGACGCTGCAGTCCTCTAAAAACTGTGCTCCGATATCTTCAGGTGAAGCCACGCAAGCAGCCCAGACTGTTGTGGCCGCACCCTGCGGAACATTTTTGCGCTGTGGCTGTGATGGTTTTGATCCGCTTGTGGGCGCGGCTGATGCACGCATAGCTGCGATGGTTTCTGGAGTGAGGTGACGTCCAAGTTCCGTTGAGATGCCACCAGGGTGCAACGCTGTTGCACGTATCATTTTTTCGCGGAGTCTGTCATCGAGGGCCACACCGTAGAGCACGTTGGCAGTTTTTGAGCGTCCGTACGCCAAGAAGGCTTCATACTCAGTATTTGCAAAACCAGGATCCACGAGGTCGACATCCGAACGTCGGTGACCCGCCGACGAAAGCAGCACGATGCGTCCCGGCGATTTTATTAGAGGCACGATTCGATTAACGAATACGAAGTGACCAAGATGGTTTGTGCCGAACTGGGTCTCAAAGCCATCCTCCGTCGTGCCAAGCGGACATGCCATGACTCCGGCGTTGGCGATCACCACGTCAAACATGTCACCTCTGGACAGCAGTGCATCGGCACCGTGACGAACACTGGACAAGGATGCTAGATCAACCTCGACCACTTCAAGCGATGCGCCAGGTAGCACAGCCTCACGAACCGATTTCAGGGCGCGTTCGGCTTTGGCTAAGTCTCGAGCAGTGCCAACAACCGAGGCGCCGTGAGCCAACAGGGTGCGAGTTGTTTCGACTCCAAGGCCCGCAGAAACCCCAGTGACCAAAAAGCGCTGGCCCGAAAGATCCACGCCCTCTAAGACCTCGTCTGCGGTGGATTCTGCTGAAAATAATGAGGTCACGTTAACTGCCTTTCAGTCGTATGAATGCGGCAATGGCGCTGTCAAATAACGGGATCACTCCCGGAAGCCGGCAGTTCTAGGCTACTTCAGGGGACAAAGATTTCGCAGTCAAATAACCCGTCAATACTTGATGGCATGAGGTGAAGACGTGCATCTCATGTTGTCCAGGAGACCGAAGAAACTGTGTGACCTCAAATGGTGCTGGCCAAACGCTGTGCGGTAAGGGCGTTATTTAGATGCAGCAAGTGCGACAGCGGCAGCAACAGCAGGTGCGACTGCATCATCAAACACACTTGGGATGATGTACGCGGCGCTCAAGCGATCATCCGTCACAACGTCAGCGATAGCGTTTGCTGCAGCAACCAGAACCTCATCAGTAATGATGTGGGCACCACAGTCGAGCATGCCCCGGAAGATACCTGGGAATGCGAGCACGTTGTTGATCTGGTTTGGGTAATCGCTGCGGCCGGTAGCAACTACGGCAGCGTGCTTATGAGCTTCGACGGGATCAATCTCGGGCGTTGGGTTGGAAAGCGCAAAAACAATCGCATCCTTGGCCATTCGAGAAACATCTTCGGCAGTGATCAAGTTTGGCTGGGAAACGCCGATGAACACGTCTGCATCAACCATTGCTTCTGGCAAGGTGCCAGAAATACCGCGAGGGTTGGTGCGAGATGCAAGAGCGGCTTTGTCGGGATCGTCGAATGTGCGCCCGGCATGCAGAGGACCCTTGGAATCGAAGACCACGACATCTTTCACGCCAGCCTTCATGAGCAAGGTGGTGACTGCCGCGCCAGCTGCGCCGGCTCCAACCATCACGATACGAAGGTTGGCGAAGTCTTTCTTCACATAGCGCGCTGCATTCTTTAGTGCGGCTAGCACAACAACTGCCGTGCCGTGCTGATCATCATGCATAACGGGAATCGTGAGAGTCTCACGAAGGCGACGTTCAATTTCAAAGCATCGAGGTGCGGAGATATCTTCGAGATTGATTCCACCGAAGCCCGGAGCAATGAGCTGCACGGTGCGCACGATTTCATCAACATCATTTGTGTCAAGTGCGATAGGCCATGCATCAATATCAGCAAAGCGCTTAAAGAGAGCAGCTTTGCCTTCCATAACTGGCATCGAAGCTTCAGGGCCGAGATCTCCAAGACCAAGTACTGCTGAACCATCTGTTACGACTGCAACAGTGTTTCGCTTGATCGTTAGCTCGCGCGCCAGCGCGGGATCAGCCGCAATCGCCAAGCAGACCCGGGCCACGCCGGGGGTGTAAGCGCGGGCAAGCTCAACGCGGTTATCCATGGGCACAGTTGCCTGAATTTCAAGTTTGCCACCGACGTGTATCAGCATGACCGAATCCATCACAACTTCAACATGGCAGTCGTTGATGGCGTTAAGTGCCTCTTCGAGGCGTCGGTCCACATCATCACCGCCAAGGAAGCAAGTGAGTTCCAAGGTGACCTCTTCATGACCGGGCTCGACTACATCGATGCCAGCAACCACACCACCTAGGTCGGTCACCGCCCGAATGAGGACTCCAGAGGCATGGTTCTCAGGAGTGGTGCGGACAACTGCAGTAAATGATGTTCCGAAATTGGTCACTGGGTGAGTCTAGTTATTTAACGTGAGCGATTTCAGATGATTACTCACTTTCGTACAGGCATTTCCTAAACTTTCAAATTCTTCAGGCGTAAGCACGTCAACAAGGTGACGTCGAACACTTTCTACGTGTGCAGGTGCGGCACTCACTAAGAGTTTCTTACCTTCGGCGGTGAGGACAGCAAATGACCCGCGCCGATCATCTGGACATTCCTCGCGGACGACAAAACCCGATTTTTCCATGCGGTCAATTTGATGTGACAGTCGACTTCTGGAAGAAAGCGTGCGCTCAGCTAGATCGCTCATCCGGATTTTCTGATCAGTCGCCTCAGACAGTTTGACGAGAATTTCATAGTCAGGGATTGTTAGACCGGAGTCACGCTGGAGATCGCGCCCCAGCTGGTCGGGGAGCAAAGACGTGGCGCTTAACCAGGCACGCCAAACTTCTTGCTGTTCGTGGCTCAACCAATTCGTCATAGGCACAGGATACGCCTAATTAGTTGAAATCGAAACTTCTTAGCCGTTGAGATCCCAAATTCGAATCCCACCGAGAAGTCCGTTTGCATTTGAAATCAATGTTGCATCGGGCCCTATTTCGTCTTGGGTAAGCAGCCGAGCATTTCCGCCACCGATATAGATGTGGTCCCAATTAACGACGGCATCGAAATGCTCGAGTCCTTTGATAACTCTTTCTTTCCAAGCAGCTTCGCCGATGCGTTTGAGTTCACCGTCTCCTAACGCGATGTCATGAGTCATGGTCGAGTCATATGGCCCATGCGATAGCTCAAGATGTGGCACGAGTCGACCATCAAGAAAGAGCGCAGTTCCGATGCCAGTTCCCAGGGTGACCACAAACTCCATGCCGCGGCCTGTAACAACGGCGCATCCTTGAACATCCGCGTCATTCTCAACAATTGTTGGTAATTCAAAGGCATTCGTGAGTGCAGCGCGAATATCAAATCCCAACCAAGCATGAATGAGCTCCGGGTCGCGCTCGCCATTTAACACTCGACGAGACAGAGAGCCAGGAATACCAGAAACAATGCCATTGCGAATAAGGCTAGGGAATCCAACTGTTACTCGATGGGCCTTTGGCAGTTCGCGGACCAAATCTTTCAGTGCTTCTACGAAAACTTCAGGAGTGCATGGATAGGGAGTATCGACTCGCACTAGCTCTGAAAGTAACTCACCATTCGGATCTAAAACAGCAGCCTTAAAGCCAGTGCCGCCAATATCGATGGCAAGAGTTTGTACATCAACTGGCCAGATGTTCACGCGGTGAGCACCTCCACACCATCTTGGGTTACCAGCACTGTGTGCTCAAACTGCGCGGTGTATTTACGATCCGCGGTAACTACGGTCCAGCCGTCATTCCACATCGCGTAGTCGTGGGTTCCAAGGGAGATCATCGGTTCAACAGTGAAAGTCATTCCAGGTTGCATGATCGTGTCAGCCGCAGGATCGTCGTAATGCGGGATTATCAAGCCGGAATGGAAGGCTGTGCCAATTCCGTGTCCAGTGAAGTCGCGGATGACTCCGTAATTGAATCGTTTTGCGTAACTTTCAATCACTCGCCCAATAACGTTGATGGGACGTCCTGGTGCCACAGCCTTAATTCCCCTGTTCATGGCTTCATGAGTTCGCTCGATCAGGAGTGATACCTCCTCGTCAACTTCACCGGCAGGGAAGGTCGCATTGCAATCTCCATGAACTCCTTCAATAAATACCGTGACATCAATGTTACAGATGTCGCCTTCAGCCAGAACAGTCGTATCTGGAATTCCATGACAGATGACTTCGTTGATAGAAGTGCAGATGGCTTTCGGAAATCCTCGGTAATCCAGGGGAGATGGGTAGGCGCCGTGATCGCAAATAAATTGGTGCGCGATTACGTCAAGTTGCTCTGTAGTTATGCCAGGCTGTACATGGCGACCGACCTCTTCCAAGGTCTGCGACGCTAATTTGCAGGCTCGCCGCATCCGCTCGATCGTGTCTTGGTCTTTAACTTCGGATCCCGTAAATGGTGCCGGGCCGCGCTTGCCCACGTACTCAGGCCGAGCGATAGCTGCCGGCACACTTCTCATGGGGCTAACCCGGCCAGGAACAAGGGGAGTGGACTGCGTAGAACTCGACATAGGGAACAGTCTAGGTTCTTTCCCCTCAACGAGAGGAAAAGTCATGGCTTGGTACTACTGCTTAGAGCATCAACTTGTGGAGCCGGAACTGGGTTGCCCAAACTCGGAGCGGATGGGTCCTTACGAATCAGAGGCGGCAGCAGATGCGGCTCTGAAGACAGCGCACGACCGAAATGAAACTTTCGACGGAGATGACGACTAGTCAGTAACTCTGGCAGCAATAGCTCTAGCAGCAATAAAGAACTATGTAAACAACAAGGCCCGCACCGTCAGGTGCGGGCCTTGTTGACTAATGCTTGGGTGACTACTTGGCGGTGCGCTTTGCTGCAGTCTTACGAACGGCCTTCTTGGCTGTGCGCTTTGCCGCAGTCTTACGGACTGCCTTCTTTGCGGTTGCCTTCTTGACTACGCGCTTTGCCGCAGTCTTACGGACTGCCTTCTTTGCGGTTGCCTTCTTGACTACGCGCTTTGCTGCAGTCTTGCGGACTGCCTTCTTTGCGGTTGCCTTCTTGACTACGCGCTTTGCCGCAGTCTTGCGGACTGCCTTCTTTGCGGTTGCCTTCTTGACTACGCGCTTTGCCGCAGTCTTACGAACGGCCTTCTTGACTACGCGCTT
>WLNQ01000114.1 GCA_009699705.1 Actinomycetota bacterium | reverse complement strand
CCTTCTTGGCTGGAGCCTTCTTAGCAGGTGCCTTCTTTGCAGGTGCAGCCTTCTTTGCGCCAGCAACAGTTGCCTTGAACTCAGCAGCTGCGCGGAACTTAGGAAGCTTGGTTGCCTTGATCTTTACTGCTTCGCCTGTGCGTGGGTTACGACCCAAGCGTGCGTTGCGCTCTGCGCGCTCGAAGATGCCAAAGCCACTGACAGCAACGCGCTCGCCCTTAGCGACAGCCTTCTTGGTTTCGTCGAGGAATGCATCGACAACTTCAGAGACCTGACGCTTGCTCAAGTCGAGTTGAAGAGCAACTACTTCAATTAGTTCAGCCTTGTTCACAGAAAAACCCCTCCGGAGGGTGGATGGTCGACCCTTTGTCGACTACGCATATTTACCCATGCTTTTGCCCAACAAACGCGAAGACTCGCCGGGGAAAACATGTTGGAATCATTAGTGATTCACACCACCAATGGCATTCCATGCTGTCCCCGACGAGTCCCACGAGTCACTCCAGTCACACAAGTAACATTTAGATATTGCTCTCTACGCTGTTGTTGGCAAGAAAACCGGCCGCTTTGCTTCGAATTCGGTGATCGCTTCGGCCTGATTCAAAGTGATACCAATGTCGTCGAGGCCTTCCATCAAGCGCCAGCGCACATAGTCATCTACCTCAAATACTGCAGTGACTTCTCCGGCGCGAACCTCTCGCTTATCCAGATCAACAGTGACCAAAGTGGCGGGATCAGCTTCAACTACAGCCCACAATTTCTCGATGTCGTCTTGCTCGAGCATGGCGGTTAAAAGCCCACCCTTACCTGAGTTGCCGCGGAAGATATCAGCAAAACGTGAGGACAACACCACCTTGAATCCGTAATCCTGCAAGGCCCAGACAGCGTGCTCGCGCGAAGAACCGGTGCCGAAATCCGGACCAGCGATCAGGATCGAAACTCCCTGGTATGCAGGCTGATTGAGCACGAATTCAGTGTCTTTACGCCAAGCCGCAAAGAGCCCATCTTCGAAACCATGGCGCGTAATGCGCTTGAGATATTCAGCCGGGATGATCTGATCGGTATCAACGTTGCTACGTCGAAGCGGAGCAGCAGTGCCGGTATGCATAACGAACTTTTCCATGATGAACTCCTAATCCTTTACAGGTCTGCCGGGGCAGCGAGATGGCCAGTGATTGCGGTTGCTGCTGCAACGGCAGGTGAAACCAAATGCGTGCGTCCGCCAGGTCCTTGGCGGCCTTCGAAGTTTCGGTTCGAGGTGGAAGCACTTCGCTCACCTGGAGCCAACTTGTCGGGGTTCATTGCCAGACACATCGAGCAACCAGCTTCGCGCCATTCAGCGCCAGATTCCTTGATGATGACATCAAGTCCTTCTTCTTCAGCCTGATTCTTGACACGCACTGAACCTGGAACAACCAGCATGCGTACCTTGGAATCAACCTTGCGACCCTTAAGTACCTCAGCAACGGTGCGTAGGTCTTCGATCCGGCCATTCGTGCACGAACCAACGAACACGATGTCGACCTTGATATCCCGCAATGGCATGCCAGCGGTCAGACCCATGTATTCGAGGGCGCGTTCGATTGCAACGCGATCAACTTCGTCTTTGGCATCAGCAGGTGATGGAACAGAGCCAGACAGCGGCAATCCCTGACCTGGGTTGGTACCCCAAGTCACGAATGGACTCAACGTTGATGCATCAATAAAGACTTCAGCGTCGTACTTTGCGTCAGCATCTGAAGGCAGCGTTGACCAGTAGGCAACTGCTGCATCCCAATCGGCACCCTTAGGTGCACGATCTCTGCCCTTGAGGTATTCGAACGTGGTCTCATCAGGCGCGATCATGCCGGCACGAGCGCCAGCTTCGATCGACATGTTGCAGACCGTCATGCGACCTTCCATCGAAAGTCCGCGAATTGCTGAGCCCTTGTATTCCAGAACATAACCTTGGCCGCCGCCCGTGCCGATCTTGGCGATGACAGCCAAGGTGACATCTTTGGCTGAGACTCCTGCAGGCAATTCGCCATCAACGTTGATAGCCATGGTCTTAAAAGGCTTCAGTGGCAAGGTCTGGGTAGCCAAGACATGCTCAACTTCGGAAGTACCAATACCGAAAGCCAGCGCGCCAAATGCGCCATGTGTTGAAGTGTGTGAATCTCCACAGACCACGGTCATACCTGGCTGGGTGAGTCCCAGTTGAGGTCCAACAACGTGCACGATCCCCTGCTCGATGTTGCCAAGCGAGTAAATTGGCACGCCAAATTCTGCGCAGTTATTGCGAAGTGCATCAACCTGGGCCCGCGAAATTGGGTCAGCAATCGGCTTAAGGATGTCGATCGTTGGCACGTTGTGATCTTCGGTCGCCAAGGTCAAGTCTGGTCGACGCACGCTACGGCCGCTGGCACGTAATCCATCAAAGGCTTGCGGGCTAGTTACTTCATGAACCAGATGCAAGTCGATGTAGAGCAAGTCAGGTTCCCCTGCTGCTCGGCGCACTACATGCGCTTCCCAAACCTTCTCGGCAAGTGTCTTAGCCATCTTTACTCCTTCGGATGTCGATACTTGACATCTCACTATGTGAGATAGCAATATCAAGGTATGGACAACTCTAGCGGAGTCGGCGTTGTAGACAAAGTCGTTTCCTTAATTGACTGCCTAGTGAGCGGTCCACTCTCATTACAAGAACTGTCACAGGTCAGTGGCCTACCCCGACCTACCGCGCACCGGCTAGCGCTTGCTCTAGAACACCACCGGCTAGTAGCTCGAAATGATCGAGGCCAATTCATTCTTGGACCTCAACTGGCCGAGTGGTCAACCCCGCAAGCAACCTGGGTGAGTGCCGCCGCAACTATTGCTCGCGAACTACGAGATGCCACAGGCGCAAGCGCTCAGGTCTACCGAAAGGTTGGCGACGAACGCGTATGCATCGCAGCCTCCGAGCCGACTCGAGGCCTGCGAGACACCGTGCCGGTTGGCGCCCTGCTGACGATGAAAGCAGGATCCGCCGCCCAAGTACTCACGGCTTGGACTGAGCCAGAAGAACAACGCGAAGCTCTCGATAAAGCTGCATTTTCTTCAGAGGATTTGATGCAGGTGCGCAAGCGAGGTTGGGCTGCATCAGTTGCTCAACGCGAACCAGGAGTGGCTTCACTGTCTGCGCCAGTACGCGATGCAGCAGGAATAGTCATTGCAGCCATATCGATTTCTGGGCCAGTTGATCCGCTTGCGAAAGCTACGAAAGCTCAGATCACTGCGCTTCTTGCAGCCGCGAACCAACTTGAAGCTGCTATCGCAAACTAATAGGTACCGACGCTTCGCGTTGCACCAGTGTCTAGAAGCTCAACTTCAATGCGCATGCGAATTACCACATTGAGATTGCGGTGAAATAGAACTAATTGCCTCTACCTCAACGATATTGATCAGCGGGTAGCGCCGTGAAGTTGGAATGGGCAACCATCTGCCAAGTTGCATGCGGCGTCTTTGGTAGCACAAAAACACTGAGCCGAGGAGCCGGGTCCATCGTTGCGGGATTGGCGTTAATGACTTCCGTTGTTTGCGCCTGATAGCGCACAACCAAGACGTTTCCAGTCCGCGTGGTAACCGTTTTAGTCACCAAGAAGTCTGACACTTTTGCAGGGTTAGCCAAGTATTCCGCGCGATTCGCAGATGTGCCATTGGCTCGCTGCAATTGAAATGCAGGAGATAGAAAGCCGGCAAGACCCTTACTGTTTTCAGTCTTGAGCAGAGTAAAAAAACGATTGACAAGAGTAAGTCCCAGTGTCGCATCAGCCGCTGCAGTGCTGGTCGAGGTGGTGGTCTGTTTCGCCATTGAATGCAACGGATTCGCATTGGACTGACTGGTGCCAACCACAGCAAGCATGAAGACCACGGTGCATGCAGGGCCAAGCACACGACGCCTTAATTTGCTCATAAAAGGACGCTATCAGTCCAGTTGTTCCCCGGACGGCGTTTACAGAAAGCCCAATGCATTCCTTAAATATGGAGCGAAAGCCCACCCTTATTACAATTCAGCGCGGACTTACCGCCCCACTGATGCCCACTGATGCCCACTGCGTAGTCCACCATGTGAAGTTCCAAAGACCACATTGTGCATTGCCTGATCAAGTTCTTCAGGATCCCACTGACGGTCGGCCACACTCACAACACCAATGGGTGTCCACGGAGCGAAATGCGTAACACGAGACCCTTGCGAAAAGAACGCTTGCCCATTCACATGGCACGACAGGTCCGATGCAAGCCAAACTGCCGAAGGCGCGACGTTACCGGGATCTCGGGGGTTGTATTCGGTGTATTGATCTGGCTCAGCGATCTCGTCGATGTCGGTGCCGCGCGTAATGCCGATGAGTCGCGTTATTCCCGAAGGCGCAATGGAGTTTGATCGGACCCCTTACCGCATCATGTCTTGAGCAAGGGCGACGGAGAACATAGCAATGCCACCTTTGGCTGCCGCGTAATTGGTTTGACTGGTGTTACCGAGTAACCCAACGGATGACGTTGCGCAGATGACGGAGGCGTTGACTTTCCCGCCAATTTCTCGACTTTTTTCTCGCCAATACACCGTTGCGTGGCACGCTGGGTCGAAATGGCCCTTGAGGTGCACCTTCACGACCGCGTCCCAGTCACTTTCGTCCATGTTGAAGATCATCTTGTCTCGCAAGATCCCTACATTGAGCACTCAGCAGTCGAGCCCGCCAAAACTGTCGATTGCTTGGTCCACCCTGTCTTTGGCTGCATCGAAATCAGATACGTCCGCGTAGTTGGCTACAGCTTCGCCGCCCCGGGCTTAGATGATCTCAACAACTTCATCAGCTGCGCGTTGGTCGGATGCACCACCGTTGGATGCACCACCGAGATCGTTGACAAGCACCTTCGCGCCATGCTCTGCCATAAGTAGGGCGTAGCCACGACCAACTCCGTGTCCAGCGCCGGTGATGACGACGGACTTTCCTTCGAGAAGTTTCATGCCCAGATTCTAAGAAGTGAAGCCGCATACAGGACCGTAAACCAAATCTTGGATCCGCCAACACAACACCGTTCGTCATCTACGTGGCTTGGCTCAATCGCAATATTCGGTCGACAAACGGCATATACCTTTTGCGCAAAATGCGGCAGGAACGCCTAAACGTCTATAACGTTTCATGTTGATCACTAAATTGTGGTCGTCAAGTCTTACGTATAAGGCCGATAAAGGGGAAATAATGAGCGCAATTGATGCCGCGACGAAGCGAGCAACCTCCATTCGAGGTTTGTGGGTAACGATCGCTGGGTTTATCGCTGCTTGGCTGGTTTGCGTGCTCGTCTGGGCACTCACCGACAAGGGTTACTTCTGGCCTGCTTGGGCTGGGCTCGGAATGATCCTGGGAACCATCTATGCGGCGGTTCGCATTTTTCGGATGCCTAAGGCTTAGCAAGCAGCATTCCGATTTTCAGATGGGCACCTGTCCAATCCCAGGTGGATGACATAAAAGGTGAACACAGGCATTTGTCGTGTCCAGTCTTTCCGTTACGTATAAAGCAGATGCAGCTTCGAGTACTACCCGCTACCTTGCAAAAGATGGTTTGAACGCTGCTTAAGAAATGGGGCTGTGAGCATGGGTGTTTTCTTTGAGACGAAGAAATTACTACCGGCAATGTTTACGGCTAGCTTTGCTGTGGTGGCTTCCTTGGTCGCAGGCCCGAGCGCTCAGGCTGCTACGAATATCAGTGGCGCTTCGGTACAGGCCGCACAGGTGAACTGCATCAATGCCTACGCGAAAATTCCCTCGAATAATTACTTAAACTACGCTGCAGCGATCGG
>WLNQ01000113.1 GCA_009699705.1 Actinomycetota bacterium | reverse complement strand
TTTGGTCCCACAGGACCACATACGTAAGGATCAGTTATGACCACCTTCGTCGATCGCGTACAGCTGTACGCGCAGGCGGGCGATGGTGGCATTGGCTGCGCATCGATTCTGCGTGAGAAGTTCAAGCCCCTTGGCGGCCCTGATGGCGGTAACGGTGGCAAGGGTGGCGATGTCATCTTGGAAGTTGAACCTCAAATCACCACCTTGCTTGAGTTCCATCACCGCCCACACCAAAAGGCCACCAGTGGCCGCCCAGGTGCGGGAAATAACCGCCATGGCGCCCAAGGGCACAACACGGTCTTGCGCGTTCCTTCAGGCACCGTGGTCACCACTCCAAGCGGTCAGATCCTCGCCGACCTCGTCGGTGCTGGCATGTCATTTGTGCTTGCTCAAGGAGGTCGCGGCGGCCTCGGAAACGCTGCATTGGCAAGCCCACGTCGTAAAGCTCCAGGTTTTGCACTAAATGGCGAACCTGGCGAATACCGTGAAGTTGTTCTTGAACTTAAAACTGTTGCTGACGTAGCACTTGTTGGTTTTCCTAGCGCAGGAAAGTCCAGCATGATTGCGGCCTTCAGTGCGGCTCGACCAAAGATCGCCGACTATCCCTTCACTACTTTGGTTCCAAACCTTGGCGTGGTCACGGCGGGCGACACAATTTTCACTGTTGCTGACGTTCCTGGATTAATTCCGGGTGCAAGCCAGGGCAAGGGTCTTGGTCTTGAATTCCTGCGTCATGTTGAACGCTGCAGTGTGCTCGTGCATGTGCTTGATGGTGCCACTCTGGAGCCAGGTCGCGATCCGCTCGATGACCTTGACGCTATTGAAAAAGAGCTTGAACTCTATGGCGGCCTTGCTGATCGCCCTCGTCTTGTCGCTATTAACAAGATCGATCTACCTGACGGTCGCACCATGGCTGAACTCGTGCGCCCAGCTTTGGTCGGTCGTGGATATCACGTCTACGAAGTCTCTGCAGCAACCCACGAAGGGTTGCGCGAATTGACTTACGGCATGGCGGCACTTGTGGCTAAGGCGCGAGCTGCAGTGATTCACGAAATTGCTCCTCGTGTTGTTATCAGCCCGCGCGCAGTTAATGAAGAGAGCTTCGTTGTTACTCGTGAGGAAGCCGGTTTCCGGGTGCTGGGCGAACGTCCAGAGCGTTGGGTTCGCCAAACCAACTTCAGTAATGACGAAGCTGTGGGTTACCTCGGTGACCGGTTGGCTCGCTTGGGCGTCGAAGCTGAGCTCATTGCTCAAGGTGCGATGCCAGGCGTTGCCGTGATGATCGGTAAGCAAGAAAACGCTGTGGTCTTCGATTGGCATCCATCGATCATGGCAAATACTCGCTCAGAAGCCTCGCCACGTGGAACCGATGTGCGTGTGCATCTCGGTGAAATCCAACGCAACGAGGACAATAGCGTTTATGACGACTGAGGTTCGTAGTGCGATTGCAGGTGCATCGCGCATTGTTGTCAAAGTGGGGTCGTCTTCACTGACCCTGCGAGATGGCGGGATTAATGGAGAAGCCATTACAGCTCTCGTTGCTGAACTCGCAAAGCGTCGAGCCCTTGGACATCAGGTTGTCCTTGTTTCCAGTGGCTCTATTGCTGCGGGTTTTCCGGTGCTTGGCCTAACGCAGCGGCCCCGTGATCTTGCAACGCAACAAGCATCAGCAAGCGTTGGCCAGGGCATGCTCATTGCGCAGTACAGCGCTGCGTTTGCAAAGTTTGGCGTGACCGTTGGTCAGGTCTTGCTCACTGCTGAAGACGTCACTCGCCGTGCGCATTATGGAAATGCGCAACGCACCCTCTTTCGCTTACTTGAACTTGGTGTAGTGCCTATCGTTAATGAGAACGACACAGTTGCAACTGAAGAAATTCGAGTCGGCGATAACGATCGTCTTGCTGCACTGGTTGCTCATGTCGTGCAGGCAGATGCCTTGGTGTTGCTTTCCGATGTTGATGGACTTTATGACGGTCCACCTTCGCAAGGTGGAGCCACATTGATTTCGTCGGTCGCTTCTCCAGATGATTTGAGCAGTTTGAACATTGGTGGCACAGGAGATGCGGGCATTGGTTCGGGTGGCATGTCGTCAAAGGTTGAAGCAGCGCAGATCGCGACGTCGGCTGGTATTCCGGTGTTGCTGACCTCGGCTGCCTTGGTGTCGAAGGCCTTGGGTGATGCTCAAGTAGGCACTGCTTTTGCGCCGACCGGAGTGCGTTCATCTACTCGCCTGTTGTGGCTTGAACATGCCACCACCGGCACCGGTCGACTGCATCTGGATGCCGGAGCCACAATGGCGATCACTCAGCGCGGCTCCTCGCTCCTGCCCGCGGGCATTACCTCCGTCGAAGGGTCGTTCTTGGCTGGCGACCCCGTTGATCTTGTGGATGAGACTGGGGTTGCAATTGCGCGCGGCTTAGTGAACTTTGATTCCACCGAGTTGCCAAGGTTGCTGGGTCGTTCCACGAAAGAGCTGGCTTTGGAGCTTGGCCCGGCTTATGAGCGAGAAGTTGTCCATCGTGATGACCTCGTGCTTCTTCGCGGCTAAATTGCGATCGTTAGGCTCTGGGTTATGAGTGATAATCGCGAAGAAGTTCTCGAGGTAGCCCGTCGTGGTCGGGCCGTGGCCAACGCTGTTCGCCAGCTCACCCGTGAAGCCAAAGACTTAGCGCTCTTTGCGATTGCCGACGCCCTTGATGCGCGCGCCTCCGAAATAGTTGCGGCGAACCAAATCGACGTCGAACGAGCAAAGCAAGCAGGCACAGCAGACGGCATCATTGATCGTTTGACCCTGGACGCTCCGCGTATCGCGGCAATTGCCGATGCACTTCGTGATGTTGCGGCTCTTCCTGATCCATGTGGCGAGGTTGTGCGTGGATACACCCTCGCCAATGGTTTACAAATCCGTCAGGTGCGAGTGCCGATGGGCGTAGTCGGCATGATTTACGAAGCGCGACCAAACGTCACAGTTGATGCAGCAGGGTTATGTTTGAAGAGTGGCAACGTTGCGCTACTTCGCGGATCTTCTTCTGCTGCAACAACAAATGCTGCACTTGTGAACATTATGCGTGACGCACTTGGAACTCAAGGAATTCCTGCTGATGCGATTCAACTTGTTCCCGGCCTCACTCATGAATCAACTCGTCACCTGATGACCGCTCGAGGTCTTGTCGATGTGCTCATTCCGCGCGGGGGAGCAGCACTGATTAATAACGTTGTAGAGAACTCAACAGTTCCAGTGATCGAAACGGGAGTCGGTAATTGCCATGTCTACATCGACAAAGATGCTGACATTCAAAAAGCTATCAACATCATTGTGAATAGCAAAGTGCAGCGTCCAAGTGTGTGTAATGCGGCCGAGACGTTGCTCGTGCATAAAGACATCGCTGAAATCTTCCTACCGATGGCAGCCGCTGTTCTTCATCAAAACGGAGTGACGTTGCACGCAGACCAGCGGGCTTGGGAACTCACCGTTGGCACGGGCATTCCAGTTGAACTCGTCACTGATGAGGACTGGGCTGCGGAATACCTCACTCTGGATCTCGCTGTTGGGGTCGTCGACTCCGTTGATCAAGCCATCGCTCACATTCAACGCTGGTCAACCGGCCACACCGAGGCAATCGTGACCGATAGTCAGTCTGCGGCGGCTGCCTTTGTGGCTGGAGTCGACTCAGCGGCGGTCATGGTCAACGCTTCCACGCGGTTTACCGATGGGGGCGAGTTCGGATTTGGTGCTGAAATCGGCATTTCGACCCAGAAATTACATGCTCGAGGACCGATGGGACTAGCCGAATTAACCACCACGACGTATGTCGTGACGGGGGATGGTCACATCAGAGGCTAGCCATTGGCTAAACTAGGTTTGCTCGTCATCCAAGGAAGGAAATAGTCATGGGTTTGATCAGTACCGCCGTTGCTCTTGCAGCTGAGGCTCCGGTAGATAACCCTCAGGTTCCCCCCTACTTGTTTGGCCTGTTCACCTTCGCAGCACTTGGAGTACTCCTCGTGATCACGATGATGATCAAGGTCGGCCGCTAGTCCTCGTGAAAACCTGGCGCCTTGGTGCCTTTGGTGGAACTTTTGACCCGATCCATTCTGGCCACCTGATAGCTGCAGCTTCAGTGCGTAATGCGCTTGAACTTGATTTTGTGTTTTTTATTCCTACGGGTAACTCCTGGCACAAGCTTCCTGGGCCGCTAGCCCCAGCGATGGATCGCCTTGCAATGGTTGATCTGGCGATAGCTGATTACGAAGGTTTCATGTCGTCTTCTGTAGATATTGATCGTCATGGCCCGACGTACACGATCGATACTTTGACCGACCTTCAAGCTCAATGGCACGGCGAAAATCGCGAAGACGAAGCCACGTGGTTTTTTATCACTGGAGCGGATGCACTTGCAGATTTTCCTAACTGGAAAGAGCCGGAAGAAATCTTGCAGCGTGCCCAAATGGTTGGTGTCACTCGCCCCGGGTTTACCGCCACTCCTGGACCGCTACTCACCGGGCACTCAATTGTGATCGAGGCAGCTACTCCGGATATAGCGTCAAGTGATATTCGACTACGGGTTCGCGAGGGTCGTTCAATAGAAGGACTTTTACCTACGGTTATCGCTGACTACATTCAGACGCACGCGCTTTACCGTGAAACTCCCGTAGGTCTGTAATGCCTGTACATCAGTCCCACGCTCGTCGCTGGTTCGTGATCCTCATCGTTGTGGCGATCGTTTCGGTCGGGGCTGTCATCTCGGCTTTTATTGGTGACTCAGGCCAGCCAGCAGGTACGGCAACAGCGTCGCCAAGTCCGGCTGCGTC
The DNA here is from genome assembly GCA_009699705.1 of Actinomycetota bacterium. Lineage (GTDB taxonomy): Bacteria > Actinomycetota > Actinomycetes > S36-B12 > S36-B12 > UBA11398. The sequence goes on along the minus strand of WLNQ01000113.1, from coordinate 1,035 downwards.
CGCTTCTACAACTGTGGCAAAGCCAGCACTAAAAACTCAGCGCACGTTGCTGGTGCAGGTCCGAAACGACAGCCGACGAATCGTGTACTCGGTGCTACTCGCTACAAGTTATGCATCTACGAATGGCAGCAGAATGCAAGTAGCCTCAAATCTCTTGGTTCCCATTCCTGAATGGACTGCACTGGCTTTTACCGGTGACGATGCAGACACTTTGCAAAGCCCACATGCGATTGAAGAACTCTTGGGTGTGGATATAGATATCTCGCTCGTCCTAGATCGACTCGCGCTCTCTGGTCTCTATGACGCCACCTTGACTCCGGCCGCTGCGAAAGAAGCGAAGGCATCTGCCGATATTCACCAGTGGATATTGAAGTCAATGACGAACCTTCCCGTTGCACCTGCAGATACTGGTCAGCTCCTGTTAAGTCTGGGTCACATGGCTCGTTCAAGTGCCCCGAACGCTGAGTTAGTTGACTTGCTCTTGGATCTTCGCAAGGACGCTCGAGCCAAGAAGTTGGCCACAGTGACCCTGCCGGCTCGAATCGTTCGTGCAATTGGCACGGCAATGGTGATTCCAGATGCCAGCGCCGTCGTGGTTCGGGATAGTTTCGCACGCACCTTGTTGACGCCAGGGCAGGCTGCGCGCCCCAGAATTATTCTCACCCCGGCTGGTGCGTCTGCCGCGCGGGTAGCTGAAGCCACGGCGGCGTTGATCGGGGCTGGGATGACCGTGGTGCCGGGTGCCCCAATCGCCCCTCGGGAAGACTCAATCGTGCAAACCCCGATATCCACAATAAGTCTTGGGATTGGTCGCAGGGTTGCCGCTGCGCTTGGGCTTTTTCCCCAGGATGTGCGCCAAGCCAAGGGGTATGGAGTTGATGCCGAAGTTCTCTTGGGTTTGGCTCCCTCAACCTTGTGAGAGGCTTGACCCCTTACATCCGGGTTTCCGGACCTAGAAAAGGATCACCTTGAGCGCGACTGAAGCAGCCAAGAATTTGGCGATTGAAGCAGCATTGGCTGCCTCCGACAAACTGG
>WLNQ01000112.1 GCA_009699705.1 Actinomycetota bacterium | reverse complement strand
TCCGTGACGGGCGTGTGAAGCAGCAATTGCTTCGAGTGCCTCGATTCGATCTTCTCGAGTTTCACCAATACCCACAAGAATCCCCGTGGTGAAAGGAATCTTCAATTCACCGGCAGCTTCCAGCGTTGCTAGACGGCGTTCTGGAGTTTTATCAGGGGCTCCCCGATGAGCGGGCAAATCGGCTCGAAGGGTCTCAATCATCATCCCTTGACTTGGCGCAACTGCACGAAGCCGCAGGAGTTCTTCTTTTGAGATCGCGCCAGCGTTGGCATGCGGCAGTAGGCCCGTTTCATCGAGCACGGCCTGACAGGCGGCCACAAGGTAGTCGATGGTTGAGGTGTAGCCGTGAGCATCGAGCCACTCTCGGGCCACCGGGTATCGATCTTCAGGGGCTTCACCGAGCGTGAATAAGGCCTCGTGGCACCCCACTTCGGCACCCGCTTTTGCAACTGCCACGACTTCTTCAAGGGTCATGTAAGGCGCCACATGCGCTGGAGACTGGGCAAAGGTGCAATATCCACAGCGATCACGGCACAACGTGGTGAGCGGAATGAAGACTTTTGGGGAATAGGTCACCCGGCTGCGAGCAATCTTGCTACTCAACATCGCCTCCACTTTGATGACATCCGAAGTGATGACAATACCCGTGCCGAGTTTTCCTAGGTGTGGATAGTTCCAGAATCGTGACGAAAACCTTCGGGCTCGATTTGTAGGGTGGAGTGCGCAATATTGAAATGCCCGAGCAAGCAACTCTGAAGTTCATTCAGGAGCGCGCCCGTGTCACAACTCGGTTGCATGTCTCTTACCACCACATGAGCACTCATCACTTCGACTCCAGATGTAATGGTCCACGCGTGCATGTCGTGCACATCAATGACATCCGGTTCTTGGAGCAGGTGCTCACGGACTTCATCGAGGTTCAGCGACTTCGGAGTGGTTTCGAGGAGGATCGATAAGGCTTCGCGCAGGAGCAACCAAGCTCGAGGCAGAATCATCAGGACTACGACAACCGAGACCAGTGGATCTATGCGCTCCCAGCCAGTAATCCAAATACCGATAGCGGCGACCACCACTGCAACAGACCCAAGGAGATCCCCGAACATCTCTAGGTAAGCGCCTTTGAGATTGAGGTTCTGCAGCGCTCCCGCACGCAGAAGTTTCATTCCAACGAGATTTGCAATCAAGCCAACCGCTGCGAAACCAAGCATCAACGGTCCATCAATTGCTGTTGGCGTAGACCACCGCTGCCATGCTTCAAAGCCGATGAATGCGGCAACGATGAAGAGCAGCATGGCATTCGCAGCAGCCGCCAAAATCTCAAGACGCATCAGGCCAAAAGTGCGGTGCATGGTGGTCGGTCGTGCGGCCAGGGTGATGGCGAATAACGAAATCAATAATCCGGTGACATCTGTGAGCATGTGGCCGGCATCGGCCAAGAGCGCCAACGCGCCTGAGGCGATAGCCCCAACGATGGAAACTACAGTGACGACGAGAGCGATAATTAATGACAACACCAAGCGGTGACGAAGTTGCGAGGAACTCAATTTCGCCTGATCGTCATGATGATGATTGCTGCTCACGAGTGCAGTATCGCGCACATAAAGCAAGGACCGTGCGTGGATCACCACGCACGGCCTTCGGTTGGCAGGACCGGGCCCTCGAGGGGTTTGAGCGCCCACCACTTCGCAACCGAACTTGCAATATTCAGTGCTGGTCGTTGCACCTAGCACCCTTGGGTGCTTACAAAATATAGATACATTCACCGCTCATGATCAACGCAGCGCGAAGAATTTGGACCGCTCAATGACCAGCCATCAGGCGCTTGCCCATCCACCATCGGCTGAGACCACTGAACCATTGACGTTAGATGCTTCATCGCTCGCCAACCACGAAATCACCGATGCGATCTGATCTGCCTTTGCTGCAGGCGGCATAGTCGCCATGGAAAGACCGGCTCTCTCGATAGCCCAAGCTGACAAAGGAGTCGCTGTGGTTCCGATATTTGTTTCAACCGGACCAGGCAATACCGCATTGGAACGTATGCCTTTTGGCCCATAAAAATATGCAGCACTCTTTACGAGTCCAATGACTGCATGCTTACTTGTTGTGTATGACACACCAGCTGCACCTGCACTCAAAGAAGCCTTCGATGCAACGGTGACAATCGCACCACCACCTTGGGTGATCATCATTGGAAGTACCGCCCTGGATAAGCGCATCACCCCTGTGAGATTCACGTTCATTACTCTGTCCCATGTTGCATCATCGACTTCGCCAAGAGGCAGGAAGTGATCCATGATGCCGGCGACATTTGCCAGAATATCGATCCGGCTTCCCACCTGACTCACGAGTCGATCCACGTCTAGTTGATTGGTGACGTCGCATGCGATCACCACGCATTGGCCATCCTGGGAAGAGATCTCGTCCTTCGTGTCTTGCATGCCAACTTCATTTACATCACATGCGAAAACCGAGGCACCCTCGGCCGCAAGCCGGATCGCAGTGGCGCGCCCAATCCCGCTGCCAGCACCTGTAACGATTGCGATCTTGTCTGTGTGACGCGAGATATCCATCCGAGACTCCTGCCAATTAATGATCGGGTCCCAATTATTTTCCTTGACACCAATCGGCGGTAGAGACAAAGGTCCTACGGATACAAAGTCGGGGTTACCAGAGCGGGCGAGCCGCGAGCTTGCCTTTGATTACCGCTCGACGCAAGATCTCGGCGAGGTCTTCAAGCTCTTCATCCCTGCGCGTCGAGGATCGAAACACCAAGCCAATCCTTCGCCCCGGTGCTGGCGCTTTGAAGTGAGCAATACCTAAAGCCGCTCCTCGAGCTTCAACCGAAACCGCAGTCGCGGGTAACAGTGTTGCGCCAAGTCCCGCAGAAACGAGTTGCACGATTGTTGCCAGCGACGAAGCCCGCGCTGGATCATTCCCAGCTTGATGTGCGCCAGCCTGCGCGCACACATCAAGGGCCTGATCCCGAAGGCAATGCCCTTCGTCAAGAAGAAGCAAGTGCAAACTGGCAAGAGTCTTAGGGTCCACATCAACCCGACCCGCAAGGTCGCTTTTTGCTGGAAGCGCTAAAACAAAATCTTCGACATACATCGGAATTTCATGTAATCCAGGCTCACTAGTTGGCAGGGCAAGAATCGCCACGTCAATGTCTCCACGTTTCAAGGCCTCAATCAAACGCCAGGTTTGATCTTCGTGAACAGCGATTTCAAGATCCGGAGCCTCTCGCTGCAGGATCCGTAGAACGGATGGCAGCAGGTAGGGGGCGATAGTGGGGATAACCCCAAGACGCATCGGCCCTGAGAGCCATCGAGCTGGTTGCGCAGCCTGCACCACAGCATCCATGGCGTTCACCGCTTGCTGGGCCAATGGCAATAATTTCGCACCGGCGGTGGTCACCAAGACTTTCCGCGGGTTTCGCTCAATGAGCTGGACATCGAGGTTGGCCTCAAGAGTGGACAGGGCTTGGCTCAGCGTGGGTTGGGAGACGCCAATGAGCGCAGCCGCCTCGCCGAAATGTGTCGTCTGAGCAATCGCGATAAATGCGCGCAGTTGAACAACAGTGATAGCCGCCATAGCCAAACCCTATGAGATAGCTCGAGATCGCTGCATATGTCAATCAGTAAAAAGTCACCGAAATACTTTCGATAGCGCTCCACTCGCACAAAATGTCCACTAAGTTCCTTGAATCACCGTGAACAGGGTGATCCACGTGAGAGGTAACGATGGAAGACGAAGGCGCCCCAGGCTGGCAGCGAAATAACTACGCTTCCATGCTCGCCGTGTTCTTGCTGTGCATCACATTTTCCTTCACTGTCCCCTTTCTCCCTCTCTACATTCAGGAAATAATCCCGGGTGTCAGCGGCCCAGATGCCGCTATGTGGGCTGGAATAGCCACGGGATTAGGCGGCGTCGGCGCATTCGTCTCAGGCCCAATCTGGGGAATTCTTGGCGATAAATACGGGCGAAAGCCCATGCTCATCCGCGCCTGTCTTGGTGGCGCGATCGGATTGGTCCTTTTTGGCTTTGCCACCAGCATTTGGCAGGTCATCGCTATTCGGACATTCATCGGCATCATGGCTGGCGCGCCCGCCGCGGCAATGGCACTCATTGCTGCAGGCACTCCAGCAACGCGTCTGCCCAAAGCACTCGGTCAGTTTCAAGGTGCGACTCTCTTTGGTATCGCCATTGGTCCTGTCTTTGCCGCTGGTTTCATCGCCGCTTGGGGCTACCAGACTACCTTCTTCGTAGCTGGTGCTTTGATGTTCTCAGGCGCAGCGGTCACTATCTTTATGATCAAAGAGCCAAAACATGCGCTCGCCACTAAAGGTAACTCCAGCAAGCTGGGAATGCGTACGGTGTTGAAGTCACCGCTCGTCTGGGCCGCACTTGCTCTTGTGCTGTTCCTAAGTTTCGCTGCGCCGATGGTGCAACCAATATTGCCACCATATGTAATTAGCTTGTTACCAGACTCGTCCAATTCGACCGCAATCATCGGATGGCTGTTCTTTGGAATTTCAGCAGCAGGCGCAGTGGCTTCGATATTCGCCGGTCGGGTCATCACCAAGGTAGGGCTTCAAAAAGTTTTGCTTATTGCAGCTATCGGTGTTGCTGCGTTCTTGATCCCAATGGGTTTTGTGAACACCGTCGCAGCACTCGCCACTCTGGCAATCATGATGTCGCTGTTTGGCGGGTTCCTAACAACGAGCGCAATTACCTTGCTACCTACTGTCGTAACCGCTGCGGCCTTGAGTTCTATGTTCGGTCTCTATCAAAGTGTTCAAGCACTGTCATCACAACTTGGACCAGCTTTTGGCGGCATCATCGCTGCCCACATTGGCTACGAAGCCGTGTTCTTCATTGCGGCATCAGCGCTTATCCTGCTGGGCCTACCTATGTTCTACGTATTCAAGCGCGTTGCGGCAGTACACAAAGTCGCTCCTGATCCCACGCTACAAGAGGTCTAACCACCCATCTGCAAGCTGCAACGAAGTGCAACCTTAAGAAGTGCAACCTTAAATTGAGAAGTCAGTAACTTCCCAGACTCCATCAACGGGTCGATAGATACCTTCAGGTGAAGCTTTACCTGTTACTTGAGTTTCCAACTTCTCAACCCTTGCCAACAGTGCATGGACCGCGCTACCAACAGGATCGGGAGCATTCCGGTCTTGGGCATCGTGTCGCGGTCGATCAGTGTGCACACCAGCACGAGCAACAACTTGGCCTGGGACGCCGACAACAACTGAGTCTGGGTCTACGGAACGCACGAGCACGGCATTTGCACCAATGCGTGAATCAGAACCGACCTCGATGTCTCCCAAGATTTTTGCACCGGCTCCGATCGTGACCCGATCACCCACAGTTGGGTGTCGCTTACCATGATTCAGGCTAGTTCCACCAAGAGTCACACCGTGATAAATGGTGACATCAGCGCCAATGATCGATGTCTCGCCGATAACAACGCCAGCACCATGGTCGATAAAAACTCGCGGTCCGATAGTTGCAGCTGGATGTATTTCTACCCCCGTCATTGCACGTGCGGCTTGAGATACCGAGCGGGCCGGTAAATATGCTCCGGCGTTCCAAAGCGAGTTGCTGACGCGGTGCGCCCAAACAGCATGGACACCTGGATAGAGCAATGCCACCTCTAGCGCTGAACGCGCAGCAGGGTCACGCTCGAGTACTGATGCAACGTCTTCTTTCGCTTGCGCGATAAACGAGACCAGTCCTTGGGGAAGGAAAGACATAAGTTCAGTGTCTCAGTTACTCGCCGAGGCCCGCAAAGAGCGCAGTCGACAGGTAACGCTCGCCGAAGGAAGGCACAATCACAACGATGAGCTTTCCGGCGTTCTCTGGTCGCTTTGCAACCTCAGCAGCAGCCCAAAGCGCTGCTCCTGATGAAATACCAACGAGCAAGCCTTCTTCAGTAGCCGCACGGCGCGCAGTCTTCATTGCATCGTCGGCCTCAACTTTGACAAC
>WLNQ01000111.1 GCA_009699705.1 Actinomycetota bacterium | reverse complement strand
CCTCCTGGTGTCACCTGGGTTTCACTGCACCTTGGCTCTGATGGCCAACTCACTGAAAACCCGAACACTTCCGACACGTCAATGGCGTTTGTGAATTCGAATGGTTCTTTGAAATTTAGGTGGCAGGTGCAGACGGCGTGCGACCTCATCGGGCCAATGACATTTAATGCCGATGTCAGCCTCGAGGGCACTGACGATGCGACTTTCCTCGCGGCGGTCAGGCTAATCCGCGGTGGAGTTGAAGTCCCCTTCGAAGGGTCATATGGTTTCGGCCGCGATGTGGTCACCCACGGCTGGAACCGGCTCGCCCACCGTGAACTCGACTCAGAACTGTCGACGCCTTGGCAACCCGTGCACACCCACGCTAAAGCCGAACCATTTAGCCCCAGCGAGATCGTGCCAATAACCGTTGCGCTCTTGCCTCAGGCCACCAGGTTGCGGGCCGGTGATGTTTTGGAGCTAGAACTGCGTTCCCAATGGCTATTCGCGATGAACCCATTTACCGGCCAATTACCAGCGCGCTATGCCACGTCGTCAACCGGTTCGACTCGGTTACACCTAGGTGGCTTGCACCTGGCCGAACTTCGAATTCCCGTGGCTGGGGGCTAAAGGTGCTAGCGGAGGGGCTGCGCTGGGGGCCGTCATGAAAATCGTGCAGCCCGCGGTCAAGGGTCGTGCGGATGGTGGATTTGTTGCGGCTACCGTTAAATCCGCAATTGGCATGAGTTAGCAGCCATCTCCAATAGTCATAAATGACTAGTATTGAATAGTCCTTCTGAACCTATTCGCCCAGTTGCCGTCTGCGTAGATTAACTGAGTCGGATATGGGTACGGATCACCGCAAAGCGGTCGGATTCCAGAGTTTAAGGGGCCATTCGGAATGAGTGTTGACAGTGATTGGGCAGCAAACGCAGCTTGTAAGACCTCAGATCCGGACACGTTGTTTGTTCAAGGTGCAGCACAAAATCGAGCAAAGGCAATTTGTTCAGGCTGCGTCGTTCGCACCGAATGTTTGTCCGATGCGCTCGACAATCGCGTCGAATTTGGCGTCTGGGGTGGCATGACCGAACGTGAGCGCCGCGCGCTGCTTCGCCGCCGTCCAAACGTTGCTTCATGGAGCATGTTGCTGCAAAACGCCAGCGACGACTTTGCCCGCGGAACTATCGGTGTAGCTCGCGTTTCTTAATTGGCGAGAAGTTCGCCAATTTCACGCAGTCCACCCAGATCATGCACATCTTGCGGTAACGCAACCACGGTCACCACGGGAACTCCCGGATGCGCTGAAGTAAATCTTGCAGCAACATCTTGCTGTCGTTGCACCAGAGCGGCCCGTTCCGAATGCAGTTCTAAGAGCGCTGCTGCCAACTTCTGGTTCACATCTCCCAGTTCCAACACTTCGGCGGCCGCAAGTGCCTGCTCCCGAGAAACTCCTGCCAGCGTCACTTCTTGCACCCGATTCAGCACCAGTCCAGCTAGGGGCATGGCATCAGCGTGCAGTCGCTCAACAAAGTAGGACGCTTCCCGAAGCGCATCAGGCTCTGGTGCGGCTATCACGATGAATGACGTGTGGGAATCCTTGAGGAGCGCATACGTTGCGTCGGCCCGCTCTCGAAAGCCCCCAAATGTCGAATCAATAGCGGTGACAAAGGCCCCTACATCATTTAAGACTTGCGAACCCAGAATCTTTGACAACGCACTGGTAAAGAAACCAAATCCAACCGCAGCGAGCTTTCCGATACCTCGACTCGCGCCACGCGCAGGCGCGGCAAGAATGCGAATGAACTTGCCATCCAGAAATGAACCCAACCGAGCTGGCGCATCAAGAAAATCAAGGGCGCTTCGTGATGGTGGTGTGTCCACCACGATTAAATCCCACGTTCCTTCACTTTGAGCCTGGGCGTGTAGTTGACCAAGTTTTTCCATGGCCATGTATTCCTGGGTGCCGGCAAAAGAAGACGACAGGGATTGATAGAAAGGATTATCTAAAATCTGTTGAGCCCGCTCGGGATCTGAATGCGCTTCGACAACTTCATCGAAAGTGCGCTTCATGTCGAGCATCATTGCGTCCAGGGATCCGGATCCTGTGAGTTGTTCAATACCGATCACCCGACGGGGAGTGTTATCGAGTTGTTCAACACCCATGGCCTGAGCGAGGCGGCGAGCTGGATCAATAGTCAGTACACAAACCCGGCGCCCGTGTTCGGCCGCACGTAACGCAATCGCTGCTGCGGCAGTAGTTTTTCCCACCCCACCAGCACCAGTGCACACGATGATGTGAATGTCTGGGTTGAGCACGATGGCATCAACATCAAAAGTCGGCGCGTCAATTTTGAATGCGCTCATCGCACGCCTTCGTCGTACATCACTTCTGCCAGAGCATAAAGACTGCCAAGGTCTATTCCACGTGTCAGATAGGGCAACGTGATTGTTGGGATCTGCAACTCATCGATCCGTACACGCTCGCGAGTTTCTAAATCTGCACGAACGACATGGTCGTTTGCTTCTCTTAATAAGCCTTCCACCAGAACATCAACAGGTTGGCGGATTCCGGCGTCGATTGCGACTTCACTAATCTTCTTGATTGCCAATGTCCCCTTGCGCACCTTGGCACTTTGTTTTTCATCAAGAATGGGATTTCTTGTCATGTTCACAAAGATGGCGCCCGTAGGGAGGTTCACTCGTTGGAGTTCATGAATGCCATCGATGGTTTCTTGAACAGGCATTTCCTCAAGCAAAGTGACCAGATGAACCGCAGTTTGTGGCGAACTAATTACACCCATCACCATTTCAGCATGGCGATGAATGGGGCCAGTTTTAGCAAGGGATGAAACCTGAGCAGTGACGTTGAGAAATTGTGCGATCCGGCCCGTAGGCGGAGCATCAATCACAACCGCGTCATAAGCGTTAGCGGTGCGCTTAATCTTTCGACGAACTAACTCGCAGGCCTTACCGGTGAGCAATACATCACGCAGCCCGGGAGCCAGGGTTGTCGCGAAATCAATCGCCCCCATTTTGCGCAAAGCCGAGCCAGCTCGCCCTAGGTTGTAAAACGTCGCGAGGTAGTCAATGAGTGCATCATCGGCATCAACAGCTAAGGCCCACATCTCGCCGTCGCCTGGAGCGATCGCGATCCGTCGCTCCTCATAGGGAAGCGGTGGAGTGTCAAAGAGTTGAGCGATGCCTTGGCGGCCTTCAACCTCCAAGAGCAGGGTGCGCTTGCCATCTCGAGCCAAATTGATCGCGAGTGCAGCTGCAACCGTGGTCTTCCCTGCACCACCCTTGCCGGATACCACGTGCAATGCGGTGCCCGACCAATTGACCATTACTCCAGCGTAATCCGAGGAGCCGCACGACGCGCAGGTCGCTATCGCTAGGGTCAGATCATGACGAAATGGGAATACGCCACCGCTCCGCTCCTCATCCACGCCACAAAAGCGATCCTTGATAACTGGGGTCTTGACGGCTGGGAATTGGTGCAGGTCGTACCTGGCCAAAATGCAGAACAACTTGTGGCGTATTTCAAGCGTCCATTAGCTGGTTAAGGAGAATCACCATGAGCGTTGAAAGTCGATTGGCTGAGATCGGCCTGACTCTTCCAGAGATTGCCGTGCCAGTTGCGGCCTATGTGCCCGCAGTGCGAACGGGCAACCTCATTTTCTTGTCGGGCCAGCTGCCCATGGTTAATGGCGAACTGCCGATGACAGGCAAGGTGGGTGGCGCGGTGACTGCCGAAGAAGCACATGAACTTGCAAAAATTTGTGCACTCAATGGCATCGCGGCAATTAAAGGCTTAATTGGCGATCTTGAGAAGGTTGTTCGAGTCGTCAAAGTCACTGGCTTTGTTGCCAGTGTGCCTGAGTTCGTGTCAGCGCCGGTGGTGGTCAATGGAGCAAGCAACGTGCTGTTGCAGGCTTTCGGCGACAAGGGTGTGCACGCCCGTTCCTCACTTGGCGTTGCTGCCCTTCCCCTTGATGCGCCCGTTGAGGTAGAACTCATTGTTGAGGTCACCGAGTAGTGACAAGGGGGTTTCCCGAGCCGGCGCTTCAGCGCGCTCGAGAATTGGCAACCGGTGCCGCTGATTGGCAACCGGTGCCACCACGATCGGCCGCAACAGTCCTATTACTGCGTGAAACAGAACAGGGCCTGCAGACCTACATGATGTGTCGGGCGAGCACGATGGCCTTCGCAGCGAACGCCTATGTGTTTCCTGGCGGGCGACTTGATCCGCAAGATCTTGATCAAGGCAACGAGCTTGAATTCGACGAGGAAACCCTAGCCTCGTTGTCATTGCGGATGAGTGCTGACTTCGAAGAGACGCGGGGCCTACTTATTTGTGCCGTGCGCGAGCTAGAAGAAGAAGCGGGAGTCACATTAGACCCGCACTCGCTAGTTCTTCTTGACCATTGGGTCACTCCTGAATGGGAGAAATTGCGTTACGACGTGCGCTTTTTCATCGCTCACATGCCAGCGGATCAAATTGCCGAGCCGCATGGCACTGAAGCGGTAGCCGCCCGCTGGGTAGCGCCGGCTGACGCAATCGCTGAAGCCAACCAAGGAAGTATCTTGCTGATGGCACCTACCCGGGCTGCACTGGTGCACTTATTGCAACATTCGCAGATTGCTGCGTTGGTGGCCGCAGCGGATGCCCGCGAGATCGTGCCCCGAATGGATCGCCTACACATTGACGAAAGTGGCCAAGAGCATTGGGCGATTGTTCATGACCGCACTGGCGAAGTGCTTGAGCTTGATCGACCAGTGCCCCCTGTCGAAGCCCGGGAGAATCCTTGAGTGGGCGTCCACTTCCCTACATCGGTTCTCGCGATGATTGGGAAGGCGGATCAGTAACACCGAGTGTTGTCTGCGTTCTTGCGCATAACGCCGGCGCCTGGACTCTTGATGGCACCAACACTTGGCTGCTTCATGTACCCGGCACTTCCAAATGCATAGTTATTGATCCGGGGCCAGATGAGCAAAGCCACTTCAAAGCGATCCTGGCGGCAGCACACCTACGCGACTGTGAAATTGGCGCAGTGATTTTGACCCATGGTCACTCAGATCATTCTGCTGGCGCGAAGTCTTTAGCAGAACTCACTAATACCAAGGTGCGCGCACTTGATCCCAAGTTCCAACTTGGCGATGAGGGCCTAACTGGCGGCGATGTCATCACTATCGGTGAAACCGAACTTCAAGTGTTGGCGACCCCCGGACATTCCTTAGACAGCATGAGTTTCTTGCTGCCACATGATGGATCCTTGCTGACGGGTGACACTGTTTTGGGTCGAGGTACTGCAGTAATTACGATGCCAGATGGCGACCTGGGTGCGTACTTCGAAAGTTTAGAGCGATTGAAAGAACAGGTTGCTACGCATGAGGTTTCTTGGCTTTTGCCGGGCCACGGACCGGCACTTTCGGGTCCGACGGACATTCTCAATTCTTATGTTGAGCACCGCATCGCAAGACTTGCTGAAGTGCGCGAAGTTGTGAAAGCCGGAGCCGTCACCTCAACAGATGTTTTAGACATTGTGTATGCCGATACGCCCGAGAAGTTAAAGGGCGCAGCAAGACAATCGGTGAAAGCTCAATTGGCGTACTTAAAACACCTGGGTGAGTTCACCACAGACGAGGATTTAACGAGCCCGCTTGCCGAGACGCTCGACGTCAAGGATTAATACCTGACGTGATTCAAGGCGAATCCAGCCGCGTTGCGCAAAGTCGGCGAGTGCCTTGTTCACTGTTTCGCGAGATGCGCCAACAAGTTGGGCAAGTTCTTCTTGAGTCATGTCGTGGGTGACCATCAGACCGTCAGGAAGGATGGTGCCAAACTTTTCACCAAGTTCCATGAGTGCCTTAGCAACTCGGCCGGGAACATCGGAGAACACGAGATCAGCCATTGCTTCATTGGTGCGACGAAGTCGACGCGCAAGTGCTTGCAGCAAGGCGGCGGCAACTTCTGGGCGCCCAGCAAGCCATGGACGCAACTGATCGTTACCCAGGCCGAGCACGATGGCATCGGTTAACGCGGTGGCTGTCGAGGTGCGAACACCTGGATCGAACAAGCTCAGTTCACCAAACATTTCGCCCGGTCCAAGCACTGCAAGCAGTGACTCCCGACCGTCACCTGAGGTTTGGCCAAGCTTGACCTTGCCGTCGACGATGACGTACATGCGATCGCCTGG
>WLNQ01000110.1 GCA_009699705.1 Actinomycetota bacterium | reverse complement strand
GATGCGTGGCCATATCCGAAGGCTCCGCTAGTTCCGCTCGCAGAAACTGTGCATGAGCGTTTGAGCGTTGAGATTTTCCGCGGCTGTACTCGTGGTTGCCGTTTTTGCCAAGCTGGCATGATCACTCGTCCGGTTCGTGAGCGCAGCATCACCACGGTGGCTGACATGATCGACACTGGGTTATGCAAGACGGGCTACCAAGAAATTGGCTTGCTGTCACTGTCGAGCGCCGATCATTCAGAAATCGCGGAAATGGCGAAGGCTCTTGCTGACCGCTACGAAGGCGATCAAACTTCGCTTTCGCTTCCAAGCACTCGCGTTGACGCGTTCAACATTGATTTGGCCAATGAACTTTCACGCAACGGGCGACGCAGCGGTTTAACTTTCGCCCCTGAAGGTGGCAGTGAGCGGATGCGTACCGTCATCAACAAGCAGGTCACTGAAGAAGATCTCATTCGTACTGTTTCAACCGCGTACGGCGCTGGCTGGCGTCAGGTGAAGTTGTACTTCATGTGTGGATTGCCAACCGAAACTGATGACGATGTGTTGCAGATCGCAGCACTTGCGCGTGAAGTCATTCGCGCTGGCCGTGAAGCTGCAGGAACGAAAGATATTCGTTGCACAATTTCAATCGGTGGATTCATTCCGAAACCACACACGCCTTTCCAGTGGGCGGCGCAGTTGGATCACGAAACAACCGATGCTCGTTTGCATAAGTTGAAGGATGCAATCCGTGCTGACAAGCAATTCGGTAAAGCTATCGGTATGCGTTATCACGATGGAAAGCCCGGAATCATTGAAGGATTGCTATCCCGAGGTGATCGTCGCGTAGGAAAAGTTATTTATCAGGCTTGGCTTGATGGCGCCCGCTTTGATGGTTGGAGCGAGCACTTCTCGTATGACCTCTGGATGAATGCTGCAGAAGTTGCACTCGCTGACGAAACTGTTGACGTTGCTTGGTACACCACCCGCGAACGTCAAAAGACGGAAGTTTTTCCTTGGGATCACATTGATTCGGGTCTTGATTCCGAATGGCTGTGGGAAGACTGGCAAGCAGCGATTGCTGAAGAAAATGTTGGTGATTGCCGCTGGACCCCTTGCTCGGATTGTGGTGTCTGCGACCAGTTGGGCACTGACATTCAAGTTGGTCCCACAGGCGTTACTGAACTTCCGATGCCAATGATGCGACCAAGCGTGGTGAACTAGTTTGGCTCGTCCCGCACCGGTCCGTGATTTCGCGCCAACTATTCAAAAAATACGTCTGAAATATGCCAAGCGTGGTCGCCTACGCTTTTCATCACATCGTGACTTTCAGCGAGCTTTTGAACGCGCACTTCGACGAGCCAATGTGCCGATCGCTTTTAGCACCGGTTTTTCACCGCATCCCAAGGTTTCTTATAACAACGCGGCGCCAACCGGTACTGCCAGTGAAGCTGAATACATTGAAATTGGCGTGACGGTGGAGTGCGATCCCGATCGCATCCGCCTAGCGCTGGATGAGGCATTGCCGCCAGGTCTGGACATTGTCGATGCCGTTGTCTCCAACTCGCCAGACTTTGCTGCTCGATTAGAAGCAAGTGTGTGGCATCTGGAGTTCCCAGGAGTCACTCATGATCAGCTCGAATCAGCGGTGAATGCCTTCCTGGTAGAGACCGAAGTCCTCGTGGAACGTCTCATGAAGACCGGTATTCGGACCTTTGACGCTCGGTCAGCAGTGCTGTTTACCAAGGTCCAGCCACCAGAGCCGGCACCCCAGGAATCAGAGTGTGCGATACTCACCTTGGTTGTTCGGCATTGCACTCCCGCCGTACGACCTGACGATGTTCTTGCCGCGCTGCGGCGAGTGGCTGACCTCGTGCCGCCCACCCCTGTGAGGGTGACCCGGCTGGCGCAGGGACCACTTGCCCCCGATGGCCAAGGCGTAGGAGACCCCTTCGCTCTTGACCGCGGTTAGCGAGAGCCAAGAACCCCATGGCTTTGTGTGTTTCTCTCGGGAGACACACCTGATTGGCAGAAGTTTTGCCACCGAAGGAGGGTCGACCACATGGTCGACAACGAAAACCCAAGTTCAACCACAGCAAACTCAGAAACTCCTGCTCCTCGTACCCGTCGCAGGGCTGCGAGTCGACCCGCTGGGCCACCAGTTGAGGTCGAGGAATCCTCACCTGCACAGCTAACGGCAGCGGAGAAAACTCCCACCAAGGCGCAGAATGCCCCCGAAAAGGCACCTGCCAAGGCCAAGGTCACGCGCACACCGCGCAAGACCAAAGCTGCTGCTGACCAGGCTCCGGTTCTCGATGAGACATCGGCTAAGGAATCTGACTCCAAGCAATCTGACTCTAAGCAAGCCGAGTCAGAGCAACCAGTGGCCAAGCAGACTGCAACCAGGAGCACTCGAGCACCGATTGCCGCGGCTTTCGTAGCACCTGTGTTCATGGCTCCAGCTCCGGTCTCCGCAAAGGATGGTGCTGAGTCGGACACACCGGAACCAACGGAGAAGCCCAAGAAGGCATCCAGCCAGCGCCGCGGTAGAGGCAAGTCTGCTGCGCAAGAAGCTGAACTAGAAACTGAAAGTACTGACACCGATGCGCCGGAAACTGATGCCGAGGGTGCGGGCGATGTTGACGATGACAGTGAAGAAGGTCAGCGCCGTCGTCGTCGCCGGCGTGGTGGACGCGGTCGTCGCAAGCGCACTGGCGAGGGCGAAGAAGCCAACGAAGAGACTGAGAATGACAACGGCGAGGAAACAGCACCAGAGGCTGTAGAAGACGCTGATGTCATCGAAGGTGAAACAGAAGAGCAGGCGGCGTCACGTCGACGACGTCGTCGTCGTCGTCGTGGCAATGACGATCTAGAACCTTCAGCAGACGATCCACCAAACACCGTGGTCAAAGTGCGCGAACCTCGCACAAGTGCCAAGGGTGATGAAGTGTCAACCATGCGCGGCTCCACTCGTTTGGAAGCCAAGAAGCAGCGTCGCCGCGAAGGTCGCGAAGCTGGTCGTCGCCGTCCACCTATCTTGACTGAATCTGAATTCCTAGCCCGTCGCGAGGCAGTCAATCGAGTGATGGTGGTTCGCCAAAATGGAGATCGCACTCAGATTGCCGTGCTTGAAGACGGCGTTCTCGTTGAGCATTACGTCACGCTTGGATCTTCAGGTTCACTCGTGGGCAACGTGTATCTGGGTCGCGTCCAAAACGTGCTACCCAGCATGGAAGCTGCTTTCGTTGACATCGGTCGCGGTCGTAACGCGGTGCTGTACGCCGGTGAAGTGAACTGGGATGCGGCTGGTCTAGAAGGTCAGCCAAAGCGCATTGAACTTGCGATGAAGTCAGGCGATCCGGTGTTGGTGCAAATCACCAAGGATCCAGTGGGACAAAAGGGCGCACGTTTGACGAGCCAGATCTCCTTGCCAGGACGCTTCTTGGTTTATGTGCCCGACGGTTCCATGACGGGTATCAGTCGCAAACTTCCAGACACTGAGCGTTCGCGCCTCAAGTCCATCTTGAAGCGGGTAATGCCAGACGAAGCAGGCGTGATTGTTCGCACTGCTGCTGAAGGCGCTCCTGAAGCTGCTCTCGAGCAAGATGTTGAGCGACTTAAGGCGCAATGGGAAGGCATCAGCACTCGGGCGGTTAATGCAACACCACCAACGTTGTTATATGGCGAACCTGATCTTGCCATCAAGGTCGTCCGTGACATCTTCAATGAAGATGTAAACAAAATGGTTGTTTCGGGCAATGAGGCATGGCAGACAGTGCAGGAGTACGTCACATCGGTGGCTCCTGATCTTGCAGTTAGGCTTGAGCATCACGTTGGTAACAGTGATGTTTTCGCTGAGTACCGCATTGATGAGCAGTTGGCAAAGGCTTTGGACCGCAAGGTGTGGTTGCCATCGGGTGGCTCACTCGTGATTGACCGCACTGAAGCAATGACTGTTGTTGACGTCAACACCGGCAAGTTCACTGGTCAAGGTGGAAACCTTGAGCAGACTGTTACGAGCAACAACCTCGAAGCTGCTGAAGAAATTGTTCGCCAACTTCGGTTGCGCGATATCGGCGGCATCATCGTCGTTGACTTCATCGACATGGTTCTTGAGAGCAACAGAGACCTCGTGTTGCGTCGACTCGTTGAGTGTCTTGGTCGCGATCGCACCAAGCATCAGGTTGCTGAAGTCACCAGTCTTGGCTTAGTGCAGATGACGCGCAAGCGAATTGGTTCTGGCTTGATCGAATCATTCTCAACAAACTGTGAAGCTTGCAATGGGCGTGGAGTCAAGGTCAATCTGCATGAGCATGATCATGTGGAATCACCGAAAAGCCGTCGCCCAGCAAACGCGGTTGATCCCGCTGATGTGGCAGCTCGCACGCCCATACCCACTGGTGACATCGATACTGCCGATCTCGAAGGCATCGAAGCGATTCAGGAAATGGCAGCGATTCAAGACGCAGGTGAAATTGATGCGATCCAAGCCATTCGACGAGAAGCGCATTTGGAAGCAGCACAAGACCGGGCAGAGTACGAAATTGTTGCCCATGCTGTTGCCGTTGATAGTGATTCGGCAGACGCCTGATGAGCTCAACTGAAGGCGAACTGCTCATTGACGATGTCAATGGCGTTCGCGTTCTTTCACTTAACAGGCCACATCGGCTAAATGCTTTTACTGCGGATGCTTATTTCGGCTTAGCCCAGGCGCTAGGCGAGGCAGCATTGGATGACGCAGTGAGCGTCGTTCTCATCAAAGGTGAAGGTCGGGCTTATTGCGCGGGTGTTGATCTCTTTGCACTTGGTGAATCAACGGGAGATTACTTCAGCCGCGGTATTAAGGCTGTGGTCTTAGCACTTGCAACGTTTCCTAAGCCAATCGTGGCCGCAGTTCACGGCGCAATCGTTGGATTTGGCGCCACGATGCTGTTGCACGTCGACATTGTGCTTACTGCGGATGACGCCAAATGGCGCTTCCCCTTTACCGAACTTGGCACCGCTCCGGAAGCAGGGAGTTCGTTCATGTTGCAGAAAATTGTTGGTGAACGACGCGCAGCAGAGTTATTGCTGACCTCTCGATGGATCAGTGGCTCTGAAGCAGCCGAACTTGGTCTGGCCACAGATGCCGCACCAGCAGATCAGGTGCATCAAATGGGCCAACTTGTGGCAGAGAAGCTCACATCCCTTCATGGGCCGGCTTTGGTGGGCGCAAAGGCACTGCTACGGCGAGGTTGGGCCCAAGAAATTGCCGATGCCATCGACCGTGAGACCCAGGCTGCAGGGGAAATTAGTCGTGCTATCGGGGGATCTGGCTTCGCTTGGGAGAAGAAGTAAGGCTGAAATAGGGGTCAGTTTGACCCTTAGGGGGCCTTTTCCGTACTCTTAGGTCCCGGACAGTTTTCGTCCGTGTGTGTTCCATGTTTGGATCTCACGAAATTACGAGGTAGGAGTACGTGGTGTACGCGATTGTGCGCGCTGGCGGCCGTCAGGAAAAGGTCGCAGTTGGCGACGTTGTAGTGCTGGACCGGATTCCCGGTGCACCAGGCACTTCGGTAGTCATGCCTTGCTTACTTATGGTTGATGGCACTTCGGTGACCACCGACTCCGCAGCTCTTGCCAATGTGAAGGTTTCGGCCGAGATCATTGAGCACAAGCGCGGACCAAAGATCGACATCTTGAAGTACAAGAACAAGACCGGCTACCGCCGCCGCCAGGGCCACCGTCAGGAGCTCACAGCGGTCAAGGTCACCGACATTTCGACCGGGAAGTAGTGAACTGAAATGGCATCCAAAAAGGGCGTATCCAGTACCCGTAACGGCCGCGACTCCAACTCTCAGCGCCTTGGCGTGAAGCGTTTTGGTGGTCAGGAAGTTAACTCGGGCGAAATCATCGTGCGTCAGCGCGGCACCCACTTCCACCCGGGCAACAATGTTGGCCGCGGCAAGGACGACACTTTGTTTGCACTTGCTGCAGGCCGAGTCGAGTTCGGTACACATCGCGGGCGCCGCGTTGTGAACATCCTCGCTGGGTAGTTCCGCACTCACAGCAGCAAATCTTCAAACGAGGCGAGCTACAGCTCGCCTCGTTTGTCTTTGGTCCCACAGGACCACATACGTAAGGATCAGTTATGACCACCTTCGTCGATCGCGTACAGCTGTACGCGCAGGCGGGCGATGGTGGCATTGGCTGCGCATCGATTCTGCGTGAGAAGTTCAAGCCCCTTGGCGGCCCTGATGGCGG
>WLNQ01000011.1 GCA_009699705.1 Actinomycetota bacterium | reverse complement strand
TGGACCCGGACCTTTGACACGTTTCTCCTGTCTTTGGCCCGAGTTATCTAACTCGAACCGTCAGTGCGAACGATGCATGACTAACCCTGCTCGTTCATCGGGTGAATGTCCTCATGAAGGCTCCCGACGGTAAGGCGAATGAAACTGGCACTTGTGCGCACAGCAGAGATGACTATACCGCGCGCTCGTGGCCATTTTTGACCAAGAGTTCTTCCAGGAGCGCCGAAGTATCCAACGGGCCCGCAACTTTCAGTGCCCGAGACCAGGCCCGGCGCCGATCAGCTTGGGTCACACAAGCCTCGAGGGGATGAGTCCAAGCACCGCGACCCGGCTCATTTCGCCCAAAATGGACACGAATGCCGTCAGTCGTGCACCTCAGCATCTCGTTGCTGGGTGCCTGTTCGCGACAGCCCACGCAGGTGCGCACGGGACTCATCGCTCAGATTCGTCCATGTCAGTTGGACCTTCATCAACTGCAGTGTCAGCCCGAATATCAATGCGCCAACCAGTCAGTCGAGCTGCGAGTCGCGCATTTTGGCCTTCTTTGCCAATAGCCAACGAGAGCTGATAATCGGGAACAGTCACCCGAGCTGCGCGTGCGTCCAGATCAACAATAACTACTGAAGTCACCTGAGCTGGTGAAAGCGCGTGCGCGATCAGTTCAGCTGGATCATCGCTGAAGTCCACGATGTCGATCTTCTCGCCTTGGAGCTCAGCCATGACGGCCCGAACTCGCTGGCCCATCGGTCCAATGCAAGCGCCTTTCGCATTCACGCCAGGAATAGTGGAACGCACCGCAATTTTCGTACGATGCCCCGCCTCGCGAGACAAGCCACCAATTTCAACTGTGCCATCCGCGATTTCTGGAACTTCTAAAGCAAAAAGCGCGCGAACCAAATTTGGATGAGAACGCGAAACGGTCACGACCGGGCCCTTGAAGCCCTTTCGTACACCAACAACGAGGCATTTCAATCGGCCGCCATGGGAATAATCCTCGCCAGCGACCTGCTCTTCTGGTGGCAGGTTTCCTTCAATTTTGCCCAGATCAACGCGGATCATGCGTGGATTCGTATTTTGTTGAATGAGCCCCGACACCAGGTCTCCCTCGCGCCCTGAGAATTCAACTAGCGTGGCATCGCCTTCTGCTTCACGCAAACGTCCCAGCAACACTTGCTTTGCTGTCGTCGCAGCAACCCGACCGAAATCCGATGGAGTGTCTTCATATTCGCGGATAACAACACCGTCTTCGCCAACTTCTGAAGCAAAAACAATGACGTGCCCCGTTTTGCGATCAAGTTCAACTCGAGCGCGCTCTGCGGATCCAGCGGTTCGGTGGTACGCCACCAGCATCGCCTGCTCAATTGAATCGACAACGAGATCTAACGAAAGCCCTTTATCTACTACGAGTGCACGGAGTGCCCCAACATCAATGTCCATCGGTTACTACTTCCTCATCTGGCACTTGCACCCGGTTGAACTCGATTTGAACCTTGCCTCGCACGAGGTCACCCAGGGCAACTGTGCGTTGAATTTGGGTTTTTTTCTCCGTCACTTCAAAAACCGCCGAGTCAGCAGTAACGGACAGGATCCGACCGACAAATAATGTCCCGTCTTTGAGCTCTGCTTCCACTAGCCGATCAACTGATCGTTGCCAATGCTTGAGTTCAGATAACGGTCGATCAACTCCAGGTGACGTCACTTCGAGGACGAATGTTCCGTCGAACTCGCTGTTAAGTGGCTCAGCATCAAGCAAAGCTGAGATTTCCCGGCTGATCTCTGACACGAGATTTAGATCGATCCCGCCATCGCGGTCCACGACCACCCGCACAATTTCGCGGCGTCCAGCTTGCTGGATTCCTAATTCTTCAAGGTCTGCACCTGCAGCGTGAACAACCGGCTCTATGCCCTTGCGGATCTTTTCCACCGACGCAGCCATGGTGCCTCCCAAGCGATTCAATTGTAGTAAAAGCCGAACTCTACCTGCTCGTGAGACTCTTTCTTCGTGCCCATAAAAGTCAACCCTTCGCCGAAGACTCATTTTGCCCGTTTGGTCTCCATGATTTTGGTGCTTTTCGCGCTTAGCGCTTGTTCAGATACCCAGCCGACGAGTACTACTTCTACGATGCCAGCTACTGCCTTGACCCAGGCTGGGCCTGCTTTGACCCAGGCCATCCAAGGGATCGACGCAGCAATCTACGGGTATGGAGTGATCGGAGCTCATGTTTCCAGGTCTGGGCAAAAAAAGGTCAAACAAGCAATTGCCACCTTGAACCGTCAGCGTTTGAGCTTTGAACTTGCCTTAGGTGCGCAAGTAAACGAAGTTCCAGTTGCGTACGAGTTGCCCATACCCATCACCAACACTTCAACCGCGATAAATGTTGCTGAACTCCTTGAGATGAAACTCATTCCACTCTTTGACGATGTCGTGAAAAGTTCAACAGGTATCACCAAAAGCACAGCCGAAACTGCATCGGCAAAGGCTGCTCATCGCGCTGCAAGCTGGAACCCAACACCGGTGACGATTTCAACACCGGCCACACCTTAGTTTTCGTTTAAGGCTTTGAGTTCCTGCACTGCATCAACAAGTGCCACATCCTGACGTTCACCTGTTCGACGGTCCTTGAACTCCACGAATCCTTCAGCTAATCGCTTGCCAACGATGACAATGGTTGGAATCCCAATCAGTTCAGAATCATTGAACTTCACACCTGGTGACACTGTCGTGCGATCGTCGTACAACACTCGAACTCCTGCAGCTTCAAGTTCACCAGCCAACTTATTAGCCGCAATAAATATTGCGTCGTCTTTTCCTGCAGCAATGAGGTGAACGTCAGCAGGTGCTACTTCGCGAGGCCAGATCAAACCCTTGTCATCATGTGATTGTTCAGCAATTGCTGCAACAGCACGGGAAACACCGATACCGTACGAGCCCATAGTGACGGTAATCAGTTCGCCATTCTCATCGAGAACTTTCAATCCAACCGCTTCTGCATACTTGCGTCCAAGCTGAAAAATATGTCCTATCTCAATACCGCGTTCAATTTCAAACCCGGACCCACATGTTGGACACAGGTCACCAGCGCGAACTTCCGCTACGTCGATGATCCCGTCAGCCGTGAAGTCTCGACCGGCCACATAGTCATAGAAGTGACGGGCGGCCTCATTGGCTCCAGTGATCCACCGGGTGCCATCAACAACTCGAGGATCGACTAGGTAACGCACTCCGGAAATTGAATTTTCGCCCAACACGCTTGGACCGATATAGCCCTTCACCAACTTCGGGAACTTCAAGAAGTCCGACTCTTCAAAGATACGAGCTTCGCTTGGCTGCAATAGCGCTTCCAAGCGCTTGGTATCAATCTCGCGATCTCCTGGCACCCCAATTGCTAATGCAGACTCGGAGCCGTCCGGCGCAGCAACAACGAAGATGATGTTCTTCAATGTGTCTGCACCCGTCCATGGGCGATCATCTCGTGCGAAATCACGATTCGAGTACGACACCAGCGCTTCAATAGTTCCTGAGGCCGGAGTTTGCTCAATATGTGCTGCAGGAATATTGCTAGCATCAATTCGATCAGGCGCAACGGTAACAACCGCTTCAACATTTGCTGAATATCCACACGAAGCACAATGCACAAAAGTGTCTTCGCCTACTGGAGTTGGGGCCAGGAATTCTTCACTTGCTGAACCACCCATTGCCCCAGACATCGCTGAAACAATGACGAACTTCAAGCCAAGCCGACTGAATGTCGCAATGTAGGCCTCGCGATGTTTTTCATATGACACTTGCAATCCAGCATCATCGATGTCAAAGGAGTACGAATCCTTCATGACGAATTCACGTCCGCGAAGAATTCCCGCTCTCGGACGGGCTTCATCTCGAAACTTGCTCTGAATTTGGTACAAAGAAATGGGTAGGTCCTTATAGGAGGAATACTCCCCCTTCACGAGAAGCGTGAACATTTCCTCGTGCGTAGGCCCAAGCAAATAGTCGGCACCCTTTCGATCTTGCAAGCGAAACAGGGTGTCGCCGTATTCAGTCCACCTATTTGTCAGTTCATATGGCTCGCGCGGCAACAGAGCCGGGAAATGCACTTCCTGGAAACCGGCTGCGTTCATTTCGTTGCGAACGATGCTTTCAACGTTGCGGTACACCTCGTAGCCAAGAGGTAGCCAAGTGAAAACGCCAGGAGCCACTCTTCGGATGAATCCCGCCCGCACGAGCAACTTATGGCTCGGTACCTCGGCATCGGCCGGGTCTTCACGCAGGGTTCGTAGAAACAAGGTTGACATTCTCAGCATTGGTGCAGCCTAGCGAGGATGAAACTTAGAACAGGACTGTGGCGAACGAACCGACTTCCTGAAAGCCCACGGACAGGTAGGCCTTGCGTGCAGGGGTGTTGAAACTATTCACATACAAGGAGACGGTTGGGGTGAATTTAGCCCGGGCTAACTGCACGACTGCGGCCATACCAGGAATTGAAATACCCTGACCGCGTAAATGCCGGGCAACCCAGACTCCTTGAACTTGACACACGAACGGACTCACTGATCCGATTTCGGCCTTGAATTCCACTTCGCCATCTCGAACTCGCCCAAAGGCCCGTCCAGCACGAATGAGCTCGGAGACTCGGGATCGATAAGCGATCGAATTTCCCCCGGAAACAGGCGATACCCCGATCTCCTCGGTGAACATGTCGATCGATGCTGGCAGGTACGCATCGAGTTCTTCGATTCTGATACTTCTCACCAAAGAATCCGCGCTTGTCTCGCTGTCATGGGTGATGGCCATCAAAGGTTGCTCATCGCGAATGGCTCGCGCCGGACCCCAAACTGGTTCAAGAAGCCGCCACAGGTCTAGGACCTCGTCGGCCTTTCCCAACATTGATGACGACCGGCGCAACCGTGGTCGAAAGTAGTCGGCATATGCTGCGCGCGCTTGGGGTGTCGTTTCAATTGGGATGAGATTGGCTCCCGAATAGAGAGCCGAGATTAATTCGTCGTCACGAAAATAACCCAGAATTTCACCCCCGAGTTTCCACGGATCTACCCCGCCTACCTGCACCCGGGACTCAACAAAACAGTGCGCGACCGGGTCGCGGGCAAAGAGCCGCAATAACGACTCTAAATGTTCCGGAAACACCGGACGGACATTTCCCATGAGTAAAGCCTAGGCCTTACACCTGGCTAGTGAGCCGAAACCTCTGGCGCGCCCGTCGTCGTCATTTGTTCAGCTAACTTCATCGCCTCTTCAATGAGGGTTTCAACGATCTGTGCCTCCGGAACAGTCTTGATAACTTCACCTCGCACGAAAATTTGGCCTTTACCGTTGCCTGAGGCAACACCAAGGTCGGCTTCACGTGCTTCACCTGGGCCATTGACTACGCAACCCATTACCGCAACACGAAGCGGAACATCAAGTCCTTCTAGCCCAGCAGCAACCTGTTCAGCCAGCGTGTAGACATCAACTTGCGCTCGCCCACACGATGGGCAAGACACGATTTCCAAACCTCGTTGGCGCAGATTGAGTGATTCAAGGATTTGGTTACCAACTTTGATCTCTTCCACGGGCGGCGCAGATAGTGACACTCGAATCGTGTCTCCTATGCCGCGACTCAGAAGCGCCCCGAAAGCTACCGCCGACTTTATTGTGCCTTGAAAGGTTGGACCGGCTTCAGTTACGCCCAAATGCAACGGGTAATCGCACTGTTCGGCCAACTGAATGTACGCCTCAACCATGATGACTGGATCGTGATGCTTCACTGAAATCTTAATGTCACGGAAATCGTGCTCTTCGAAAAGCGATGCTTCCCAAAGTGCTGACTCCACAAGTGCTTCTGGTGTCGCCTTGCCGTACTTTGCGAGAAGTCGAGGATCCAGCGAGCCTGCGTTCACTCCAATACGAATCGGGGTGCCAGCATCCTTGGCAGCGCGAGCTATCGCACCAACTTGATCGTCGAACTTCTTAATATTGCCTGGGTTCACGCGCACACCGGCACAGCCTGCTTCAATGGCAGCAAAGACATACTTTGGCTGAAAGTGAATATCCGCGATGACAGGGATTCCGGCTTTCTTGGCGATCATCGGCAGCGCATCGGCGTCGTCTTGGCTAGGGCAAGCAACTCGAACAACTTGGCAACCAGCTGCTGTGAGTTCAGCGATCTGCTGCAATGTCGCGTCGATATCAGAAGTGACGGTGGTGCACATTGATTGAACGCTGACTGGTGCAGCGCCGCCAACCGCGACTGGATGTGTTGGATGTTTCAAAATTAATTGACGCGACTTCCGACGAGGCACAATCACTCGAGGGACGGACGGCATACCCAATTCAATGCTCACGTGCCCATTATTACTTAACGAGTTAGCCCAGTGAGATTGGCTTAACCAAATCAGCCCAAATAACGATCACGCCCATACTCACAAGCACAATTGCCATCACATAAGCGACTGGCAGCAGCCGAGCGACATCAGCGGGTCCAGGGTCGGGTTTGCCTCGCACCTTGGCAAACCAGCGCCGTACTGCCTCATAAAGTGCCCCAGCAACGTGCCCGCCGTCAAGTGGCAAAACTGGCAGCAGATTGAAAAGGGCAAGGAAGAGATTGAGTGAAGCAGCCAAACTCAGGAACGTCGCGATCTTGCCAACCAGTGGTTGGTCCATTGCAGCAATGTCACCCCCAAGTCTGGAAACACCAACCACACTTACCGGACCGTCAATAGCTCGTTCACCACCACCGATGAGGGTGTCTTTCACTAACTCGTATAAGCGAACAGGTAGCGAAACCAAAGCCTTGGCAGAAGCGGTCGTGATATCCCACATGTATGTCGGCACCGAAGACCATGCTTGTGGCACGTACTGAACCCCGGGGCTAATCCCAACGAAACCACTAGGGCCTGCGGCGCCAGTTGGAACACCATTTGCGTCGTAGATCGGTCGTTCGACAGTCGCAACATCCATGGTGATTGGTGTTGCTACCCCGTTTCGATCAACTACGAGCGTGACCGTTTGGCCCGCCAACGAACGCAGCTGGGTGCTCACCGCATCCCAGTCCTGCGCGGGGTTTGCATTCAGGGCGGTGATCACATCGCCGATTTCCAAGCCTGACTTCGACGCTGGAGCTGCCACCGTTCCGGTCGGACAGTCACCCGAGGGCAAAGTTGCGCCGGTGGGATGAGTCACCGAAGGCGTACAAGGTACAACCGAGCCAACTTCAAGTGATGGCTTAGGTAGACCAATACCCACGAGAACGATTGAAAAGAGCAGAGTGGCGAATATCAAGTTCATCGTGATCCCACCGAGCATGACAATTACGCGTTTGCGGACGGGAAGTTTGTAGAAGACTCGATTTTCATCGCCAGGAGTAATCTCCTGCATCGACTGCTTTCGAGCATCAGTGATCATGGTTGCGAACCGGCCAGTGGTCGTCTCTCGCACGTACCCGTCCGGATCATTTTTACCTGGTGGGAGCATCCCAATCATGCGAACATAGCCGCCAAGGGGGACGAGCTTAAATCCGTAGGTGGTCTCGCCTTTGGTTTTTTTCCAGAGCGCCGGGCCGAAACCAATCATGAATTCCGTGATCTTGACACCAAATTTTTTGGCCGGCATGAAATGCCCTAGTTCATGCAAAGCGATAGACAGCGCAATGAGGAGGGCGAAAATGATGATGCCCACGGCTTCAGCCATTAACGAACTCCTTCCGAATACGAAACAGATATTTCTAGGGCACGCTGTCGAGCCCACAGATCTGCCGCTATGACGTTTTCTAAAGTCAAAGAGTTCCCCGCTATCCACGTTGAACCGATTCGACCATCACCGCCATCGAGATGCTCAGCCAACACCGCACCTACCGTGCGAACGATGTGAGTGAAAGCGATTGTTCGATCAAGGAACGCAGCAACACAGGCCTCATCTGCCGCGTTGAACACCGCTGTTGCAGTTCCTCCTGCTTGGCCAGCCTTGCGGGCAAGAGACACTGCTGGAAATGCTTCTTCATCCAGCGGAAAGAACTCCCAAGTTGCTGCCTGAGTCCAGTCACATCCGGTGCTGGCATTTGGTACTCGATCTGGCCAAGCCATCCCTAGGGCTATTGGCAAACGCATGTCTGGCGGACTTGCCTGAGCCAAAGTTGAGCCGTCTTGGAACTCAACCATGGAATGCACGATTGACTGTGGATGAACAACAACATCAATTGCGTCATAGGCAATATCGAAAAGGAGATGGGCTTCAATAACTTCCAAGCCCTTGTTCATCAAGGTGGCTGAATTGATTGTGACGAGCGGGCCCATGGTCCAGGTGGGGTGCTTCAGCGCTTGTTCTGGAGTGACCATCTCAAGTGCGTCATTTGACCATCCTCGAAATGGCCCGCCTGACGCAGTCAACACGAGCCGCTTTACCTCGTGATGCTTGCCACCGCGCAAGGCTTGAGCCAGGGCCGAGTGCTCAGAATCCACTGCGACGATTTGTTCGGGCTTCGCGATCGCACGCACTAAGTCACCACCGATGATGAGTGACTCTTTATTAGCCAACGCCAAAGTACGGCCCGCCGACAACGCTTCTAGCGTTGGGACAAGGCCTGCTGCTCCGGCTAAACCGTTCAACACCACATCGCAGTCCCACACCGCAAGTTCACCTTGAGCTTGATCACCCACGAGCACTGTGATGGTCCGCAACCGCTTCCCGAGTGAAGCGATGGCTGCGTCGAAGGCTTCCTGGAATGCGACCTCTGACCCCATTTGAGTTAAGGCCACAACTTCAACGTCAAATTGGGCTGCCTGGGCCGCTATCAGTCCAACATCTCGCCCGCTCGAGCCAAGGCCAACAATGCGAAACAGATCAGGATTGCGCGCAGCGATATCCAAAGCCTGAGTGCCTATGGACCCAGTTGAACCGAGAATGACGACGGAACGCATTGACCAAGAGTACGACGAGTACTAAAGGGATAGATCCGTCAGCACAAGGACTCGCTCATAGGTGAAGTCCTGCATGGCGAAATGTAGGCCTTCTCGACCATTACCAGAGTCTTTGACTCCCCCATAAGGCATCTGGTCAGCCCTAAAGCTGGGGACATCGCCGATGATGACGCCCCCCACTTCAAGTTCGCGGTGAGCCCGAAACGCCGATTGGAGATTGTGAGTGAAAATTCCAGTTTGCAGCCCAAAGCGTGAGGCATTTATTCGTTCGATTGCATCATCTAAGCCATCGACTACCTGTATCACGACCACAGGCCCAAAGACCTCTTCACATAAGACCTTGGACTGCGAGTCAACATTCATGAGCAGTGTCGGCTCTACAAAAGTGCCGACGCGGTTTCCGCCGACAAGCACCTGTGCACCCTGCTCAACTGCCTCAGCGATCCACGATTGGATTCGAATAGCTGCCGACTCATTTATTACCGGGCCAACTACGGTCTGGGCATCCCAAGGAGACCCGTTGACAAGTTGCTCAACTTCGGTGGTCAGACGCGAGATGAACACATCCGCCAAGGAAGCATCGACCATGACTTGCTGCACCGAGACGCAAGACTGGCCTGCTTGGTAATAGCCAAACGTCGCAATACGACTGGCTGCCCAAGCTAAATCAGTTTCCGACGAGTAGTCGGAAAGCACAACAGCTGCTGCGTTTCCGCCTAACTCAAGGGTCACATGTTTCCTTGGTACTGAGTCTTGAATCCCGTGCCCGACAACGTCTGAGCCGGTGAATGAAATAACCGGCAGGCGTGGATCACTCACTAAAGCCGTAGCGCGCGTATTCTCAATCGGCAAAATCGACCACATGCCTGTCGGTAAATCCGTTTCAGATAAATATTCGCCGAGTAATAAAGCACCAAGAGGCGTGGCGGGTGCCGGTTTAATGATGATCGGGGCGCCCACTGCTATAGCCGGTGCCAACTTATGCGCAACCAAATTGATTGGAAAGTTGAACGGGGTAATTCCTAAAACCGGACCATAGGGAAAACGTCGAATGATTGCGGCACGCCCAGCCGCCGCGGGATCGGTGTCGAGACGTTGGAGTTCTCCACCAAAGCGACGAGCCTCCTCGGCTGCCCACCGAAAAGTTGATGCTGCCCTACCGACCTCGGCCTTAGCCCACATGAGCGGTTTGCCGTTTTCAGCAGTGACCAACTCTGCAGCCACATCTGCATTTTCAAGCAGTCGTTGGCTCACATGCATCAACGCGGCCGAGCGTTGTGCCGCGGTTGTCGCTTGCGCCGCTGACCGCGCTGACCAAGCAGCTTGAATGGCATCCTCAACCTGCTCAGCATCAGGCACCGCATAGGTGCCGACTACCGAGCCATCACCAGGGTGGAGAACTTCGACTATTTTGCCCTGTGCTACCGACTTGCCTGCCACCCATGAAGGCCAAAAGCGTGAAACGTGTGTGGACATTATTGAGTACTCACTACTTCTTCTCGGTGGCCAAATTTTTGACCGTGCGCAGATTCCAGAAGTTCAAGAAATGGTATGGAGTCGAAAGCCTCTGGCCCGAGAACGCCAGCACCAGACCAAACGCCTGCTGCCAATAACTCCAATGCCACCAAGGGGTTCATCGCTGTTTGCCACACAACTGCCTGCACTCCGTATTCCTGCATCGTCCAAGAATTATCAGCAACGTGGTACAGATACACCTGACGCGGTTTGCCATCTTTGCCCAGACCAGTGACCCAGGTGCCGGCACAGGTCTTGCCATGCATCAGATGACCAATAGTCGCAGGATCTGGCAGTGCAGCGGCGACGAGATCTCTGGGACTCACCTGCATTCCGCGCACGTTCACGGGTTGGGTCTTGTCGAGACCGAGTTTATGAAGAGTCTTGAGCACATCAATAAATTCAGATCCCAGACCATATTTGAATGTCACTCGCTTGCAATCAATCCACCGAGGAACGAGGACGACTTCTTCGTGTTCAACGTTGACACATTCAACAGGACCGATACCTTCCGGAAAATCGAAAAATTCAGGTTCGCTAAACGGCTCTGTTGTGAACCAGCCCTTGGTTTTCTCCCAGATAATCGGATCGTTCAAGCACTCTTCGATGGTGGTCCAGATCGAGAAGCTCGGAGCGAAGTCGTACCCGTCTACGACCAGATTTGCGCCATCACGAACTCCTACTTCATCGATTTCGCTAAACAGGTGGTCTGCGGCATATCTCGCAAACACATCAGCAAGTCCTGGTTCAACCCCCATGCCACAAAGTGCCAACTGACCGCGGGCCTTCCACTCATGCTCTTGTGCAAACTGCTCGTCACCTAGCTTGACTCCTGGACGAGAAAGACTCATTGCTGTGTCCAGGTAATGAGCCCCCGTGACTGCACACGCGTTGAAGATGGGCATCACAAACCGAGGATCAATCACGTTCAACACATGAGTTATTTCAAACTTGCGAATGACCTCCTGAACAGCTGCCTGATTACCAGCATCCAAAGCAACCCCAGCGAATCGTTCATCAGAAACGCGATTGAGCAACTCCTCAACTCGCGAACTCTCATAATCGGCGATCACCCACTGCTCGAAAAAGGATCTGCGCTGTGCAATGAGTGCACTTGCCGTGCCGACCCCGCCAGCACCTATAGCTAGAACCCTCATTGCAGCCTTCTTTCATTCGTCATCGAGTAGCTAGGGATCTGCGCTTACGCCATGCCACGAGTTGCGCACTCAACACAATCAGAAGCGCGGACATGAAGACCAATGAGGCTAAAGCATTGACCTGAGGTGGGATTCCGCGCTGTGCGGCACCCCAGATGTAGATCGGGAAGGTAACTAAGGTGCCAGCATTGAAGAAACTGATAATGAAGTCATCGAACGACAGGGAAAAACCAAGGAGCGCTGCTCCGATAATTCCCGGTAACACCAGCGGAAATGTGACATAGCGAAAAGTTGCGTACGGACTTGCATATAAATCCCGAGCTGCCTCTTCGAGGCGCGGATCCATCCCCTGCAAGCGCGCTTTCACCGCGACCACAACAAACGAAATGATGAACATGATGTGCGCGATCATGATCGTTACAGCACCCAGCGGAAAACTTAGATTGAGAAAGAGCGCGAGCAAACTTGAGCCCATAACAATTTCTGGTGTTGCCATCGGCATAAAGATCAGCAGGTTTGTTGATGATCTGCCCCTAAACCGATACCGCACGAGCGCAAATGCAATAAGAGTGCCCAAAATTGTGGCGAATGTTGTCGTGATCAGGCCGATTTGAATGCTTGTAACGAATGACGAACAGACTCCTGGCACTCCACAGATTTGGCTCCAGGCATCAAGAGAGAATTCATTCCAAGAAAGGTTGTATTTGCCCACCGGATTGTTGAAGCTGAAGATGATGACGACAGCGATTGGTAAGAATAAATACAGTAAAACCAAGATAGCGATCGCACCAATGACATTCTGACGAATCCAACGCATCAGACCAAGTCCTCCGTCCCGGACCGACGAATGTATGAAAGCACCATTACCAGAATTACCGTCATCAATGCGAACGACAACGCACTGGCCGTTGGGTAGTCACGGAACTCAATAAAGTTTGTCTGAATAACATTGCCGATCATTTTGTCTTTTGTAGAACCCAAGAGTTCGGCATTGATGAAATCACCTGCTGCAGGGATAAATGTAAGCAGGGTTCCCGCGACAACACCTGGAAGCGACAACGGCCAAGTTACCTTGCGAAAGACTTGTTGGGGTGAGCCATAAAGATCATTTCCAGCCTCAATGAGGCGATAATCAATTTTATCTAACGATGCATATAGGGGTAAGACCATAAATGGCAAAAAGTTATAGGTAAGACCAGCTACTACAGCGATACCGGTATTCAAAATTCTTCCGTCTGGGAGCAAGTGCAACGAATTCAATGTCGATGTCACAGGGCCATCATCGGCAAGAATTGTTTTCCAGGCATATGTACGCAACAAGAACGATGCGAAGGACGGCGCAACAACGAGCACCAGCATCAATGAACGCCAGTTGCCCGCTTTAAAAGCGATGAAGTACGCCAATGGATAAGCGATGAGTAAAGCAAATCCTGTTGCTAGGCCGGCATACAAAAATGAACGCAGGAACTGGGGCCAATACTCAGCCAGGGCATCGGTGTAATTGCTGAGCTGAAGCCCGGGCACATACTTTCCCGGGCTGGTTACTGACTCTGTTTGCAAACTCGTCATAAACAAAGTGACCAGCGGAACCACAAAAAAGATTGCAAGCCAAGCCAAGCCTGGGATCAAAAGAAAATAGGCCACTCTTGACTTGCGCTTCGAGGCTTCTGCAATGGCTGGAGTGACCGCGACAGCAGGGAGTACGTGGGCCATGGGTTAGGCCTCCGGATCGCTCTCGAGTTCCACCACAGCCTTATCTAATCCAGATGTCAGACCCTCTGCCGGATCAAGCCCAAAGGTGTGTTCTGGCGCCCACCCGAGCACAACCTGGTCGCCAACTGCGCACCTATCCCCCACGATTGAGTTCTGTTCAAAAGCAATAATTGTTTGTCCCCAAGGGGTCTCAACCAAATACTGCGTCGATACTCCGGTGTATGAAACATCCGTGACTACGCCAAAAATTCGGTTGTGAGCCGCCGGTAGTTTGTCTTCATCGTGGAGGTCCAGCACTGTAATTTTTTCCGGCCGAACGCCCACAACAATATTCATCCCAGGCGCTACATTACGTGACGCCGGCATCTTGAACCCCAGCCCAAAGGCCGCCACTTCGACGATTTCTCCTGAAGTAACTTTCTTGCCTGCGATCAGATTTGATTGACCAAGAAAGTTAGCCACAAAAATTGTGTGCGGCGTTTCATACACATCTGCGGGGTGACCCAACTGTTCAATTCGTCCTGCGTTCATCACAGCAACGGTGTCGGCCATTGTCATTGCTTCTTCTTGATCATGAGTGACATGAACGAATGTGGTTCCGACTTCTGACTGGATGCGCTTCAACTCAATTTGCATCTGCCTGCGAAGCTTCAAATCCAACGCTCCAAGAGGCTCGTCAAGCAGGAGCACGTCTGGCTTGTTGATCAGCGCTCGGGCGACAGCGACCCGCTGTTGCTGCCCACCGGAAAGTTGACTTGGCTTGCGACGGGCAAGTGATGCTAGCTCGACGAGCTCGAGCATTCGACCCACCTGAGCATCAACATCCTTGACACCACGGCGTCGCAGCCCGAAAGCTACGTTCTCGTAAATATCTAAATGTGGAAAAAGTGCGTACGACTGAAAAACGGTGTTCACTGGGCGCTGGAATGCGCGCAGTTCCGTGATGTCTTTATCCCCAATAAATACTTGCCCTGCCGATGGATCTTCTAAACCAGCCACCATGCGCAGCGTCGTGGTTTTACCGCAACCTGAAGCACCCAGAAGTGCGAAAAAAGATCCCGCTGGAATGGTGATCGAGAGGTTATCAACAGCTTTTGTCTCGCCAAACTGTTTAGTCAGATTGGCTAAACGTAGATCCTCCACTATACGTGAGACCCCTTCAGGCATTGTTAATTACCGATCGCCTTCTGGAATTCACGCTGATACTTGACGTCTTGTTCTGCAGTAAGGGTCATGAACACATAGGTGCGCTCGAGGGTCTGCGAAGTTGGGAAGATCCATTCGTTATCAACCAGCGAAGGATCAACCTTCTTCATCGCTTCTTGAGCGCCCTTCACAGGCGAGATGTACTGCACATACGCGGAAACCTGCGCAGCAACTTCAGGATCGTAGTAGTAATTCATGATGAGTTCCGCATTCTTCTTATGCGCGGCAAGTGCCGGAATCATCATGTTGTCTGTCCACAAGGTGCCACCAGTTTCGGGCAGCGCGATGCCGAAGTTTTTGCCGAGTTGAATGACGTCACCAGACCAACCGATCACAGCTACGACGTTTCCGCTTTCCATGTCGCTCATGTAGCTGTTGCCTTCAACACTTCTAATCTGACCGTTATCGATCTGGGTACGCAGAGCGTCAATCGCCTGCATAAATTGAGCTTCAGTGAAGTTTGACGGGTCATTGCCCTGCCAAGCCATGATGATTCCCATGGTGTCGCGCATTTCCGACAGCACCGTAACTCGACCTTTAAGTTTGGGGTTGAATAACTGATCAACCGACGTCATGGTGTCGGTGCCTATTAATTCCTTGAGCTTGGATTTATTCCAGCCGAATAAACCGAACCCGGATTGCCAAGGTAAGGAATACTGACGACCTGGATCGAAGGCAACATTCTGTAATTTGTCGATTACGTTGGAAGATGCATTGGGCATTACCGATTTGTCGAGTTGTTGCACGAATCCACTTTCGATCCATAGTGCAGCCATCCAGTCTGTGAGCACAACAATGTCACGATCAATTGGCTGACCTTGCTCAAGCTGAGTGCGAACCTTCGCATAAAACTCGTTGTTGTCGTTGATGTCTTCGGTGTAGGTGACATTCACTCCCGACTGCTTTATAAAAGCATCGAGGGACGGTCGAGTTCCTGTCTTGTCATTGGTATCCATGTAGCCCGGCCAGTTTGACCACTGAAGGGTCTTCTCCGAGTCTGAAAGATCAGGCGCCGCAGCAGCAGTCGATGCTGTGGCTGATCCCGTGTCGCCACTGGCTCCACATGCAGCGGCTACAGCAGCAACTCCACCGATGCCGGCAGCCTGCAAGATACGTCGACGGGAAAGAGACGAGCGCATGAATGCAACGGTTTCACGAGCGACCGAATCACGATTCTCGGACAACTGACTCCTCCTATGTGTGGACGCTTCCAACAGCGGGTGGGCGGTGTGCAGATAACTTACTGCTCAACCAACCCAAATGTGTCTCGACCTGCCCCGAGTGACGTTGCAAACTTGCCTCAGAGTTCCAGGCTAGCCATCACATGCTTAATTCGGGTGTAATCCTCAAAGCCATACATCGAAAGATCCTTGCCATACCCAGAGTGCTTGAACCCACCATGAGGCATCTCGGCAACGATCGGAATATGGGTGTTTATCCACACCGTCCCCGCGTCGATGTACTTGGACATACGCAGAGCCCGGCCCACATTTGAGGTCCAGACGCTGGATGCCAGGCCGTAATCAACGCCGTTGGCTTTCTCCAGCGCATCTGCTTCATCACTGAACCGCTGAATGGTGACAACTG
Organism: Actinomycetota bacterium; assembly: GCA_009699705.1. GTDB lineage: Bacteria > Actinomycetota > Actinomycetes > S36-B12 > S36-B12 > UBA11398. The sequence continues at coordinate 8,688 of WLNQ01000011.1, read as the reverse complement.
GACCAAAGATCTCCTCTTGGATCATCTCGTCATTTTGCTCCAGATTGGCAACAACTGTTGGCGCAATGAAATAGCCCCGCTCACCTTGACGGATGCCGCCTGCAACGATTTCTGCATGCTTGGGAGCACGGTCAAGGAATCCCAATACCCGCTCCAGCTGGCTGGCGTTATTCACCGGCGGAACGAACCCTTCACCTGACGGTCCGTCAGCAAAAGTGGTGGCGGTGGCGAGCGCTTGATCGATCATTGCCGCAACGAATTGGTCATAGACCTTGTCATGGACCAGCATGCGCGTGGCTGCAGTGCAATCTTGACCTGCGTTGAAATAGCCCGCCACTGCAAGCCACTGCGCCGCTGCTTGAATATCTGCGTCATCAAAAATCACGACAGGCGCTTTGCCACCCAACTCAAGATGACTTCGCTTAAGATCCCTGGCTGCCGACTCAGCGACGTTCATTCCAGCGCGCACGGAGCCAGTAATGGACACCATTCGTGGGATCGGATGCTCCACCACCGCGCGACCCGTCTCCCTATCACCGCAAACGACATTGAAAACGCCAGGTGGCAGCGCCCCTGAATCGGCAATCAATTCTGCGATCCGGATGGTGGTCACGGGAGTCGTGTCACTGGGTTTAAGGACAACAGTGTTTCCAGCTGCAATTGCCGGTGCAAACTTCCAAACAGCCATCATCATTGGATAGTTCCAAGGAGTGACCTGCCCGATGACCCCAACTGGCTCTCGTCGAATCATTGAGGTGAAACCGGTCATGTATTCGCCCGCGGACTTGCCTTCAAGCATGCGAGCAGCACCTGCGAAGAAACGAATCTGGTCCAGCATCGGAGGTAACTCTTCAGCGGCTGTTACTGCCAAGGATTTACCGGTGTTTTCGCTTTCTAGTGCTACGAGCTCTTCACCATGCGCTTCTAAAACATCGGCGACCTTCAAGAGCGCTGCTTGTCGAGCACTTGGGGTGACATCGCGCCATAGGGGAAAGGCTTTCGCTGCAGACTGATAAGCACGATCCACGTCTTGGCCATTGGTCACGGGAGCCAGAGCGAAGACTTCCCCGGTTGTTGGGTTGACCAGTTCAAAGACTTGCCCCGAAGCCGCCTGCACTGATTCACCATTGATCACGTTACGAAGTACTCGCTGCGTCATGATTTCTCCTTTCCGTGACTAATCTTATTGAAAATATGGGATATCGGCATCAATCTGTGGTCAAACCTACGTTTTTCGTAGATATATGGTCATTGACCTACGAATTCACTTGCCAAAGTGCCCTTTACCCCACACCATAGATAAATGGCACGCAAAGAAGCTGCAGTAGTCGTCGACGAGATCTCTCGGTCGATTATTGAGCAACTTCAAGCAGATGGTCGTCGTCCTTACGCAACCATCGGTAAGGCTGTGGGGTTATCTGAGGCCGCAGTACGCCAACGAGTCCAACGACTAACCGAAGCAGGGGTCATGCAAATCGTGGCGGTCGCTGATCCGGCATCTTTAGGCTTTTCTCGATCAGCGATGGTGGGAATCAAAGTCGATGGAGATTTGGAGCGAGTAGCAGACCTCTTAGAAGAGATACCCGAGATTGATTACCTCGTGATCTCCGCCGGATCCTTTGACTTACTCGCGGAGCTAGTGGTGACTGACGATGCTGAACTGCTCGACATCATCAATGGGCGGATTCGCGCCATTGACGGAGTCAGAGCCACTGAAACTTTTGTTTATCTCAAAGTACGCAAACAAATTTACACCTGGGGAACCCGATGAATACAACACCTGAACGCAGTTATGGCGACCGAGCAAAAGATCACTTATGGATGCACTTCACTCGCCATTCGTCTTATCTGGAAGGTGAAGCCCTGCCGGTCATCGTCAAAGGTGATGGTTGCTACTTCTGGGATGAGCATGGCAAGCGGTACCTCGATGGGATCTCCAGCCTTTTCAATGTCCAGGTTGGCCACGGGCGAACTGAACTTGCAGAAGCTGCAGCCAAGCAAGCATCTGAACTTGCTTTCTTCCCAATCTGGGGACTTGCCCATCCGCGAGCTATCGAACTGGCCGAACGGGTAGCAGCCATTGCCCCCGGCGATCTGAACCGTATTTTTTTTACAGCAAGTGGCGGCGAAGCCGTTGAGTCTGCTTGGAAACTTGCCAAGCAGTTCTACAAACTCACCGGAAAGCCCACTAAACACAAAGTGATTAGCCGTGACGTTGCCTACCACGGCACTCCACAGGGTGCCTTATCGCTGACGGGTATCTCAGCGGCGAAGATTCCATTCGAACCACTTGTACCTGGTTCGATTCGAGTGCCTAACACCAACTTCTATCGAGCACCTGAACACTTGCGCGATGATCTCTACGCCTTTGGTCAATACGCAGCTAACCGAATTGCTGAAGCGATTGAGTTTGAAGGCCCCGATAGCGTTGCGGCAGTGATCCTTGAGCCAGTGCAAAACTCCGGGGGTTGCTTCACGCCACCACCGGGATACCTCGAGCGGGTGCGTGAAATTTGCGATGAATATGACGTGCTGCTCATCGCCGATGAAACCATCACGTCCTTTGGACGCGTAGGTGAATACTTCGCGATGGAACGCTACGGAGTAGTTCCAGACATCATTACTTGCGCAAAAGGCTTGACGTCAGGGTATTCACCACTGGGAGCGATGATTGCCAGCGAGCGTCTGTTTGAACCGTTTAAACACGGCACGAATACCTTCTTGCATGGGTTCACTTGGGGTGGACATCCCGTTTCGTCAGCTGTCGCGCTTGCTAACCTGGATATCTTCGAACGCGAAGGCTTGAACAAGCAGGTACAAGACAACCAGGATCTATTCCTGAAGCACCTTAATCAACTTCGCGATCTTCCTATTGTCGGCGATGTTAGAGGTGCCGGTTACTTCTACGGCATCGAGTTGGTCAAAGACAAGGCAACGAGGGAAACCTTCAACGCTGAAGAGTCCGAGCGCTTGCTTCGAGGCTTCGTGTCAAAGGCCATGTTTGCTAATGGCTTGTACTGCCGCTCAGATGACCGAGGAGATCCCGTAGTTCAGGTAGCTCCGCCACTCATAGCAAGTGCAGCGCAATTCGAAGAGATGACTCAGATCTTGCGCAGCGTGCTCACCGAGGCGTGGAGCATTATCTAGTCAGGAATCCTGCTTGCCTTTGAGTAACGGTGCGATGTCGTCCAGAACTCGGATGTCTTCGATGGTGCTTGGCACTGGTTCGGGACGACCGTCAGCGATACCGCGCATCGTTCGGCGCAAGATTTTTCCCGACCTGGTCTTAGGCAAACCGGGGACAATCACGACTTCCTTCAATGCTGCTACTGCACCGATCTCATCACGGATTGACTTGACGATCTCTTTTTCAAGAACCGCCGGGTCAATATCCGCACCGAATTTCAGCACCACAAACGCACGCGGGATCTGGCCCTTGAGCTGATCTTGCACACCGATAACTGCGCATTCGGCAACAAGGGGATGCGAGGCGACAATGGCTTCCATCGACCCTGTCGATAGGCGATGCCCGGCAACATTGATGACGTCGTCATTGCGACCAAGGACATAGACATACCCGTCTTCGTCGATGAGCCCACCATCTCCGGTGGTGTAATACCCATCAAAAGTTGTTAAGTAAGAATCGATGTAGCGCTGATCATCTCCCCACAACGTCGGTAGAGTTCCAGGCGGCATTGGGAGTTTGATGACAATCGATCCTTCAACTCCGGCTGGAACTTGATTACCTTCGGCGTCGACAACCTGAATGTTGTAACCAGGCACCGAAACACTCGGTGAGCCAGCCTTGATCGGCATCGGCTCTAACCCCCGAAGATTCGAAGCAATCGGCCATCCCGTTTCGGTCTGCCACCAGTTATCAACCACCGGCACCTGTAAATGATCAGTGGCCCAGTGGTAGGTGTCGGGGTCTAGCCGTTCACCTGCTTGGAAGAGCGTGCGCAAGGAACTGATGTCGTATTGTGCAAGCAGCTTGGCATCCGGGTCTTCCCGTTTGATTGCGCGAATCGCTGTAGGTGCACAAAACAATGCATTGACTTTGTAGTCCTGAATCACACGCCAAAATGCGCCCGCATCCGGGGTGCCAACTGGCTTGCCTTCGTACATCACGGTTGTTGCCCCGCTAATCAACGGCGCATAAACGATGTAGGAATGTCCGACAACCCAACCCACATCAGATGCTGCCCAAAAAACATCCCCTGGACCGATGTCATACACATTGCCGAGAGACCAAGCCATGGAAACAGCATGACCACCGTTATCGCGCACTACGCCTTTTGGTTTTCCTGTGGTTCCAGAGGTGTACAAAATATAGAGCGGATCAGTTGCTGAAACCGGAACGCAGTCATGCGCTGTTGCTGTCTGCATCAGGGTTGTCCAGTCATAGTCAGCTTGCCCAAGCTCAACGGTGACTTCAGGACGCTGAAAAATAACAGTCGCTGCTGGCTTATGCGAGCTGAGTCTGCAAGCCTCATCAATGAGTGGCTTATAAGGGATGGTTCTGCTTGGTTCAATCCCACACGAAGCCGAAACAATCACCTTTGGCGCCGCATCGTCAATGCGAGCAGCAAGCTCTGCTGACGCGAAACCACCAAAGACCACCGAGTGCACGGCGCCAAGGCGCGCGGTTGCGAGCATTGCAACGATGGCTTCGGGAATCATCGGCATGTAAATCACGACGCGATCACCGCGCGTAACGCCTAGACCAGCAAGTACTCCGGCGAATCGGCTCACTTGGTCAAGGAGTTGGGCGTAGGTGACTATTCGCTTGGAGTCACTCACTGGACTGTCGTAAATAATTGCCGAGCGATCTCCATGGCCAGCGAGCACATGTCGATCTACTGCGTTGTAACAGGTATTGAGTTCACCATCGGGAAACCAGCGGTAGAGGGGCGCATTGGAACTATCGAGTGCCTGAGTAGGAAAGACGTTCCATGAAATACCTCGCGCCGCAGATAGCCAGAAATATTCAGGATCACTGGCCGCTAGCCGGTATGCCGCATCGTATGAGCCCATATTCAGACTCTAGAGGTCAGTCATGAGGGTATTGCTGCTGCCCTTAGCCTTTGCTGCCTTGAAAGCAGAAGACTTTTGCGCTGCAGAGCTCACAACTCGGATCATGGCTGCGATAAAAACAATGTCAATAGCCATTTGGATCATGCATGCAAACCGGGCGCCGTCAGAAACGGGCGTGATGTCACCAAAGCCGACGGTTGCCAAAACGGTAAGAGCAAAATAGAAGGCAGTGAAATGACTCAAGGGCTCGGTGAAAGAGGTTGGATCAGCCCCGGACATCATGACGTAAATCGAAGCGAAGAATGCCAAGAACATTGTTGCGATGAGTATCAAGGCTTCAATGGAACTCACCGTAGGGTAACGAGAGTTTTCAATTTTTCGGATTTGCCTGCGAAAGAAAGTTGCATAGACAGCGAAAGCGATCACGATGATCGCAATCGGTCGCCATAGAGAAGCGTCAGGATTTTCAGGCACCAGGCTCAAGGCCCAAAGGACCGCAAAAAATCCAAGCAAGGTCCTAATTATTGAGCCGACCAAAATTTTAATGCGTTCGTTTTTTGGGAGTTCCGTCAATGACGCCGTTGTAGCCATGAGCTAAGTGTGGCAGAACCAACTACTCGTTTGCAGTAGCCGCCAACTGTCCGCAAGCCCCATCAATTTCGCGACCGCGGGTATCGCGAACCGTGACCTGGACTCCTCGATTACGAAGAATCCGGACAAAGGCCGCCTCATCGCGAGGCAGCGATGCAGTCCATTGGGAGCCCGGGGTTGGGTTCAATGGAATGAGGTTGACGTGCACTAACTCACCTTCTAGCAGGCGGGCAAGAAGTTCAGCTCGGAACGGCTGGTCATTGATGCCCTTGATCAGGGCATATTCAATACTCACGCGGCGATGAGTTTTATCGGCGTACGCCCAAGCAGCGTCTAAGACTTCGCGAACGGGGTACCGCGTATTGAGCGGTACCAATGTGTCGCGGAGCTCATCGTCAGGCGCATGGAGCGAAAGCGCAAGTGTCACCGGCAGTCCCTCATTAGCCAGATCGTGCATGCGAGGCACTAAGCCAACGGTTGAAACAGTAATACCTCGAGCACCGATACCCATCCCTGCCGGAGCTGGGTCATTAATGCGATGCAGGGCATCAATCACTGCTTTGTAATTGGCAAGCGGCTCGCCCATGCCCATAAAGACGATGTTCGACACTCGGCCCGGGCCACCTGCGATTTCATCGCGTTCAAGCGCGCGCGCACCAGCAAGCACCTGCTCGACAATTTCAGCCGTCGATAGGTTGCGCTGCAAACCACCTTGACCCGTTGCGCAGAATGGGCAATTCATGCCGCACCCAGCTTGGCTTGAAATACACATCGTGACGCGATCCGGATAGCGCATCAGCACGCTTTCGATCAATGCACCGTCATGTAGGCGCCAAACACTCTTGACTGTCTGCCCCTCATCACAAGAGATGACTTTTATAGGAGTGAGCAGCGTTGGTAATAGCGCGTCTTTAATCTTGGTACGCGCATCAAGGGAGACGTCAGTCCAGGTATCTGGGTTATCGGATAACCGGTTGAGCCATTGGCGCGAAACCTGATCAGCACGGAAAGCAGGTAGGCCTAGTTCAACCACTGCAGCACGACGCTGCGTGGCATCAAGATCCATGAGGTGTTTTGCTGGCTTACCTCGACGAGGAGCTTCGAAAACGAGTTCGCCGGGAAGTGGTGGGGTTGTCATACCGATCCTAAAAAGAGAGTGAAGAGTGCCCACGAAGTGAAGGCATTCGGAATAAGTGAATCCAGGCGATCCATAACTCCACCGTGTCCGGGTAATACGCGACCCATGTCTTTGATTCCTAGGTCACGCTTTACTGCAGATTCCGCGAAGTCACCCGCAGTCGCCGTGATTGTTAGAACTACACCAGCAATTACACCTTGCCACCATGATGCATCCAAAAGCCAGACGAAGCCAGCCACGCCTAGCAAGACTTGCAAAATTAGGGACCCAATCAGGCCTTCCCATGATTTCTTTGGACTAATGGAGGGTGCAATTGGATGTTTACCGAAGAAGACCCCTGCTACATATCCCCCAACATCGTTACCAACAGTCAGCGCAACAAATACCAGAATCCGTAAGGGTCCGTTATCTGCAGATAGCGTCAAAAGTAAGAAACTGGCCATAAACGGCACATAGGCGGCTACGAATAAACTCGCAGTAACGTCTTTGACATAGCCGTGGGTTCCGCGAAGCAATCTGACGAAAATCACGGCCAGCACGGTGACTCCCATGACCACGAGTTGCCCTGTCACACCAAACCAGAAGGCTGCCAGTGGCATGACTGCTGCGGCGAGGGCAACAGTTACTCGCTCAAGATGGATTCCGGCTTGTTTGAAGGCATTACTAAATTCCAGAACAGCGATAACCATCGCTATTGAAACGAGGAGGCCAAACGTCCACCGATAAGTGAACAAAGTGATCAAGCAGAGTGCGAGGAGTCCGACCCCGGTACCAATGGCGGCAGGTAAATTGCGCCCAGCCTGCGGTTTGCGGGCTGCAGCCGACGAACCGACCGGGTCAGACACAGTTAAACCTCGAGCAGTTCTGCTTCTTTATGCTTCAAGACATCGTCAATGTGTTCAACATGATTATGTGTTGCTTCATCGAGTTGCTTTTCTGCACGGCGCACATCGTCTTCGCCTGCATCGCCATCTTTTTGCAGTTTGTCTAACTGATCCTTGGCATGACGCCGAATGTTACGGATCGAGATCCGTGCATCTTCTGCCTTGGTCTTAGCGATCTTGATAAATTCTTTACGGCGCTCTTCAGTGAGTTGCGGCAAGGTGACCCGAATGACGTTGCCATCAGAGGTTGGGTTAATCCCTAAATCACTCTCGCGCAGGGCCTTCACCACTGCATCGAAAGAGCTCTTGTCATACGGCGTGATCACAATCAAGCGAGCTTCAGGAATAGCAATTGAAGCGAGCTGAGCGATCGGCGTGTAGGTGTCGTAATAGTTCACGACCACCTTGTTGAACATGGATGAGTTTGCGCGGCCAGTGCGCACTGTCGCGAAATCTTCACGCGCAACGGTAATTGCTTTGTCCATGCGGTCTTCGGCATCCATGAGGATCTCGTCGATTTGCTCGCTCATTCTCTGCTCCTTGATTCAAACGGTGGACAAATAAAGACTAGTAAGCAGAAACCAATGTGCCGATGGTTTCTCCGCGAACAGCCCGAGCAATATTTCCTTCAACGAGAAGGTTGAATACCACGAGCGGAAGTTCGTTATCACGGCAAAGGCTGATCGCTGTTGCATCTGCGACCTTGAGATTCTGGGTCAACACATCGTCGTGAGTTAAGCGGTCGTAACGCTTAGCGTTTGGGTTGGTGCGAGGGTCATGGTCATACACCCCATCGACGCCCTTAGCCATCAGCACCACTTCGGCCCCAACTTCAAGTGCCCGCTGAGCAGCAGTGGTATCCGTAGAAAAATACGGCTGGCCCAGCCCGGCACCAAAGATGACAACTCGGCCTTTACTGAGGTGCCGCATGGCTTTGCGTGGAATATACGGTTCAGCAACCTGGCCCATGGTGATCGCGGTTTGGACCCGAGTTTCAACACCTGCTTTTTCACAGAAGTCTTGCAAGGCAAGGCAGTTCAT
>WLNQ01000109.1 GCA_009699705.1 Actinomycetota bacterium | reverse complement strand
TACTTCAATCACCGTCGTGGAAACTAGTACGTCGATGCCTGGATCTGCCTCAATATTTGCAAAGGCAGCCATGGCTGCCTCTTTGTCTTCAGCTGACATTCGTCCATGCAGGATTCCAATGCGAAGCCCAGCCAGAGGACCAGCCGTCAAATACTCTGCCGTTTCAATGACGGAGGTCAATGGACGCTTTGACTCGGCTTCGTCTTCAATTTCTAACTCGAGTAAATCCTCGTCACCGCCGTCATCTCCAATGCGAGGGCACACGACGAAAACACGGTGGCCTGCAGCAACTTCCTCGCGCACTCGTTGCCAGGCTCGATCAACATGGGCAGGCTTTTCTTTCATGGGAACTACATGCGTAATGACACCCGCACGACCTTCAGGTAGCCCTTCCAGAGTGGAAATATCAAGATCTCCAAACACCGTCATCGCAACAGTGCGTGGAATCGGCGTCGCTGTCATGACTAATACATGAGGCCGCGTGCCATCAACTGCTTTGGCCGCAAGAGCTGCTCGCTGTTCGACACCAAACCGGTGTTGTTCATCAACAACAACGAGACCTAAGTCGCGAAACTGGACGGTTTCCGTGAGCAAAGCATGAGTGCCAACAACAATGCCAGCATCGCCAGAAATGATATTCAACAAATCTTTACGGCGTTGCGCAGCTTTCACTGATCCCGTTACCAAGGCCACTTGAGTTCCGCGGTCATGGCCGCCCAGCATTCCGCCGTGCGCCATTGCACCCAACAACGCTGTGATTGAGCGAAAATGTTGAGCGGCGAGAACCTCGGTAGGCGCCAGCAATGCCGCCTGCCCACCCGAGTCAACAACGCTCAACATTGCTTTCAGGGCAACAAGAGTCTTGCCACTGCCAACATCACCTTGTAGCAACCGATGCATCGGGTGATCGCCTGCAAGGTCTTCTGCAATTTCTGCACCAACAGCCAACTGACCAGCAGTTAACGAAAATGGCAAATTGGCCTCGAACTCACGCACCAGCGGACCATCGCGTTCAACTCGAGCTCGCGCAGGTAAGTGCGCAATCTCTGCGCGTCGTTGAGCCAACAAAGTTTGCAATAAGAAAGCCTCTTCAAACTTCAACCGTCGACGAGAGTTGTCGATGTCCTCTTGTGTAGTGGGACGGTGAATTGCCAACAGCGCCGACTTCACATCAATAAGGCCCATGTCCGCTCGCAGTTCTGCTGGCAGAGGTTCTGGTAATTCCCCTAACGTGTCGAGCACTACACCCAAGGCACGCGCAATCTGCAGCGAAGAAACAGCAGCTGTCGCCGGGTAGACCGGGATGAAGGCGCCGGCAAACATCGCGATCCGCTCTGGATCCTCGTCGACGTCTTCGGGAAAAAATTCAAAGGTTGGATGCGAGAGTTGCCTCTTGCCACGGTAGGAAGAAACCTCCCCAGCAAAAAGGCCGCGCCGCCCCGTACGAAACATGCCTTCGCGCCAGCGTTGATTGAAGAAGGTTAGCGACAGTTTGTCATTCCCATCCGAGATGACTACCTCGACCAAAGTGCCTCGGCGCTGCTGCATTGGCCGAGAGGTCACGCTGACAACTTCAGCCAAAATCGTGACAGCGTCACCGTCATTCAGTGTGCGCATATCGGTGAGTTCGCCTCGCGCTACGTACCTGCGCGGATAGTGCCGGAGTAATTCCCCCACAGTGGTGAGGCCGAATGCCTTTTTTAGGGCGCCAGCGGACTTCCCACCAAGGACTCTTTCCAGGGATTGGGTAGTGTCAGTAATACTCACTTTCCACTGCCCCCGACTTCCCTGTCTGCCCTGATTTGGGTTGATCCCCTGCCTTCCGGTAGCCTAAGCCGGTTGCGAGTACGACTAGCAGCATCCAACACCAGGCTTGGACGAGTAATTCGCTTCGACGCGACCTCGGCTAAGCAATACTTAGAAGGAGTGCACTGTGGCTGCCAACTGCGACGTCTGCGGCAAGGGCCCAGGCTTCGGGCATTCGATTTCCCACTCACATCGACGTACCAAGCGTCGCTGGAATCCAAACATTCAGCGTGTTCGCACGCTTGTGGGAAAGACCCCAAAGCGTCAAAACGTGTGCACATCATGCCTCAAAGCAGGCAAGGTCGTTCGCGGCTAATCGCACCAACACAAGTCTTATCAGCCCCAGGTCGTTGACTTGGGGCTGATTTGTTTTTACTAAGCCCCAAAATGGCGATGGCCACCAGCGATGGTGACAAAGTGCCCGTCAACACTCACTCCTGCACCCTTGTCTCCCGCTGGTTCAACCACACCAATGACGACGAAACCAGCGGGCGCTGGGTTGCCTTTCTTTATGGTTACCAGCAGAGCGTGATCATCGCCGCCGGTGAGTAGCCATTCGCGGGGATCAAGATTGAAGGCACTTGCAGCCGCTGAAATCTCCTCGGGAACATCGATGAGTGCCGAATCGATTGCAAGCACCACATTTGAAGCTTTTGCAATGTGTCGGGCATCTGCAATCAAGCCGTCACTGACATCGATCATCGCGGTTGCACCGCCCTTGGCTGCAGCTGGGCCCGCTTCGTATGGCGGGGCTGGGCAACGGTGCGCATCAACTAATTTCTTAGGCGATCGAAAGCCACGCGACAGCACGGCAAGTCCGGCTGCGGCCCACCCGATGCGACCAGCGATCGCGATGGTGTCGCCTGCTTGCGCGCCACTGCGCAAGACCGGAGCGCGCCCTTGGAGGTCTCCCAGTGCGGTAACCGTGATCATGATTGCGTCCGCACTCGTTACGTCGCCGCCAATGAGCGCAGCACCTGCTCCTTCAATTTCTGCCCGCAAACCAGCAGTGCATGACACCGCCCAAGCGGTAGGTAAATCAGCAGGCGCTGCAAAAGCCACGACAACACCAGTGGGAACAGCCCCCATGGCCGCAACGTCGGCCAAACTCGCAGCCGCAGCCTTGCGACCGATATCAATAGGTGTCGACCAATCTTTGCGAAAGTGTCGTCCCTCAACCATGACATCTGTTGAAATAACAACGCTTGCGGTGTCTGTCTTGATGATTGCTGCATCATCACCTGGTCCGAGAATCACCATCGGATGATCCGGCAAACTGCCAGTGATTCGATCAATTAGCCCAAATTCACCAATATCTGCAAGGGTTCCTGAGTCTGACATTTCTAGCGCAGTCCAGTACCGCGACGAATCGCATCATTAATCAAAGTGTCAATGAGCTCGCCATACTCAATACCGCTGGCCTGCCACATTCGCGGATACATCGAGATAGGCGTGAAACCAGGCATGGTGTTGACCTCATTCACAATGATGTTGCCCGAACTATCCAAGAAGAAATCAACTCGAGCTAAACCCTCGCACCCCAAAGCTTCAAAGGCGCGAATTGCTAAGGCCTGTAATTCAAGTTCAACGCCCATAGGTAGATCGGCAGGCACGATAAGTTCGGCTGAGTCTTCTAAGTATTTTGCTTCGAAATCATAGAATTCATGCTGACCGCCAACAATAATTTCCGCGATGCGACTGGAAATCAAGGTGCCGAATTCACTTGACAGCACTCCGCACTCAAGTTCGCGAGATTGCTGAACACTTGCTTCCACGATTACTCGAGGGTCATGCTCGCGAGCCTGCTCAATGGCCGCGACAAGTTCGCCTTCGCCATGCACCTTACTAATTCCGCGAGATGAGCCTGCTCGAGCGGGTTTTACGAAAACGGGATAGCCAAGATTGTTCACAGCTTCGATGCACTCGGCCTTTTCACTTCGCCATTGGCGATCGCTAATACTCAAGAATCGGCCAACATTGAGGCCACTATGTGCAAGCAACACCTTCATCGTGACTTTGTCCATGCCGACAGCCGATGCCAGAACTCCTGATCCGACATAAGGGATGCCTGCGAGCTCTAGTAGTCCCTGAATCGTGCCATCTTCGCCCCAGGGTCCGTGCAGGACGGGAAACACCACATCTATTTCACCGAACTGGCTGCGCAGTACAGCTGGATCTGGACTGAAGGCAGCAGCTGCGCCATCGTCGGGTACACAGGCGAGTGCACTAGAAGCCATGGAAAATGCGGAGTGCGAATCCATCTCCCGCCAATGTCCACGTTGTGAAATACCGAGCGCAAGCACCTCATATTTTTCTGGATCCAAGGCGCGCATCACGCCGCTAGCGCTGACACATGAAACGCTGTGTTCACTGCTTTGCCCGCCGAACAGCACTGCCACCCGGATTTTTTTCACTCAAGGGCTCCGGCAGTAGCGCTTTCTTGTTCGTGTTTGGTGTCTCGTGCCATGAATGCGGCTGCCATCGTTTTTACGGAGGCCCCGTGGTGGAGGACGTTGACGACTTGTTCGGTGATTGGCATGTCAACGCCGTGAGTTTTGGCGAGTTCAAGGATTGGCTCGCAACTCTTGTACGCCTCACAGGTTTGTTTCATTTCTGCGATGGTTTGAGCAACGGTGTTGCCTTTACCCAGGCTTTCGCCAAATGAGCGGTTGCGGGAAAGTGGCGACTGACAGGTGGCAACCAAATCGCCAACACCGGCAAGGCCCTGGAATGTCAATGGATCGGCTCCGAGTACAACGCCAAGTCGAGCAATCTCTGCAAGGCCGCGAGTCATCAGTGAGGCTTGCGAATTTTCCCCGAGCCCCATCCCGACTGCCATGCCGTTGGCTACCGCGATCACATTCTTCATGGCACCACCAATTTCGGTGCCCACGACATCCGTTGTCCAATACGGACGGAAATAATCGGTGGTGCACGCATCTTGGAGCCGCCGCGCGCTGTCTTGGTCAACGCAGGCAACCGTTGTTGCAGAAGGCTGGCGTTGGGCGATTTCACGGGCCAGGTTTGGACCAGAGACCACCACGATGCGTTCAGACACAGCACCAGTCTCCTGAGCAATCACTTCGCTCATGCGAAGCATGGTGCCCAACTCGACGCCTTTGATCAGACTCACCAAGATCGCACTTGAAGGAATGAGACTCTGCCACTGCGCAAGATTGGCTCTTAGTACCTGCGCAGGCAGCGCAATCACCACAATGTCTGCACCCGACAATGCCAGCGCAGCATCAGTGGTGGCACGCACTGAACCAGGAAGGGTGAGGTCTGCTTGGTACCTGCTATTTGTGTGGCTTACATTGATTTCAGCCGCTACATCCGCGTCGCGCGACCAGATCACGACATCGCTACCGGCATCTGCCATCACCATCGAAAAGACACTGCCCCAGGAGCCGGCGCCCATGGTGGCAACGCGGCTCATCTTTGGACTCCTAGAACGCCGCGAAAGAACACTGGCCAAGACTAATGCCCCGATGCGGTTGGATGAAGACATGCAGTGGTCAGCGATTGTGCCTGTTAAAGGACATACCGAAGCCAAATCTCGACTTGAGGCAGATCCCAAGGGTCGAGAGGCGCTTTCACGAGCTTTTCTCGCTGACGTTTTATCGGCCCTAGCCGGATCCGAACCGATCAGCCAGGTCATCGTGGTGACTGACGATGCAGACCTTGCTCGACTCAATAGCCGGGATGTGCGGATCACTTTGCTGGTCTCACAGGGATTAAATGAAGATATTCAGCAGGGTTTAGACCTGGTCGGTCATGGGCCTGCAATCGTGTTGACTTCAGACCTTCCCTGTTTGACTACTCCTGCGCTAAACGATGTGTTGGCACTGGCACGGAAATATCCACTTTCGTTCATTTCTGACACTCAAGGGCTCGGTACCACGATGCTTCTCGCACACGATGCCACGACCTGCACACCCAGCTATGGAATTCGATCCCACGCTCGTCACGTCCAGGCTGGTTTCCAGGAGCTCAAGAGTCTGGATCCTAGAACACGAGAATCATTGACTCGCGCTCGCCGCGATGTGGATACCGCCATCGATCTTTGGGATGCCACGCGCATCGGCGTTGGGACTGCTACTACCGCCTTGCTCGCCCCAAACCTCATAAAATAATGTTGGGCCGCACCAATCGGCGCGGCCCAACATTGAGATACGACTAGCGGCGTGCAGTCTTCTTGACAGCCTTCTTGGCTACAACCTTCTTGGCTGCAACCTTCTTAGCAGGTGCTGCCTTCTTTGCTGGGACCTTCTTCGCAACAGCCTTCTTGGCTACAACCTTCTTGGCTGGAGCCTTCTTAGCAGGTGCCTTCTTTGCAGGTGCAGCCTTCTTTGCGCCAGCAACAGTTGCCTTGAACTCAGCAGCTGCGCGGAACTTAGGAAGCTTGGTTGCCTTGATCTTTACTGC
>WLNQ01000108.1 GCA_009699705.1 Actinomycetota bacterium | reverse complement strand
GCTAAATGACGTTGCCATAAAGGCGAATCCCAAGCCAAGCATCCAATAAGGAGATGTCGTGGTGGTAGCAGTCATCGAGAGGGCAGATACACCGGTCATCGCTGTGCCGAAAGCAATTGTTTTGCGCAGTCCAAAACGTTGCATGATCCAGGGAGCGCGAGGCACAACAATGAGGTTCACCAACACGATCGGTCCAGAAGTAGCGATCGCGGCTTGGAGTGGTGAATATCCTTTAACTAGCTGTAAAGAAATTGTGGCAAGGAACATTGCGCCAGACATAGCAATAAATGCGAAAGTCAAAGTGAGAGCCGCCGCGCTCAGTTGTGGGCTTTTCATCAGCGACAATTCGAACATCGGTGATTTCGTATGGTTTTCCCACCAGAAGAAAAGCATGCCCGCGAGGATGGCAATGGTGAACCCCGACAAGATCGGCAGACTCGTCCAACCATGAGCGGGGCCTTCAATCACCGACCAAATGAAAGTGGCTAATGCCACGGTGGAAAAAAGCGCCCCAAGAAGGTCAAAGCTTGCTGTGAACGGATCTCTTGAATCCGGAATATAGATCACGCACAGGACAATCGTGACGAGCAGAATCGGCAGGTTCACAACAAAGCACGACTGCCAGCTAAACCAAGCAAGTAACAGCCCACCAGTAATCGGGCCAATAAACGATCCGATGGCATTCATCAGCGACCAGTAGGCAATCGCCTTGCGGCGTTCCTTTACTTCGCGAAAGACGTTGACCAAGATCGAAAGTGTTGCCGGCATCGTGAGCGCGGCTCCAACTCCCATGAGTGCCCGCCAAATGATGAGTTGCGTCGGCTCCGAAGCGATCGAAGCCCCTGAGACCGTAACAACGGTGACAACTAATCCAAGGATTAAGGCTTTCTTGCGGCCAAACTTGTCCCCTACTGCGGCACCCGTAAGGGTCAATCCAGCAAGAACAACGATGTACGAATCCACGATCCATTGGAGTTGCGAATCTGAAGCTCCCAGTTCACGCACCAAAGTCGGCAGAGCCGTATTAAGAATCGAAACCTGCATGGTGATGGTTATAAGAACCAGGCAGAGCACCACCAGCACTAGCCAGCGACGTGGGTGACCGAAATCAGTAGTTTCTGGCATGAGGGCTAGTTTCGCATGAATTGAGTTTGCTTTCCCCATTACAGGAATATTTACCTCTGCAACCGGGCGTAAACAATCAGTTCACTCGGAGATTCGCCTACCTAACAGGACAACGATTTCCTGCTTCAGTGGGATCGAACTAACGCGGCAACTTACGAAACACAGGGCGAGGCAACGTTTTCAAACCTGCCATCACAAACCGCAATGGTCCTGGTGCGTACACCGTTTCCTTGCCCTTACGCAAAGACTTCACCACGATGTCAGCAACAACGTTTGCATCGGTAGTCATCGGCGCCTCTGGAAGTCCTGCGCTCATTTTGGTGCGGACCATGCCGGGTCGCACGACGAGTACATGTGCACCAGTTCCATGCAAAGCATCGCCTAGACCTTGGGCGAAAGCGTCAAGCCCGGCTTTGGTAGAACCATAAATAAAGTTTGACCTGCGAGCTCTGTCACCCGCAACACTTGAATACACCACGAGTGAACCGTGCCCTTGCGCACGGAGGCGGCGTGCCACGTGCAGGCCAATGCTGACTGCACCTGTGTAGTTGGTTGTTGCCATTTCCACTGCGAGATCAGGATTTGCTTCCGCTTCTTCCTGGTCACCAAGAACACCGAAAGCCAGAAGAACGATGTCAATATCCCCGGCTTCAAAAATACTGTCGACGAAGGCGCCATGCTCTTGAGTGCTTCTTGCATCGAAATCAAGCGCAGTTACCCCAGCAATGCCATCTGCTGTCAGTGCGGCTACCGCGGAGTCTCGAGCAACCGAAGGTCGAGCCGCGAGAATCACCCGTCGCAGTCGGCCACGTGGCAAAGCGCGCACGGTGGCTAGTGCGATTTCACTGGTTCCGCCCAGCACGAGAACTGACTGCGGTTCACCCAATGCGTCATTCATGTATTCCCCTTAGTGGATGTTGCTAGATGGAAAGTCTGCGTGCCAGATCTGAAGTAAATACGCCTCGAGGGTCGAGCCCATCGCGAACTTGCTGCCACTCGCTTAGTCGCGGATAAGTACGAGCAAACATTTGCGGTGACTGACGTGAATCCTTTGCAAGGTACAACCGTCCACCCGCCTCAGAGATTAATTCGTCAAGATCATCAAGAGCCTGCCCTAGGCCTTCAATCCCGGCAGGCACGTCCGCAGCCAAAGTCCATCCTTGCGTGGGAAAGGACAGCGGGGCAGGGTTTGCGGCACCGAAGCGCTTCAACACGGTTAAGAAACTTGGAGCTCCCACCTGCCTCAGTTTCTCCAGCGCCGCGCGAATGAGATGACTGGCTGAATCTGGCACGACGAATTGGTATTGCAAAAAACCTCGAGGACCATAAATACGGTTCCAGTCTTGCACACCATCTAGTGGGTGGAAGAAAGCGCTGATCGATTGCAAGTCACCCGATGCTGACTTCGGAGCTTTGCGAAACCAAGCCTCATTAAACGCTCGAACTGTCAGTTTGTTGAGCAATCCGCTTGGAAAAATCGGTGGTGCTGTCGCAATCGCCTTGGGTTCAAAGACCAATGCGTGTGTGCGTTGCTTTGCACTGAGTTGGTCGATAGGTGCATGGTCTCCGCTGGTGATTACCCCGCGCGCACTTTGTGAAACGGTGTCGATCCAAGCGACGGTGTAGCGATACTTTTCGTCCCCTGCAGCCATGACAGACATCACTTCATCAAGATCATTGGCACGTTGGGTGTCCACACTGATGAGTGAACTCGTTACCGGGATCGCATCAAAGGTCGCTTGAGTTATGACGCCAGTAAGACCCATCCCCCCAATCGTTGCCCAAAATTGTGGAGCCTTATCTCCCGACGGGGTTAGTTCATGAATCTCCCCGGATCCGTCCACCAGCGTGAGTGATTGAACATGCGCACCGAAGGTTCCGTCAACGTGGTGGTTTTTGCCATGGATATCTGATCCGATTGCTCCACCGATGGTGACCATCCGGGTACCTGGAGTGACCGGCACAAAAGCGCCCGCTGGCACGATTGCCTTCATTACTGAATCCAGGCTTGCACCTGCGCCTGCCGTCACTGCTCCTGTTATCGAGTCATAGGAAATATCGTTGAAGGCCTGCAAATCAAGAACGGTGCCGCCACCGCTTTGCGCAGCATCTCCATAGGACCGTCCAAGCCCACGAGCTAACACACCTCGAGCGCCTGCTCTGGCCACTTCATGCTGTACTTGCTCAATAGATGTACATGCTTGAACTCTCGCAAGACTGGGACAGGTTCGACCCCACCCAGTGAGAAGTTGCTCTTGATCCGAGATTGATAACGACATGTCAAACCCCTAAAGCGCCAAGACCAAAGAGTACGACCCAGACAACACCAAGGGCGAGCAATACTCGATCCCTGAGCACCGCATCTTCTGGTGCCTCTGCTTGGCCGCGATCAATACCAACGCCATAACGAAGAATGCCAAGAACAAAAGGCAACACGCTCCATTGGGCCCAAGGCAATGTGGATGGCGCTGTTCCCACTTCAAAGGCCCATAAGCAGTATGCAGTGATCGTGACGGATGCTGCTGTTCCCCAGACGAATCTTAAATAACCCAAGGTGTAACCCTCGAGGCTCTTTCTCCTTATTTCAGGATGCCCATTTTCGGCGTCTTCAATCCAAGCCAATTCGCAATAGCGTTTCCCTGCTGCCATGAACAGCGATCCAAACCCAGCAACGATTAAAAACCATTGTGAAATTTCTAGGTTCGACGCAACACCACCGGCAATCGCGCGAAGCAAGAAGCCCATCGACAGTAAGGCGAGCTCAATTACCGGCTCGTGTTTCAAGCCGAGTGAGTAAGCCAAGGTGAACACAAAGTAGATGGCAATAACACCAGCCAACTCTGGGCGAATCCAGAATGACAGGGCAAGAGCGACCAAAAATAGCGCCCCTGAAATCGCAATCGCGACTGATGGTGCCAACTCGCCTGCGGGTATCGGGCGGTAGCGCTTGGTCGGGTGCAGTTGATCAGCTTTGATATCGCGCAAATCATTGATGAGATACGTCGAACTTGAAATTAAACAAAAGGCGACAAAGGCACCGACCGTTGGAAAAAAGATGTCAACTTCGAAGACGGATCCGGCCGCCAACGGTGCTGCGAATACCAAAACATTTTTAAGCCACTGCCGTGGTCTCAGCGCAACTACAGCAGCCAGAACAGGCTGGCGAGCTTTCACGATCGTTGTCACAGATTTGATCCCACGTTATATACACGCACTTCACTTGCTTGCGGTTCAGAGTCTCCGACAATGCGGGCCAGTTGCGGCACAACCAGAAACCATGTGATGGCATGCATGCAGAGCAAGAGAATACGAGTCGACCACAACACTGCATCTGGTTGCATCACCGGACCGGCGATAGAAATCAGTGCGACGAGCGAACCTGACCAGAACACTATGTGTCTTGCATGGTTACGCCCCAGCACCAACACTGACAGCAGTGCACCAACGATTGCGACTAAGACCGGTATCAACAACGGTGCTAACCAGAGGATCTGCCCAACGGAGTCACCCTGGCCTTGAGATGCCATAAACGGCACCCCGCAAACTCGGCCAATTGCGTAGATGACCAGCGAAAGCAGGCCCGACCAGGCGCCTGTGACGATCCCGGCATAGACCAAGAACCGCCAGGTTGGATTTTCTGCCGCTGGCGGAGCTATCGGGGTCACCGAGCGCAGCCACGGACGAGAACTCATGCCCCCATTGTGTCGAATAGAGCTCCGGTTGTCGGGAGGTGCCCAAGAAGACTGACGTGCGTGTGATGGTGGTGATCTCCCTGCGCTTTTTGCTGCCCGCGCCGCGTAGGGTCATGGGGTGTACACCAGGAATTCAGCATGAGCGGATTAACCGTGAAAAAGGACTCTGCTCCCATCGCCATCATCACCTTGGCGCTCGCATTGGCCATGGTGAGCATTTTGGTGCTTTCCCTAATGATCACGGGAGGTTCCTACCTGGCACCAGCTCCTGGCTTGCCGGATTCTGGTCCCCTCGTCGTATGGGGTACTCCGATACTGCGGTTGATCACGGATTTGGCAGCCATCGCCACCATCGGTTGGCTCTTGGCTTCCAGCGTTCTGGACCCAGCGGGCAAAGGGGGCGTTGTCTCCGCAGCGGGGCGCCGAGACTTAATGCGCGCCGGAATCGCAGCCTGCGTATGGGCAATTTTGGCCGTGGTGCAGATGCTTTTTGCACTTGCGAACATCTTGGGCCTGACCCTCATCGAGGCGCTGAATCCAGCAGTCATCGCAACATATGCAAACGAAATTCCAGCCACCCGCGCGTTGATGGCAGCGACACTTCTCGCCTTGGTGATTGCCATCGGTTGCTTTGTGAGTTCCTCAACTGGTTCAGCCCTAAGTTGGCTTGTCGTTGCTCTTGTGGCTGCAGCACTTCCGTCATTGGGCGGACATGGTGCTGGTCTCGGTGACCACGCTCTTGCTCTAACTTCAGGAATTGCGCACGTGCTGGCCGCATTCATCTGGATAGGCGGGTTGTACGCACTTGGCGTGCATGCCACCCGAAACGACTTTCCGCTGCAAAAATCTATTCAACGATTTTCTTCCATTGCACTTATCGCATTTATCTTGGTCGCGGCGAGCGGAATTGCTAATGCGTACACCCGCTTGGATTCAATTAGCCAATTGCTCACCACTGGGTATGGCCAAATCACGTTGGTCAAAGTTTTCGTTCTGATCGGGCTTGGATTTATTGCCTGGAATGTACGCAAGCGATTTGCTTCGTCCTTGAAGAAATCAAGTGTCGCAGTGTTTGCTCGTGTTGCTGCAGTTGAGCTTCTCGTGATGGGAATAGCAGTCGCGTTAGGTGTCGCCCTCTCGTCTTCTGCACCTCCTCGAGTTGAAACTCAATTCGATTCGTACGGCGAGAGCCTGCTCGGTTTCCCCTACCCACCAGAACCAACTGTCCTACGGGTGGTCTTCGGCTTCCATCTCGATCCACTTTTCTTAACCGGAGCCTTGATCGCTGCAGGGCTGTACTGCTTCGGCGTTGCACGATTGCTAAGTCGAGGTGATAAGTGGCCCTGGGGGCGCACTATTTCTTGGCTCCTCGGGGTAAGCGTCGTTATCTGGTGCACAAATTCCGGAATCTCTGTGTACTCGCAAGT
>WLNQ01000107.1 GCA_009699705.1 Actinomycetota bacterium | reverse complement strand
GAGCCCAACAACTCATCGGGCGACTAGTACCACTGGTAGAACGAGAACAACAACACGAAGATCGTGACCTGCAGCATTCGATGCTCGAAAAGGCAATTGTTGTTGCGCAGAAACAGCTTGAAGGTTTAGAAGCGGAAAACTCGAAGACTCCTGCAGAAAAAACTCGTCTAGAGCAGACGCTTGTTGCAGTCACTGCGCTAGCTGCGACTGTTTCACAGCGCGAAAATGATGTTGTTGCACTTGAATTAAAAGCGGAGAGTGCGACAACACTCACGAGTTTAGAAGCGGTAACGGTTGGGCAAGAAGACCTCATGAAGAGCGCGAAACTTCAGTCAACGCAAGCAGAGGAACTTCTTCGCGAAGTCCGAGTGGAACTCGATGCTCGGTTGCTTCAACAGTTACACGAGCGTGCAGCAGTGTTGGCCGCGATGCTGGAAGTCGGTCAAGCTTGCCCGGTGTGCGGCTCAGTTGATCACCCACACCTTGCACAGTCCGAATTTGTTTTTGTGACAGATGAAGAAATTGATTTGATTCGACAAGAGTTAGATCAACTGAGTGAAGACGTGGTGGCGCGGAGCAATGAGCTCGCGCAGATCTCAGAACTTTTTCGCGTCACTCAACTTGACATCGCGCAGTTGCGCGGCTCCATTATGGGACTTGACCCTGACGAGATAGCCGATGAGTTGAACAAGTCGAAGCTGGCCCATGCCGCAGCTCAGTCTGCATCAGCTCAACTGGTGGAACTTGAAAATGAACTCACTGCACTCGTTGAGCGTGAACAAGATTTTGAACATGCACGCAAGGAAGCTATTCAAGTTCTGGCTCAAGGAACCGCGGAGCTTGCTCAATTCGAG
Organism: Actinomycetota bacterium; assembly: GCA_009699705.1. GTDB lineage: Bacteria > Actinomycetota > Actinomycetes > S36-B12 > S36-B12 > UBA11398. The sequence continues at coordinate 5,427 of WLNQ01000107.1, read as the reverse complement.
AAGGGCACTCAAGCAGAGCAGGAGAGTGATCAATTAGTGCTGGGCAGTGCGCGATCAGCGCTGGAACTTGACGAGATCACCAGATCCAGAATTTCCAGCCTCGAGGCATTCCTTGCTATTGATGAAGAGTTCACGCGCGGCCAAATTGCAATACCCGATCTCGGCTCGGTGCCAGAAGCGTCGGGCGAGGCCGCGCAAGAGCTGGAAACCTGGCTCGTTGAGGTTCAAGAAGTTTCACACCGAGCACAGCTTGAGTTGGAAGTCAGCGAAGCGCTCGTCGGTCGACTCGCGCATGCCTCCAAAGCGGTGCAAGCTCCAAGCGCGAAATTTGAGAATGCGTTAAATGAACAAGAACAAGTCTTAGCGAATACTCGCCATGCAGTTGACCTTTCCGATGCGGTTTCTGCTTCAAAGTCTTCAATCAATAGTCGGAGGATGACGTTGCAAAGCTATGCAGTCCAGCGGCGGTTCGAATCGGTGCTGAACGCAGCAAGCATTCATCTGTTTCGCATGAGCGCCGGAAAATATTCACTGGTGTTAGACGAGGATGCCAAGGGCAATGCTCAGGCGGGGTTAGGGATCAAGGTCAACGATGCCTGGAGCGGGCAGACGCGCGATCCACGGTCGCTTTCTGGCGGGGAAACCTTCTATACGGCTCTCTCACTGGCTTTGGGCCTGGCAGATGTGGTGCGAGATGAGACGGGTGGGTCTCAACTTGAGACACTCTTTGTCGATGAGGGATTTGGCTCCCTTGACCAAGAATCCCTCCAACTCGTGCTTGAGCAACTCGATGCCCTGCGCTCTGGCGGGCGCATTGTCGGCGTGGTGAGCCATGTAACAGAAATGAAAGAATGGGTGCAAGATCGCATCGAAGTACAGGTGGCCCCGGACCGCACGAGCCGCGTACTCAGCCTCGTCTAGGCTATGGCCATGGCTTCCATCGAATCAGTCATTGCCCGCGAAATTCTCGATTCCCGTGGTAACCCCACGGTTGAAGTTGAGATCCTCTTGGAGGACGACACCGTTGCTCGCGCAGCTGTTCCCTCCGGTGCATCCACAGGTGCATTTGAGGCTGCAGAACGACGTGATGGCGAGAAGCGCTACGGCGGCAAAGGTGTGCAGCAGGCCGTGGATGCGATTGAAGAAGAGATCGCAGCCGCAGTCATCGGTATGGATGCTGATGATCAGCGTTTGATCGATCAGATCATGATTGATCTCGATGGCACCCCCAATAAGTCGCGTCTGGGTGCGAACGCAATTCTTGGGGTTTCACTTGCAGCAGCCAAGGCCGCAGCGCAGTCAGCTGGCTTGCCGCTCTTCCGTTACGTAGGTGGACCAAACGCACACGTGCTTCCCGTGCCAATGATGAACATCCTCAACGGTGGCTCACATGCGGACACTGGCGTAGACATCCAAGAGTTCATGATTGCGCCTATTGGTGCAGCAAGTTTCAAAGAAGCACTTCGCGAAGGCACTGAGGTGTATCACGCGCTGAAGAGTGTGTTGAAGAAAGCTGGATACGCAACGGGCCTGGGCGACGAGGGTGGTTTCGCTCCTGACTTGCCAAACAACCGTGCTGCGCTTGAGCTAATTGTGCAGGCTGTTGAACTCACTGGCCTCAAACTTGGCAAAGATGTCGCGCTTGCGCTCGATGTCGCTTCATCTGAATTTTACGAGAACGGTGCGTACCAATTCGAAGGAAAGTCGCGCACGGCACAAGAGATGACGGATTACTACGCATCGCTGCTTGCTGACTTCCCATTGGTGTCGATTGAAGATCCGTTGGATGAAGATGACTGGGCTGGTTACCGCCACATCACCGAAGCACTCGGCAGCAAGGTTCAAATCGTTGGCGATGATCTCTTCGTAACGAACCCTGAGCGTCTTGCCCGCGGCATCAAAGAAAATTGCGCGAATGCGCTTTTGGTGAAAGTCAATCAAATCGGTTCGCTGTCTGAAACTCTTGATGCTGTCACCTTGGCTCAGACCAGCGGCTACCGCTGCATGATGAGCCACCGATCTGGCGAGACTGAAGACACCACGATTGCTGACCTTGCTGTTGCCACCAACTGTGGTCAGATCAAGACTGGTGCTCCGGCTCGATCTGAGCGGGTAGCCAAGTACAACCAGCTGCTGCGCATCGAGGAAGAGCTGGATGATGCCGCCCGCTATGCAGGCGCATCTGCGTTCCCGCGTTTCACTCGCTAGATCCTTTACTTAAGTCTGCGACGATCATTACGTGAGTGCTCCCCTCCTCGCGCCTCGGCGTCGCGCTGCCCTGACGGGCCGTGCTGTGGTGTTGGTGCTGGTAGTTGCCGCTCTCTTTTTCACCCTCGCTGTTCCGGTGAAGTCTTGGCTGTCTCAGCGCGCTGAGATCTCAGCTCTCGAGGCGCAAGTGATGGCTACCCAAGTTCGAGTCGCAGACCTCACCATTGCCGCACAACGCTGGCAAGACCCGGCATTCATCGCTGCGGAGGCTCGTCGAAGGTTGCACTTTGTGCTTCCTGGCGAAATTGGCTACACGACCCTGGGTGCCGATGGCCGACCTGCAGCTGAGTCGCTAGCTGAGGCTGCCGCCCATCGCACCTGGGTCGACAAGATCTGGGGAACGTTGCAAGAAGCAGACAACGGCGCCCCCGAAGCAGGTTCATTGAGCGTCTTAACTCCTGGAGCCAAGGTTGCTTCCTGACGACCTACGCATAATCCGTGAACAACTTGGCCGCGCTCCTCGAGGTGTTGTGGACATCGCTCATCGTTGTGCATGTGGCGCACCCGACGTGGTTCGCACGGAACCACGGTTGCCTGACGGCACACCTTTTCCAACGTCGTATTACCTGACTTGTCCGCGGTTGGCATCTGCAATTGGCACCTTGGAAAGTGAAGGTGTGATGCGCGAGATGGAAGCGCGGTTGCAGACCGACCCCGCTCTCGCATTGCAGTATCGACAAGCGCACGAGCACTATCTAGCCAAGCGAGAAGAGCTTGGTCATGTTGACGAGATTGCGGGAATAAGCGCGGGAGGTATGCCTGATCGCGTGAAATGCCTGCATGTACTTGCCGGCCATGCGTTAGCTGCGGGTCCGGGAGTGAATCCATTTGGTGACGAAGTTCTCGCGCTCGCGGGACCTTATTGGCTACGCAATCCATGCGCTGGTGGGCCAGTTGCGGCCATTGATTGCGGAACGAATTCGATTCGAATCTTGATTGCAGATGTCGATGCAGATGGCGCACTTGTTGAATTAGTTCGTGAAATGCGCATCGTGCGATTGGGGGAAGGTGTTGATAGCACGGGTGAATTCTCGCCTGCTGCACTGAATCGCACCTTTGCCGCCTGCGAGGAATACCGAACCTTAATCGATGCACACGGCGTCACATCGGTGCGATTCGTCGCTACATCAGCAAGTCGTGATGTGACGAACCGAGCGGCTTTCGTCGAAGGAGTGCACCAACGCCTTGGGGTGAGTCCGGAAGTGATCACAGGGAAGGAAGAAGCTGAGCTCTCATTCCTTGGTGCAGTGCGCGGACTTACAAATTTAGAGTCACCGGTGCTCGTTGTTGATATCGGTGGCGGTTCCACTGAATTCGTCCTGGGTGATTTCACCACCGATGCCCACATCAAAAGTTCCGTATCGATGAATATCGGTTGTGTTCGTATGACAGAGCGACACCTTGCTGATGATCCACCAAACAAGAGCCAGATTGCAGCCGTTGAGGTTGACGTGACTGGCGCCTTTAACGAGGCGCAACGAACTGTTGACTTCAGCCAGGCAAAAACAGTGGTGGGCGTGGCCGGAACGGTGACCACGGTTTCGGCGATGGCGATGGACCTTCAGCGGTATGAGCCAGAGGTCATTCATGGCTCGACATTGACTTCAGCTCAGGTTGAGGACTTAACCCAGCGACTTTTATCAATGACTCGTGCCGAGCGCGCCGCATTGCCTTTCATGCACGAAGGCCGGATAGATGTGATTGCCGGGGGAGCCATGATTCTTCGAGAGCTGGCCCGCAGAACCAGCCCGATCTCGATCCGAGTCTCCGAATATGACATCCTCGATGGCATCGTTTACAGGCTGGCACAGACGGGTTCTTGACCTAAAAGGCCGAGTATTATGTAATCGCTTTAGGTTTGTTACATGGGAGGTCACATGGGTATCACTATCCGCGATGTTGCGCAGGCAGCAGGAGTGTCAACGGCAACCGTTTCGCGTGCACTTCGTGGCTTGGCCAACGTTGACGAACAGACACGCGCCCGGGTTGAACGAGCCGCAGCCGAGCTTGACTACGTTATTTCGCCTAGCGCTTCGCGTCTAGCAAGTGGGCGCACGGGCAGCGTCGCAGTGATCACGCCTTACATCGCTCGCTGGTTCTTTTCAACAGTGCTCTCAGGAGTGGAATCCACTCTGCAAGGTGCAGGGATGGACCTCTTGTTGATGACCGTAAGCAATCCAGATGCCCAACATCGCCTGCCACCTGCTCCGCGTCTTCGTCGGCGCGTTGACGGTGCGCTGATCATCGCGATTCCGCCCGACGATCAGCAGTTGGCTGATGTACTGAAACTTGATCTCCCAACATCGTTAATCGGCGTGAGTGTTGGCGATGTCCCAAGCGTCACCATTGATGACGTCTATGCGGCTCGAATGGCTACGCAGCACCTCCTTAACTTGGGGCATCAGCGGATCGGACTTATTGCTGGATCGGGATCGCGTTCACCGTTCACTGCTGAGAAAGATCGCCATCGAGGCTTTGTCGAAGCGATGAATGAAGCTCGGTTGCCGATCGCGCCGCATCTCCAGGCGTTGGGATTCTTCACGTCCGCGGGTGGTGAGCAAGCGATGACGGCCTTGCTCGCTCAACGCGAACGCCCTACTGCTGTTTTTTGTATGTCAGATGAGATGGCATTTGGTGCAATGCGAGCTCTACGCAGTCACGGGCTACAACCTGGCCGAGATATTTCATTAATTGGCGTCGATGGACACGACATGTCTGAACTTCTGGAACTCACCACGGTCGAACAACCGGTGCACGACATGGGCCGGATCGCTGCTGAAGCGTTGCTCGTGCAACTTCATTCTGATAATCAGATCAAAGCCCAATCTGTAGTGCTCCCGACTCGTCTGGTCGTGCGGGCGTCAACCGCGCCAATCGCGCCCGGTCAGTGAGACTTCATCGATCTGAAGTTGCTAGCAGAGAATCCCTTTGTCAGGCGCATCTAGGCTGACCAATAGGCTTCACCTTTCACGCCCCTGTAGTCCAACTGGCAGAGACACCCGGCTTAAACCCGGCACAGTATGGGTTCAAATCCCATTGGGGGCACCAAGTGCGACACGCTTCTTTGATCAAGTTTGGGTAATTCGGGAATCCGACTTACCGTCTACCCATGGCTAAACCATCGCGATTCAATTCTTCCAACAATCCTGTGCTCTCTCG
>WLNQ01000106.1 GCA_009699705.1 Actinomycetota bacterium | reverse complement strand
GTGAACACAATTAGTGCGTCACGCGGTAAATCTAGGGATACGTCCTTAAGGTTGTGCTCGCGGGCTCCGCGAATGACCAGACGGTCGTGCACGACGCCTCATCTCATTTTGTGGTGCAACGGACTTCTGAAGGGACAGAAAGAATGTATACCGGCAAGGTGCGCGTAGGTGGCCCGGGTGATGTCCGAGAGCTTCCTGAATTGATCATCAGCAAACTGGCCGTTGGCCCCTATGACAACAACAGCTACCTTCTGCGCTGCCGTGAGACAGGTGAGCAGGCTCTGATTGATGCCGCAGCCGAGACTGATCGACTTTTGGTCCTGACCGGAGACACTCTCAAAACCGTCATCACCACCCATCAGCATCAAGATCATTGGGGAAGTTTGGCCGATGTGGTTCGGGCTACCGGGGCCACCACGATGGCCCACCCAATCGATGCACCCGGGATCCCCGTGCCCACAGACGTCTACCTAGAAGAAGGTTCACATCTTCAGGTCGGCAAGGTGCGACTGCGAGTCATCCACCTCATTGGTCACACCGATGGGTCCATCGCTTTTGTCTACGACGACCCTGAGGGCACCGCACATTGTTGGACAGGTGACTGTCTTTTTCCTGGAGGTCTCGGCAACACGTGGGGCGATACATCTAGATTCCAAACACTGCTCGGCGGCGTCGAAGAGAAGATCTTCAATGCGCTCCCCGATGAAACATGGATCTACCCAGGCCATGGCGGTGACACCACCCTTGGGGAACAGCGTCCACATCTCCAAGAGTGGCGCGAACGCCAGTGGTGACTTGCGCCCACGAACACAGATTAAACAGCCACAGCCCCTTTACTGCTAGGTAGCAGCGTCATCTATTTGGACGTCATGAACACAGACATTGCCTTCATCGCATTCTCGACGCACTCATTCGTGATGGTGAGATCTGCGACTGTGTTGTATTCGTCCGCTGTTGGACAGCCAGTGACTGGTTTGCCAACTTGGACAACCATGAACTGTGTTGACGAGCGCATCTCGTCAGGCGTAGAACTCAACAATGCGGCCAATCCCTGGGCTTGAGTGGTTTTCGTGCCGCTGGGATCAGTACAGGTCTTGGTTGCATCATCAAAGGTGCCGCCCATGCCCAATTTTGTTCCAGGTCCAATGCAAATAGCCTTGTAATACGTGTCTTGCACATCTTGGGCCACTACGTACGTGGCCGCACCGCTACTCACTGTCGCTTCCGGCTGTGCGACTTCCAAATCAGACGACACTTCAATTGAAGGTGCACTGGATGGTTCAGAAGAGTTCGACGAGCATCCCCCAAGAGCGCCGGTCAAACACACAAGCACAACGGCTCCGATAGACAGCGGAAGTCCGCGCTTCATGACGCGATTCCCTGATAAACAGACATACATAGCTCCTTAGGATGAAATGCCTACAGCACGTGGAAATGTAGCCTAAAGGGCTTTCAAAATTGGCACCATTACATCGATATTTTCAAGTGTCTTTGATGAGCGACCGAAGTACTCAATCACGTATCTTGAAACCATGATCGTTTTAGCTCTGCATGGGTTTACCCGTGCTCCACATCACCTTGACGCACTGGCAATAGCCTGCGCAGAACAGGGGTGGTCATGTTTGCGTCCAGAGCTCGCACCACGTTGGGCACCCATCATGATGAATTCAACACTCCATCTCAACGCGATCTCGCGAAGAATCGCCCCGAGGCTTCAAGACGAACCTGTCACGATTGTTGGACATTCTGCAGGCGCCGCAGCCGGTGCGTGGCTGGCGACGCAACTCATACAGCAGCAGGTGAACATCAATGGAATCGTCATGGTCGATGGAAACGACAGCCCAAATCACCTCATTGAAAAAGCCTGGCCTCTTCTGCAAGACACAACCATCCGAGCCGTACTGGCTCCCCCAAGTCCTTGTAATCGACAAGGGATGCTCCAGAAATTTCTCGATGAGAATCGGCCCGGAATAACCACAGTGATCCCAGGATCAGGCCACGGTGACATCGAAGTTTTGCCAAGTCAGATGTACCGCAGAATCTGCGGGGACACATCCACTTCAGAAACCAAACAACAAGTACTGAACGCGGTGTTAAGCGCGATCGAGGATATTCAAGAAATTAGTTAGATTCCTTTTTCTCTGGTGCGTCTGTCAATCGACCCGCATGAGCAATAGCGCTTGGGTCCCTGCGAACTTTGACCAGAGATGCGATCGCTACAACGACAAGCACGACTGCGATAACCACCAGAGAGGCGACTGTGGGAATTTTTGGAACGCTAGACCAGGTCTCATGAGCAAAGGTCAACACGAGCTTGACGCCGATGAAGACCAAAATCACCGCCAAGCCAGTCGACAGATAGATGAGTTTGTCGAGTAGACCTTTGAGAAGGAAATACAGCGCTCGCAAACCAAGAAGCGCAAAAGCATTCCCCGTAAAGACGAGGTAGGCCTGCTGCGTAACACCGAAGGTCGCGGGAATCGAGTCAAGAGCAAAAAGTAAATCAGTCACACCGATCGTAATCATGACCGTAAGTAATGGCGTCGCCAACTTCTTGCCACCGATGCGTGTGAATAAATTCGTTCCGTCATATTGCGTTGTCGATGGAATTCGGCGGTGAATCAACTGCACCACTTTGCTATCCATCGGATCAGGATCTTCGTCTCGGTGACGTGCCAGCTGAATACCAGTCCAGATGAGAATCGCACCGAACACGACAAAGGTAAATGAGAAGGCGGCCAAAGCGGCCGCGCCGACCGCGATGAATACCGCGCGCAGAACCAATGCAAGTACAACACCGAAGAGCAACACTCGTTGATGTAAAACGGTAGGTACTGCGAACTGAGCCAGGATGATGATGAAGACAAAAAGGTTATCTACGCTCAGTGACTTCTCGACCAGATACGCCGTGTAAAACTCCGTGCCAATAGCTGCGCCTTGCCAAGCAATCAGACCCACGCCGAAAGCTACAGCTACGCCAATATAGAAAATCGACCAGAGAGCCGCTTCCTTGAACTGCACATCATGTGGCTTTCGACTTACCGCAACAAAATCCATCGCGATCAAGAAGATGATTCCAATAATCGTGACAAACCAAAGCCACATTGGCGTATCCATGTTTATCTTGTTTCCATTTCCCCAGAAGAATCCTCCACTGAACCGCTACGTAAACTCAGGAATGCCGTGACTGCAAGAACACCAACGATCACCGTCAATGACAGCCAAATTGGTATCACAGGAACATTCAGTGATGTTGTTTCATGAATAGCCTCAAGAATGAGTTTGACACCAATAAAGCCCAAAATGATTGCTAGCCCATAGTTCAACAACCGCAAACGCTCCATGAGCCCTTGAAGCAAGAAATACAGCTGCCGGAGCCCCATCAGGGCAAACGCATTAGCCGCGAACACAATGAATGCGATCTTGGTGATGCCAAATACGGCCGGAATGCTGTCGAGAGCGAACAGGATGTCAGTCGTGCCGATGGCCAGCATCACCAAGGCCATCGGTGTCAACATCCGTTTGCCGGCTACTCGAGTAGATAATCGAGTTCCGTCATAGTTCGGTGACACGGCGAATCGTTTCGATACAAAACGCACCAGACCATTGCCTTGCGGATCTGGGTCCTCATCCTTTGAGATCCATACTTTCCAAGCCGTGAAAAACAGGAAGGCGCCAAAAAGGTAAAAGATGGCCGCGAACCGAGCGATGAGCTCGGCTCCGATCAGGATCAAAATCGCCCGTAAAACCAGCGCGATAACCACGCCGACGAGTAACACTCGGTGTTGGAGCACAGCTGGAACTGCGAACGAGGTCATCAAGACGAGAAAGACAAAGAGGTTGTCGACACTGAGCGAATACTCAGTTAAATATCCAGCTACGAACTGCCCTCCATAGGTCCAACCGAAGTACAAAGACAAGAAAACCGCGAAGACTGCGGCCAGTGCCATGTAGACACCGACCCAGACGCCTGCCTCCTTGGTCGAGAAAGCGTGCGGACGGCGATCAACGATGACGAGATCAATGATGATGATCAGCACGAAACCAACAATGGTTGCGAGCCACATCCAAGTAGGAACAATCATCGTCCGGTCGCCTCTTGCATTCCGCGCAGTTCCTTCTTTAAATCTCGGACTTCGTCGCGTAACCGCGCTGCCAACTCAAACTGAAGTTCAGTGGCAGCCAAATGCATCTGCGCTGTCAGGTCATCTATGAGTTGAATCAGATCGCTCTGATGAGCGGGCATGCGGCGTTTGTTTTTCGTGGAATTTACCTGCTCGACCAACGCGGCGGTATCAGCGTCTTCTCGGGCTAGGAGATCAGTGATATCAGCAATCTTCTTTCGAAGGGGCTGTGGATCTAGACCGCGTTCTTTGTTATAGGCAATCTGAATATCGCGACGACGGGTGGTTTCGTCAATCGCGTTGCGCATCGATGGGGTGATCTTGTCGGCATACATATGCACTTGACCTGACACGTTACGCGCCGCTCGCCCGATCGTTTGGATAAGTGAACGTTCTGAGCGCAGGAATCCTTCTTTATCTGCATCGAGGATTGCTACCAGTGAGACTTCAGGAAGGTCGAGGCCTTCGCGCAACAGGTTAATTCCGATGAGCACATCAAACACTCCCATCCGTAGTTCGCGCAACAGTTCCACTCGGCGCAGCGTGTCTACTTCTGAGTGCAGGTATTGAACGCGAATCCCATGCTCAAGCAAATAGTCTGTGAGATCTTCTGACATGCGTTTGGTGAGCGTCGTAACGAGCACTCGTTCATCTCTGGCTGCCCGAGCCTTAATTTCGTCCATCAGGTCATCGATTTGGCCTTCAGTCGGCTTCAAAACAATCTCAGGGTCCACGAGTCCGGTAGGGCGAATGACCTGCTGCACAACGTCACCCTGAGACGCCGCAAGTTCGTAGGGTCCAGGTGTTGCCGACAGATACACACGCTGACCCACACGTTCTTCAAACTCAGACCAACGCAGCGGTCGGTTATCCATTGCTGAGGGAAGGCGGAATCCGTGTTCAACCAGGGTGCGCTTGCGGCTGGCATCGCCCTCGAACATCGCGCCAATCTGAGGAACGGCTACGTGCGACTCGTCAATCACCAAGAGGAAATCTTCAGGGAAATAATCAATGAGGCAGTTCGGCGGGCTGCCCGGTTCACGCCCATCAATATGGAGTGAATAGTTTTCGATACCTGAACACATACCAACCTGGCGCATCATTTCGAGGTCATAGGTGGTGCGCATGCGTAGCCGTTGGGCTTCCAATAACTTTCCTTGAGCTTCAAACTCAGCAAGGCGCATTTCAAGTTCCGCCTCAATCCCCGCGATAGCCCTTTCCATCCGCTCAGGACCAGCGACGTAATGCGAAGCTGGGAACACATGCATTTCAGTTTCGTCACTCAAGATTTCACCAGTAACTGGATGCAACGTGAGTAGGCGTTCGATTTCATCCCCGAACATTTCGATTCGCACGGGATTATGTTCATACACGGGGAAAACTTCAACGGTGTCGCCGCGCACGCGAAACGTGCCACGAGTAAAAGCAATGTCATTGCGCGTGTATTGAATATCAACGAACATCCGCAGCAGCTTGTCGCGCTCGATAGTTTCACCAACGCGCAAGCGCACCATGCGGTCCACATACTCCTGCGGAGTTCCAAGACCATAAATAGCCGACACAGTGGCCACCACAATGACATCGCGACGCGTGAGCAAACTATTTGTTGCGGAGTGCCGTAACCGTTCGACTTCCTCGTTAATCGAGGAGTCTTTTTCAATGAACGTATCGCTCTGGGGAATGTATGCCTCAGGCTGGTAATAGTCGTAATAGGAAACGAAATACTCAACTGCGTTGTCAGGCATGAGTTCACGAAATTCGGTGGCCAACTGGGCTGCCAAAGTTTTATTGGGCACCATGATCAACGTCGGCCGTTGTAATTTTTCTACTAACCATGCCGTTGTTGCACTCTTGCCCGTGCCGGTGGCTCCCAGGAGAACGTTGTGCTTCTCCCCTGCCAAGATCCGCCGAGTGAGTTCAGCAATGGCGGCCGGCTGATCTCCAGCAGGCTCATAAGGGGCCTTAACCGTGAATGGAGCAACGCGGCGCTGCAGGTCAGTAATTGGCCGCGTCATGTACCCACCGTACGTTAAAAAGTTGGGGTTGCTACGCAGGCATCAACGCAGACCAGATTCGATCGACCTGATCTTGAGTTTCTGCGAGATCTCCTGAGTTATCTATGACGAAATCGGCGATTTTCAAGCGTTCTTCTCGGGTCTGCTGAACGGCAATCCGGCGGCGCACATC
>WLNQ01000105.1 GCA_009699705.1 Actinomycetota bacterium | reverse complement strand
GTGGTGATGGTGCCTTTCGTGGTGATCATGTCGTTTCCAGCCATGGACCGAATGTTCTCAATGACTGTGGTGACCACGAGCTCATCGCCAGCGCAGATCGGGCGGGCGTAGGAGAACGTCTGCTCACCGTGAACTACCCGGGCAAAGTCCAGGCCCAGCTCAGGGTCAAATAGTGCTGCGTTTGCCGCTTCGAGAGAGACGACGATGGCAAACGTTGGCGGGGCGATCACATCTGAGTAGCCCAGGCTCTGGGCTACTGCAGGATCGTGATAAACCGGGTTTGCATCACCAATAGCGCGCGCGAATTCGCGGATCTTCTCCCGACCAACAACGTACGAAGGTCCAGCAGGGTAAGTCCGCCCGATGAACTCAGGATTCAGCGCCATGAGGGAAAAACCGACTAGCGGGTTTCCTTGTGCACGGTGTGCTTATTGCAGTTCATGCAATGCTTCTTCATTTCCAAGCGGTCAGGATCGTTACGACGATTCTTCTTGGTGATGTAGTTACGGTGCTTGCAGTCTTCGCACGCCAAAGTGATCTTGGGACGGACGTCAGTTGCCTTGGCCATGATCTGTCTCTCTCTAACGGTCTTGCGTAGTCGAACCTGAATCGTACGTCTGGTTTTGCATAGTGCTCACCAGTAGCGAGGGCCGGATTTGAACCGGCGACACAGCGATTATGAGCCGCTTGCTCTACCAACTGAGCTACCCCGCTTGAGGCGGCAACGACTGTGAAGTCACTACTACCTGCGAGCCCCCATACGGAATTGAACCGTAGACCTTCTCCTTACCATGGAGACGCTCTACCGACTGAGCTATGGGGGCCTTAAAGCCCCGTAAGAGTACACGCCAGCACCGGCCAGCAGAAATCGCGTCTCCTTTGGGCCAAATATCGCCCATTTGCCGGGAAGGCACCACACTGTTCCCATGGAGTGGACCAGCGCAGATATGCCAAACTTACAAGGTCGCCGAGCCATCGTTACCGGCGCTAACTCTGGTTTGGGCTGGTGCACGGCAAAAGCGCTGGCTCTTGCTGGCGTGCATGTCACGCTCGCAGTGCGCGATCTGGCCAAGGGCGCGACCGCAGCCGCCGCAATAACTGAAGCCGGCGGGAGATTTGTGGCCGCACAACACCTCGATGTGGCAAATCTGGCCAGCGTGCGGGAATTCGCGCAAACGTGGAGCCAGAACAACAGTGACGGCCTTGATCTGCTGGTCAACAACGCCGGTGTCATGGCCATTCCTGCGCGAGTTTCAGCCGATGGCTTTGAACTGCAATTCGCGACCAACCACCTGGGGCACTTCGCTCTGACGGGTCTGCTCATGCCAGCGCTGCTAGCCAAACCACAGTCGCGGGTGGTCAATGTGGCATCTAACGCTCATCGCATGGTCAAGGGCATGAACTTTGACGATCTGATGGCGACCAAGAAATACCGTGCCTGGAATCAATACGGCCAGTCCAAACTTGCCAACCTGCTGTTCACCAGTGAACTCCAGCGTCGCCTTGATCTTGTCGGTAGTTCTACGAAAGCAATGGTGGCCCACCCTGGTTACTCAGCCACCAATCTGACTTCGGGCAGCGCACGACTTCGCAATAAAACCATGCAGACCAAGGTGTCTGACACCGTGAGCTCGTGGTTTGGCCAAGACGCAGAACTTGGCGCCCTACCAATTTTGTTCGCCGCAACCGCACCGAATTTGGCTGGCGACAGTTACATCGGTCCTGACGGTTGGAAAGAGTGGAAGGGCTATCCAAAACTTGTGGACCGCACCAACGCAGCAAAAGATCTCGATGCAGCGCGCCGACTATGGGACATCAGCGAAGATCTGACTGGCGTGCATTTCCCCATCGATTAGCCAGAACGATTCCCGTCTCAAACGTCCGCGAATGGATAGTCCAAGAATGAGTTCAAGTTCGCTACAAGCACTTAGAGTCAGCCCATGACCCAAGGACGCATCGCTCTAGTCGGCAGTGGCGAATATCTGCCAGTCATGCAGGACATTGAAGCCTGGCTGCTCGAGGAACGTCCGGCTAAATACGTTCAACTCGCAACTGCTGCAGCGCCCGAAGGCGATACCTCACTTGCGCACTGGCACGACCTTGGAGCCAAGGCCGCAGCCCGCCTTGGCGTCGAGCAAGTCGTGATCGATGTTCGAGATCGCGATGACGCGAATAATCCCAAGTGGGTTGAACTCATTGCCGGTGCCGGACTCATCTACCTCTCTGGTGGCAATCCGTCATATTTGGCGCAAACCCTGCGGGACACCAAGGTCTGGGATGCGATTGTCCACGAGTGGAACCTCGGGGCCTCCCTTGCTGGTTGTAGTGCCGGCGCCATGGCGATGTGCGGTTACGTTCCTGATTTTCGTCATCCGCGCAGTGGCGGAGTCAACGGCCTAGGTCTACTGCCGCACATCCGAGTACTTCCACATTTTGATCGCCTTTCGCATTGGATGCCTGACTTCACGCTGAAGCCATTGGTGAGCAAAGATGCTGAAACGATTGGGGTCGATGAGGACACTGCCCTTGTTGGGGAAAGCAACGGCAGCAGCGTCTGGGAATTTCGATCAGTTGGACGCTTGGATTCTTGGCGGATTGAAAGCTCGGGAAAACACCGCATTGACGGCACTGTCGCGATAACAGTCTTGGATCCGACCTAGCTGCATCTGCTGATAACTGAACTCTTCTACTGGAGATCTTTTCGAACGTCCCGCTCCCGCTGCGCATGTTCGTTGGTATCAAGGTTGTAGTTCCACAACGCCGGCGTAAGAACCGCTGCGATCCCGACCCCAACCACACACAGCAAGCCACCACTGGCGAATGAGAACCGCAAGGAAGTCAATGAAGCCACCGTTGAACTTCGCACCTGTCCCAGCAGTGGCCCAACGGAATAGCTCAGCATCTCGATGCCAGCCATGCGCCCTCGTACTTCATCGGGAATCGTTTGGTTCCACACCAAACCACGAAAAATGCCACTGACGATGTCTGCTGCGCCCGCAAACATCAAGAAGACCAAAACCCACCAGATATTTGGAGCGATCCCGACAAGGGCTATGCAGCCTCCCCACAGTGCAGCTGCAATCACAACAAATCGACCGTGCTTCTTCATCTTTGAGGTCCACCCACTGGTGAGTGTCACGAAGAGTGCGCCGACGGCTGTGGCCGCATACAGCAATCCAAGAGCCCAGGGTGCGTCGAACTCCTGTGCAACAAATGGATACAGAGCGATTGGGAAAGCAAAGATCATTGCAATCAGATCGATGATGTACGTTCCCAGAAGATCCTTTCGACTGAGCGCGTACTTCACACCTTCCAAAATATGAGAAACCCCAGCACGTTCACTGACCTCGCGTATTGGTTCCAGACTGCGAAGTTTGAACAGGAATACTGCCGATACGGCATAGGACAAAATATCGACTCCATACGCAAGCCCCACGCCCCCAAACGCGATGATCAAACCGCCGATGGCTGGGCCAACAATCGATCCGAGGTTGTAGCGAACCATGCGTAATGCACCCGCAGCCGCTAACTCATCGTGTTTGACCACCCTAGGCATGATCGCGTTCAGGGAGGGACTTTGCAGGCCATTATTTGCAGCCAAGGCAAAGGCCGCAACATAGATCAACCACAGTTGCGGAGTCGCAATTACGGCATTGAGGCAAAGAACGCTCAGCAACACTAACGCGATGACCTCTGTGACCAAAACAATCCTGCGCCGATCCAACGTGTCAGCCAGTGCCCCGCCGTAAAGCCCAAAGAGCACAAGCGGAACCAATTCAACTAAACCCACGGCGCCCACGGCTAGGAAAGAACCAGTGAGGTGCGCGACCTGAAAAGGGATAGCAACATAGGTGATCATCGAACCCAGATACGTGACCATGCCGCTGATAAACAGATTGCGAAAGTCCCTTGATGTGCGAAGCGGGGTGATGTCGATGCTCCACTTTGCCATTGGTGCAGTCTGTCAAGAAATTGATTCCCTTGGGCCTCATTGGGTAGTGATTTAGACCTCCAGTTTCCATGACGTTTATCGGTAAATGACAGGACCTAAGACCCATTCCGAACCCTCGACATAGGAAGAGCATGTTCCTGACATCGGCGGGACGTTATAGCCACCGCCAGTCACCGGCGCTTGGAGTACACAATGAATACAACGTCAATGAGCCCCGCCCAAGTCAACGCAGTGATGGGTGACCTCACCATTATCGACGGCGATAGTCACTTCGCTGAGCCTGCAGATCTTTGGACTTCACGAGCACCTGCTGCTTATAGGGATCGAGTTCCACAACTTGGTGAAGTTGAAGGAACCACCTGCTGGATGCTCGATGGTCAGTATTGGACCGGGCTTGGTGGTCATACGATCGCAAAGGGCAAGACCAAAACCCTTGGTGTATTGAGTTTGCCTTATGCGGAAATCGATGATTCAGCTTGGTCAGTTCCAGGTCGGTTAAGCTTGATGGATCAGCAAGGCGTCTACGCCGCAGTGCTCTATCCAAATTCCATCGGATTTGCTTCGAACGCAGTGATGGGAATCGAAGATCTTGATTTCCGCAACATTGTCAGCAGCATTTACAACGACGGCATGGTGGATTACCAGCATGAGTCAAAGGGCCGACTGCTTCCACAGTGCATTTTGCCAATTTGGGATATGGACCTCACTGTTAAAGAGATGAAGCGGCTGCACGAGCAAGGAATCACAGGATTCACGATCACCGATAAGCCGCAAATGGTTGGCCTTCCTGATCTTGATTCACCGTATTTCGCTCCAATGTGGGCACTTGCGAATGACCTCGGCTCAGTCATGAACTTCCATATTGGTAGTGGTCTCCCGTCAAATACTGGCGAAGCTTCACGTAAGGCTTCCCCCGTATCTGCAGCAAACTCAGACATCTACTGGCAGTCATTTGGACCACAGCGCCGCTTAGCTGTACTCGCAACTCAGTTCTACATGTCAAACGTGCGCGTGATTACCAACTTGATCATGAGCAACATGTTCGACCGCTACCCAAACCTGAAGATCGTGTCAGCAGAGAGCGGTATCGGTTGGGTTCCATTTGTGCTCGAAGCCTGTGAATATCAACTAGATGAGATGGTCACAACAAGGGAAGAAACAAGTTTTCAAAAGCTTCGTCCAACGGAATACTTCCGCAACAACATCTACGTCATGAGTTGGTTTGAGAAGTCGGCGATGAAGGTGCTCGACGATGTCGGTGTGGACAACGTGATGCTGATGACGGATATTCCGCATCCAACCTGCCTATACCCAAATAGCCGTGAGTACTTCGCTGAGGTCACTAAGAATCTCACCCCAGAAGTGCGCGCCAAGCTAGTGCAAGACAATGCAGCCCGGGTCTACGGGATTGATATTCCGAAGTAACTCGCTTTTCGCGAGCTGAAACCTGCAACATGAAATAAGTGATGCGGTGGGCGCCAAAGGCACCCACCGCATCACTTATTTATTGAACAGAGTTAGCCGACCACAGCCATCGTCGTGGTGTTGACCAACTTGCCGCAGGTAGGTGCCTTGTCAGGAACTGGAACGCCGTTCTTGACCTGGATGTACCAGCTGCAATTGTTCGGGCTTCCCATTGGAGTCACACCTGGCTGGAAGGAAACCTTCTGAGGAATCAATCCATGTGCATCAAATGAGGTGACCTTACGAAGGTTGTCAACGAATGACGCACGAGTCAGGCACTTGCCCGCACGCTTTAAGCCTTCGATCATCAGATCAGTTGCTGCGTAAGCAACTGGTGGAGTTGCTGAATAAGGATTCAGTCCGGCTGCCTTCATACCGTTAACGAAGGTACGCATGGCTACGTTGCCTGGAACACCGACGGGAATTGTGCCGTAGGTCGTACCGATCATGCCCTCAAGTGGGCCAGCGGCCTTTGAAATCACTGCAGGGTCGATAATTCCGGCACCGACTACACCCTTAAGCGAAACGCCTTGCTGGGCAAGTGCTTGGGAAATCGATACCACTCCGTCGACGTACATCGACATGTAAGCGGCATCCGCACCTGACTGCTTCACTCGAAGCGCCGTTGAGGTTGCATCGTGTGCGCCCTGTGGCTCATCAATAATCAACAATGCTTGCGTCATGGCGTTAATGACCTGATTTGCCTTGGATGTGTTGACCATGCCTGTAGCCGCACCTGGAGTGTTATGAGCAATAAGAGCGATCTTCGATGCCCCTGTTGACTTAAGTCGCTCGAACACTGCTGTCGCAATAACCCCCGGCGAAGGTGGCCCCGTGACTGAGAAGGTGTTCTTGTCCGTTGACATCGCCAACACGTTGAAGCCGGTAACCGGAAGGTTGGCAGCCTTAAAGGTTGGGAAAGCCGCATCGTTCGCGGATGTCATAACGATGCCGAACACATGGTCGCTCGTCATTGCCTTATTCGCAACGGT
>WLNQ01000104.1 GCA_009699705.1 Actinomycetota bacterium | reverse complement strand
TCAACGTCATTCACGATCTCAAGGAGCTGACTTTCTTCATCAAGACATGGAACCCCTGGCATGACATCAATCCAGGCGGTATCTGTTCGCCGCTGAATTTCACGTAATTCATTCTTGTCAACATCAATGACACAGATGCTCACCAGATTCTGACTGCGATTAAGTAACTCGACGATCGTGCCAGATTTTGCTGGAGCAACGGAAGCTAGGTAGGGAAAAGCGTTGGTATCCCAAGAGATTTGCACCTGAGTAAGGTCAGCGCGAATGAGCCAGAGTTCAACGAGTGCATTGTTGGAACCGGCGGATGGATAGCGGCGTGAAGCAGGCTCGCTCGCTGGTTGAGCGGCGTCAGCTATCCACCATTGCGGAACATCGGTTTCATCAAATCGCTCGACAAGCAAGGTGTCATCGACTTCGGGTAGCCACCAGTGACCCCGGAAGCGGGAGAGTTCTTCGCTTGCAACAAAATCCGAGAGGCCCCAAGTTTCATCTTCGTGACTTGGCTTTGCAATACAGGTGGCACCTGCAGCAATGTCATTGGCACTGACGACATAGACGGCTCGATTAACCACGAATGAGACACCTTCGCCGTTGCTACTGATGCGCGGATCAACAACCGGGCCCGGAGCAGGTAGGGCAGTGACTTGTGCGGTTGATAGGTCAACCAAGTATGGGATTCCGCTCGCTGCAAACACTGCGGTTGCTCCTGCTGCATCGACGCTGAAAGCGGTGATGCCAGATGCAACCTCACGCATACGTTCACGCCGGGCTCGTTCGGCGGCAGGCAGACCATCGGTGTTGTCGGCAGGAATGTCGTTACGCACGTCAACGATGCAATGTTCCTGACCAGATGTCAGGTCAATGGTCCACAGCGACCCGGCGGAGTCATTTCCTGAGGCACTGCGGATAAACAGAGCTCGATCGCTAGTCAGGTGGAAATTGCGAGGCCGCCCGAGTTGGAATCCCCGCGTGCGGGCCCGTTGGCGTGGGTAGCTTTCAAAGGTCGCTTCAGTGGTCACGGGATTCATGGTGCCGCACTGGGCAAGGTACCTTCTACATGTGACCCGCCGACTGCTCTTAATTCATGCCCATCCCGATGATGAATCCATCGCCACTGGCATCACGATGGCCAAATACGCCTCGTTAGGTGCCCAAGTGACCTTGGTGACCTGCACCCTTGGTGAAGAAGGCGAAATCCTGCTGCCCGATGTTGCTCACTTGGCTGCCGATAAAGATGACAAGTTGGGTGAGCATCGACAAGCTGAATTAGGCGAAGCGATGAACATTCTTGGAATCAGCGATTGGCGACTCCTTGGTGGAGCGGGCCGGTTTCGTGACTCGGGCATGATCGGCACACCTCCCAATGAGAATCCCGCATGCTTTTGGCGTACCGACCTACTCGAGGCCTCTGTCGAACTTGTGAAAGTTATTCGCGAGACGCGTCCGCAGGTTGCGATCACATATGACGATTTTGGCTCTTACGGTCATCCAGATCATTTACAAGCGAACCGCATCACCCATTACGCAGCAGTGCTGGCGGCAGTGCCTGGTTTTAAACCAGAACTGGGAGCGCCGTGGGAGATCAAGAAAATCTATTGGACAGCAATGTCTCGTAATGTGATGCGCGCAGGTGTAATGGCCTTACGTGCGGCAGGCGAGACCACTGGCTTTGCTGAACTTGATCCCGATGAGTTGCCATTCGCAACCGACGATGCACTGATCACTACTGAAATTGATGGACCGGAATTTGTGCAAGCAAAAATGGATGCACTACGTGCGCATGCAACTCAGGTGAACGTTGACGGCGGATTCTTTGCACTGTCGAATAACTTGGGAGCTCAAATTTTCGCGACGGAGCATTACCGGTTGGCTGTTGGGCAACTCGGTGAACTCGTTGATGGTCGGGAGCGCGACCTGTTTTCTGGGATTGATGCGTGATCCAGGCGTTACGTTTCGCCGCAGCGGCCGTCACAGGCTTGCTTGTGGGCTTAGTTGGGGCCTTTATTCAAGCTGAGCGCTTCATCGTTCCTGTGCCTTGGGGCCTACTTGTAGTGCCATGGGGAATGGTGCTGGTTATTGCCGTTCTTGTCATAGTGATTCGAGGAGCGACGTGGTTTGTCTTAAGTCGATGGGGTGGCATGGCGCTCTTTTTGGGGTGGCTGATTTCTACTATAGCGATGGCAGGTGAGAGTCCTTCTGGGGATCTGGCTCTCTCCGGTGGTGGACGACAGTGGGTGTATCTCCTTGGCGGAGTAGTGCTGGGTGCTGCAGCCGCAACTTTCCCCGTAATTTCCCAACGAAGTAGCGCGGTAATTGAAGGCTGACGGTTTTGTCAGCAGATCGCCGAGCAATACGGGCATCCCAAGTATTACGAAATCGTCGCTTACGATCATGAACTAGTTCAGTTGATTTCCGGAGGTTATGTACGTGAGTGACAAGCGCCATTGGCAATGGCCGGTGGGGGTGTCGCGTCGCATCGCGTTAATAAGCGCAGGCGTCGTTGGAGCCGTCGTCATTTTCGTCGTCATTGCTTTGGCCGCGATGGGGTCAGGAATACCTCGCGGAACCACGGTTCTCGGTGTTTCGATCGGTGGGCTTTCTCAGTCTGAGGCGACTGCGGTAGTCGAGAAAGAATTTGCCTCCCGCGAAAAAGCCACCATCACTGTTTCCAGCGGGCGCAAGACCTTCCCGATCAGCCCCGCCGATGCTGGGTTGTCCTTTGATGCTGCGGCAACGGTTGCCCAAGCATCTGATCGCACCTGGAATCCCTCCGCTCTAGTTTCTCAGTTCTTCACGAATCGAACCTTGGATCCGGTCGTTGTTGTTGATCAGGCTGCGATGAGTGCAGAGGTCGACAGTTTTGCCACCGTTGTTGATCGACCGTTTATCGAACCAACTATCGATATGAAGGCGCTGACCCCGATCACGGTGAAGGGCCAGACCGGCAAGGAGATCAACCGGGAGGCTGCCGCGGCAGCGATTACACAAGCGTTTGCCACAGGCGAGGATGCTGTTCAGGTGACAACGGTTGAAACTCAGCCGACAGTCAGTGACGAAGCTTTGGTCGCGGCGAAGCAGCTGGCGTCGCAAGCAGTAAGCGCACCTGTCTTCATCTACGTCGGAACGCTCAAAGCAAAAGTTGGGGTCCGCGCTATTGCTCGCTCGCTAAGTTTTGATGCACAAAATGGTGCGCTTGTACCTGTACTTGATGGAGCAATTTTGCACGCCGCGGTTGCCCCAAAACTTGAATCTGTTGAAACCCCAGGTCGCGATGCGTCATTTGCATCCGTGTCAGGCAAGACGATCATCGTGCCGAGCAAAGTCGGAAAAGGTGTTGCAGATGAAGAGCTTTCTGGCGCAGTAGTAGGTGTTTTAGCGAAGAGCCCACCCAATCGCACGGTTGAAGTCACTGTGGGCATGCGCGAACCGGCTCTCTCAACTCAGGGGGCCACAGATCTGGATGTGCAGGAGCGGCTGTCAACATTCACTCAAAACTTCCCTTATGCGGCATATCGCAAGCAAAACATTGGTGAAGCAGCTCGTCGAGTAAACGGTTCAGTGGTTATGCCGGGTGAAACCTTTTCAATGAACGAGGCAATGAAGGAACGCACGGTTGCCAATGGCTACACCGTTGGATTCGTCATTGGGCAGGGCGGAATCTTTGCGCAAGAGCTGGGTGGCGGAGTTTCCACTGCGACAACCACAACGTGGACTGCTGCTTATTACGCCGGAATGGAGCCCGTGCAGGTCATTGCACATTCCATTTACATCTCACGCTACAAAGCCGGCCTGGAAGCCACAGTCGCGTGGGGCATTTTTGATATGAAGTTCAAGAACCCGTATGACACCCCTGTCTATATTCAAGCGTCTGCCAATTCAACGTCCATCACCGTTTCGTTTTGGGGAACGCCGTTTTACAGTGATATCAAGGCCGAGTTCGGACCTAGGCGCGACATTAAGCCGTTCAAGACGATTTACGACGAATCTGCAACCTGTCTGGGTCAGGGCGGCATGGAAGGTTTTGCGATCGATGTGGATCGGGTCTTCTTCAAAGATGGTGTCGAGGTCAAGCGTCAGACGATGACCACCAAATACAAGCCTTCACCTGAGGTGATCTGCGGCAAGGACAAGAAAGTGAAGAACCCCGGATCCAGTTTTAGCCCGACACCTGCACCTTCGGCCAGCAAATCTGCGGCCAAGGCCTCAAACGCGCCTTCCGCGAGCACAGCGGCAGGGGATGGGGCACCAGCCGCGCGTAGCAATGTGACCAATAACAAGGACTAATTCGGGTTGTGGGGTCAAAGGCGTTCATGGACCTTGTGTAGGTTTGGGCTTGCTCATCCCCGTTACAGCTGGAGGAACTGATGACCTACGTCATCGCATTACCGTGCGTCGATCTCAAGGACCGTGCTTGCATTGAAGAGTGCCCGGTTGATTGCATCTATGAGGGCGACCGGATGCTCTACATCCAGCCTGATGAGTGCGTGGACTGCGGTGCTTGTGAACCAGTGTGCCCAGTAGAAGCGATCTACTACGAAGACGATGTTCCAGAAGAGTGGAAGGCATACACCGCAGTCAATGCGGAATTTTTCAATGTTCTTGGCAGCCCAGGCGGCGCAGCAAAACTTGGCGCTCAGACTTTTGACGTGCCGTTGGTAGCCGCACTTCCCATACAGGAGCACGAGCACTAGACATGGGTAAAGCCCATCAGCTTCCTGATTTCCCTTGGGATTTGCTAGCGCCGTATGTGCAACATGCGGCGCAGCATCCTGACGGAGTCGTTGATTTATCGGTGGGTACACCCGTTGATGCCACGCCCGCGATAATTCAGCAGGCGCTGATCGAAGCAGCGAATGCGCCGGGCTATCCCACCACAATTGGCAGTCTTGATCTACGTGAATCCTGCTCTGCTTGGATGGCTCGCATTTTGGGTGCCAACGTCGGCTTAGAAGCGATTCTGCCGACAATTGGTTCCAAAGAGTTTGTTGCTTGGCTACCAACTTTGCTTGGTCTTGGACCCGACGATCACATTGTTATTCCACGTATCGCCTATCCGACGTATGCGGTAGGCGCAGCCCTCTGTGGCGCACGAGTCACCGCAACCGATGAGCCAGAAGCCATTCAAGACGCTGCACTCATTTGGTTGAACACTCCTGGGAACCCCACAGGCCAGGTGTTGTCTGCTGAACGCATGAGTTCCATCGTTGCGCATGCTCGAAAAATCGGCGCTGTGGTTGCCAGCGATGAGTGCTACTACGAACTTGCCTGGGACGCCGAGCCCGTGTCAATCCTGCACTCGAGCGTTTCTGGCGGCGATCACACCGGATTATTGGCCGTCCATTCACTTTCCAAGCGATCCAATTTTGCTGGTTATCGGTTTGGTTTCGCAGCCGGTGATGAGTCGATCATCAAGCAACTACTTGAGGTGCGAAAGCACGGTGGATTGATGGTGCCCGGTCCAGTTCAGCACGCAGCTGCCATTGCGTATCGCGATGACGAGCACGTGGCCGTGCAGCGTGAGCGCTACCGAGCTAGGCGTGAGTTGCTTAAGGCTGCCCTACATCAGGCTGGTTTCACCATCGACGACAGCGCCGCAGGCCTGTATTTGTGGGCCACGCGCGGGGAACCCTGCTGGCAGACGGTCTCCTGGTTCGCCGATAGAGGTGTTGTGGTGACCCCAGGGGATTTCTATGGGGTTGCTGGCGCCCATCACGTACGAATTGCCCTTACAGCGACAGACCAGGCGATCGGGCAAGTTCCAGCCCGTTTGGCTATGTGACCCTCCACACCTACTCCTTGGTAGTGCCGGTCTACTGGAGTCTGTAAGGTCGTCCTGCTGAGAAGGAGTAGACGTGTCTGAATACGCAGTGAAATACCCCGGTGGCGAGCTTGAGCTCCCCGAGGTTCCGTCAACCGTTGGTGAGCCGGGATTAAACATCGCGCCATTTATGAAGACCACCGGGCATGTAACGCTCGATTACGGTTTCATGAATACCGCTGCCTGCTCGTCGGCAATTACCTATATCGATGGTGATGCTGGGGTGCTGCGATATCGCGGTTATCCAATCGAACAGCTGGCCGAGAAGTCAACGTTCTTAGAATCGGCTTATCTACTCGTGTACGGCGATCTTCCAACAGCAGGTCAGCTTGCTGACTTCGAAGCTGAAATTGATAAGCATCGTGAAGTGCCTGCCGCGCTGAAGAACTTGTTTACTGGTTTTCCAACCACCGCGCACCCGATGCCAATGCTTTCGGCCGCGGTGTCTGCCCTTTCCACTTACTACCAAGATGAGTTAGATCCAGCTGATAAGGCTGGCGTTGAAATTTCAACCATGCGGCTGATCGGTGCGCTCCCGACCCTTGCCGCCTATGCCTACAAGCACACACAGGGTGAAGTGTTTGTCGATCCTGACCCTTCCCTGG
>WLNQ01000103.1 GCA_009699705.1 Actinomycetota bacterium | reverse complement strand
GCACTGATGGTCGGTGCCCTGAGCGCCACCGTCGTCGCGGGACTCATTTCAACCCCCGCACTCGCGGCAAGCCCCGCACCAGTGGTCAATAAGGCTTCCTGCCCGGCAGAGAACGGCATCACCCCGACCAGCATCCTGATCGGTGACTTCATGCCAAGGCTCGGGCCAGCGGCGCCAACGTTCATCGATGCAGACAAGGCTGTGGCACTGCGCATTTCGCAGGAAAACGCCAAGGGAGGCGTGTTTGGGCGCAAGATCAGTGTCAACGTGTATGACGATCAGGCAAACGGGCAAACCCAGACAACTATGGCCACCAAGGCAGTTGAGGGCGACAAGATCTTCGGTCTGATCATGACCTCAGCCACTGATTCTGCATACCCATACTTCAAGGCAAACAACGTGCCGGTGACGGGCTTCAACTCGCTGCCAATGGCTACAGATCGCAACGCATTCTCCGCCACTGGCACTCCATCGACGCAGTACGTGACTACAGCCATCCAGGAGAAGCTAAAGACTCTGGGTGTCACTAGCGTCGCGCTCATCTCGCACAACAGCCCAAGCGCAGCGAACTCGGCTCGTCTTCAGGTTGTCTCCGCCGCCGCGTCTGGTGTCAAGAACCCGCTTCTCATTCTCGATGAGACGCAGGGCACTCACGATGCGACTTCCACCGCGCTGCGCATTAAGAACTCTGGTGCAGATGGTGCCTTCCTCACGATGTACACCGATGGTGTGGTGTCGATCGTGCAGGCGCTGAAGCAGCAGGGTGTGAACCTCAAGGGCATCAACGGCGCTGGTATCGCTGATCCCGTAATCATCGCCAAGTCCGGCGGTGCGCTAGAAGGAGTGAACGCAACGCTTTCAACCGTGCCAATCGGTGTGCCTGGGCACCCGGCAGTGCGCACCTTCGCCAACGGTATGAAGGCAGCTGGAGCAAACCCATACGGCTCAATCACCGGTGTTGGATTCGTAGCGGCAGATCTCATGATCGCCGGGCTTAAGTTGGCGGGGATTTGCCCGACTCGTGAGAAATTCATTAGCGCTCTGCGCAACGTGGATAACTACAAGGGTGGTGGCATGTTGCCTGTACCAATCTCCTTCAAGCCAGGCCTGCTGCCAAACGGCTCGCCAGTGAAGTGTTCATGGTTCGTAACCGTTCTGAATGGTCAGCCAGTGCCCGATAAGGCTCCAACCTGCGGCAGCATCGTCGAGATCGCCACAGGCAAGGTAGTTGGCTAGTCGATCGACTGTTAATGCGGGGTGGTGGCCATAGGCTGCCACCCCGCATTGTCATTTAGCGCACGACCGGGCGGAACACAGTCTTCTTGCCTTGAAAGGCATTGTGTGACGCACACATCCAAATCGCCTCAACTTCGATTGGGTGATTCGGAATTGGACCTTCACCTCGAAGTGAGCAGCAATATGCCCTTAGATCTTCCGCTTGGTAGCCGCATCCTGACGGCCGCTGTCAGTGGCCCTAGTCAGCCAACTCCCAAACGTCGACCGCATTCAATTCGGCGCACTTCTACTCTTGATATTGACTGGCCTAAAGGTATGTCGGAGTCGGCGCGGGTTCGCGGAGATGCCCGTGATCTTTTAACGGGCAGTTCCGACTCTCACGTTCGGGTACTGAACCAAGGTTGGATCGAAGTGCATATTGGCCCGGAACGGGTGTACGAATCACTCTCGACCGCTCCCGAACATACATCACTTCAACGTGTTGTGGGTGTGCCCCGTTCGCAAGCCTCACGCAAAATAGTGGCGCAACTCGTTCCGGAGGAGAGCTATGAGGGCAGCCCCCTATTTCTCCTTCTTGATGATCTTCCTGGTATCTATTTGGCTTCGGGTGAAGTCATGCTCGAATGGTCGAGTGTGAAACAACTGAAATCTGTAAGCGGAGTTCGCGAACAAATGCCTCGCGACGTATGCGCTGGCTACGAGCGGAGTTCATCTGCATTCCTGCCCGATGGCAGCGGCGCAGCCACCCATCAAGTTCAAGCTGTGCAAGAACTCACACGCGCAGATGACCAGCAGGCCTGGCACACGCTCCAACCGGAAATTGTTGTTGCATCCATGCGGCGTTCGCGGCGTATAGATGTTTGGTTGGATGGAGAACTTCATATCGATGCATTCTTTCAAGACAGCTGCATGACTCCGAGTGGTGTTCGAGTAGGTGTGCATGAGTACACGCTGAGGGTCGTCGCTGATCCGAGTTCGGGGGAGATTCTGCTGATTGATGCTGACCCGCGCATCCTGCCGTTTGATGAATGCCCTGGAGCTGCAAAAAACATCGATCGGATTCTTGGGATGCACCTGCACGACTTGCGAAGCGTGGTTCCTCGGACTTTGTCTGGAACTATCGGCTGCACCCATCTCAATGACATGTTGCGATCATTGACAGATGTACCGGGGCTAGTTCAGGAAATGTCCGAGGAACCCTCAGCTATCTAAGCGCGTGCTGCCTCGTATCGCGCGCGGTATTCATTCTTGGATGTTTCCGAGGTATCCACATCTGTCGCGAGAGATCGCAATGCTCCGACCGTTGCGTCCTTGCGAGGTGTGTGCTTGAACGGATCCCAGCCGAAGAAACGCGCCGAGTTCTCCCAGGTGATCATGTCGATCTCCTTGTCACTGAAATCTGCACCCACCAACTCGTTGTGCAGAATCTCTGGTGAATTCGGCCAAGTGCAGTCTGAGTGTGGGTAGTCACATTCCCAGGCAATGGTCTCTACTCCGAAGCGATCCCGCACGCGAAGAGCCGTTGGCTCAGTGATGAAGCAAGCAAGGAAATTCTTCTTCCACACTTCGGTCGGGCTCATTCCCTTTGGAAGCGAATCAAGATGCGTCCAGGAATGGTTGACCATGTGTCGATCCATCCGGTCCAGCAGGAACGGAATCCAACCCAATCCGCCCTCACTCATCGCAAACTTCATCTCAGGAATGCGCTTGAGGACACCACTAGTGAGAATGTCAGTGGCAGCCACGATCGATACAAGTGCTCCGAGAATGACTATGTCATCTGCGAGAAACTCCTTTGGCCGCTGGAGTAACCCAAAGCCGCCACCAATATGGAGGCTACCAACCATGCCGGTATCGACCATGGCCTTGAATACGGGGTCCCAATGGCCGCTTGAGAAGCTTGGCTGGCCGACGCCGTAAGGAGTTTCCGGAAGCGTGATGGACACGCAGCCCTTCTTGGCGAGGCGATGAATCTCCTTGACCGACTCATCAATGCTGAAGAAGGGGATGATGCACATTGGGATGAAACGACCTGGGTAGGAGCCAACGAGTTCGTCCATAATAAAGTCGTTGTAGGCCTTGATAGCTACCAAAGAGAGAGCCTGATCAGGTAGCGATGCTAAGTGTGTGCCAGCGAATCCGGGAAACGTTGGGAAGTTCATACCCGCGAGAACACCATTGGCATTCATGTCACGCACCCGCTGGTGAATGTCATAGGTGCCAGGTCGCATTTCTGCAAGCCCAGTGGGGTTAAAACCCCACTCTTCCTTTGGCCAGGACACGACAGAACTCAATCCTGAGCTTCCCACTACAACATCTTGAAAGACCCAGGCTTGCACAAGCGGGTTGTCAGGGTGCTGCACCAGGCGGGGAGCTTGATCCTTCATGCTCGCGGGGAAATGGTTATCGAATGTCTCGGCATTTTCGATGATGTGATCGTCGATACTTAACAAAATCATGTCTTCGATGTTCATTGCGGCCTCACTTTCGTTGTGATGAGTTATGTCTATTGCTGATCAGTGCGCGTGACCGCGAGTCGCCGACGAGGACGGGGCGCGACTAAAATTTGTTACGACCCAAGAAATATCCGGCAATAGTTGGTCGGTCAGACTTAAAAAGCATGACTCCCTAGAATCTAGATATATGAACTAACACTGGACTCTGTGCTGTTCATTGGACGAGTATCCACCAAAAAAGTAGCGTATTCTGGGTATTTGACGAGATAAGTACCCTTATTAGGAGCGAATCAGTTGAGCATTCACACGGGCCGTGCCCAGCTTGTGGCCTCCTCAGTGGCTCCAAGAGCCTCCATTCGTCAGGTCCATAAGCAGGCGACTCGAAGCCGAATCATTGACGCAGCCAAGGAAGTCTTTGACGAGCAGGGTTACGAGATCACCACGATCGACGACATTGCGATACGTGCACAAGTAGGTCGTTCGACGCTCTACACCCACTTTCAGGGAAAAAATGAGATAGCGCTTGCGATTAGTGAAGACTTAACAGACAAAATGCATATTTCGGTGGCACTACTAGGGCAAACCACTCCTGGTGACCCAACCTCGCTGGCGAATTGGCTGAGCGAACTCGAGGAGCACATTCGAGCACGCACAACGTTGAACAACTCGATCTTTCCTTTTCCCACGGCAGATACAGCCGCATCAGTTCAACGTCTGGGTCTGACAGCGCGCAGCACTATCGATCAGTGGACTGCAGCCGGGTGGGAATCAGCGATTGAGAACGATGTCGAACATCTGCGGTTGCTGATTATTCTGTGCATCCGCTGGCTGATCTTGTATCCCGGCTTGCAGGTTCCAGAGCCGACGAACAGTCGTGAGGTGCTGATTGACATCGTCAGTCATGAAGTGCTGCGAATCGTCAAAAGATCATAATTTCGTTTCTTGGGACTATCCCCGAAGACTGCGTTCAAGATTGACGCAACCCGGTTTGTAGCTCCAAGGGCAGCTTCGTTCAACTCGAATCCCGCATCCTTCCAATTATTGGGAGGGATGGCTCACTTGCCGGCCGGATAGCCAGATGGTGGCCTATTGATGGTGTTGCGCTCTGCGTCACTTCTCATCCAGGGTCAAGACGATCGTGGTCCACATTTGGGTCAAAAGTCGCCAATCGGGACGATGGGCGCAAGTTGTGAAAGCACCCTCCAGGCATGAGGTCTCATGCCAGAATTACGCACATCTGAGTCAGCCAGAACATGTTGCCTCAGTGCGAACACAAATTCTTGTCAGCCCAAGACTAAGGATTGATGACTGTCAAGAAATTCATGTGTTGAGTGCAGATATCAATATGTAAAACTTCTAGGAGGAACACCATGGCATTGCCAACAGATACCCAAATTGTTTCCGTTGATGATCACGTTGTTGAACATCCGCGAGTCTTTCTTGATCGCCTGCCGTCCAAGTACGCCGATGTTGCACCTCGCATCGAGAATATCGAAGGTGCTGACTGGTGGATTTATGAAGGCGAAAAAGCTTCGAACTTTGCCACAAATGCGGTAGCAGGTAAGCCCCACAAAGAATTTGGCCAGGAACCGCGCAGTTATTCAGACATGTTGCTGGGCTGCTACCAAATTGATGATCGAATCAAAGACATGGACGCCGAGGGTGTGCACGCACAACTGTGTTTCCCGACCTTTGCAGGTTTCGCCGGAAGTGCCATCTCTCAATCCAAAGATAAGACACTTGCTGGACTCGTTGTCCAGGCCTACAACGACTTCATTCTTGACGAATGGTGCGCGCCTTACCCAGAACGCCAGATCCCATTAATGATGGTGCCGTACTGGGACATAGATGCAACGGTTGCTGAAATCAAGCGCACTGCTGCAAAGGGTGCGAAGAGCATTACTTTCCCTGAATTGCCCGATCGCATTGGTCTTCCGTCCTGGCACACAACACATTGGGATCCAATGCTTGCAGCATGCCAAGAAGCAGATCTGCCATTGTCGCTTCACTTTGGCACCGGGGGATTCCCAATGGTTTCTGATGAAGGTCGAACGAGCAACTTCACGGTCGGTATCTCACTGTTCGGGTTGAACTCAGCTAGTGCACTCGCAGAACTACTGCTCTCACCGGTGTTCCATAAATTCCCTGGCGTCAAAATGGCTCTCTCTGAAGGTGGCATTGGCTGGATGCCGTACATGCTTGAACGTATTGACTATGTCTGGGATCGTCATCGCTGGTACAACGACGTAAACCGCGAGGTTCGGCCTTCAGATTTGTTCAAGGATCACGTGTATGGCTGTTTCATCATTGATGAAGCCGGTGTCCGCAACCGCGATTTGATCGGCGTGGACAACATCATGTTTGAAAGTGACTACCCACACTCAGACAGCAACTGGCCTCATACTCGCAAGCTGCTTGAAGCCACCATGCTTGATGTTCCAGACAACGAGGCCCAGAAGATCACCGAGTGGAACGCTCGCAAGCTCTATAACTTCCCTCGCGTAACTAAGTGATACAACCGCGTAGCTAATTGATCCAATGTGGGCCCCTTCAAATGAAGGGGCCCACATTGCATGAATGCGAAGAATTGGTTCCGGTTATTTTGAGATTCCCACACCCATCGCCGCTGGCTTTTAGTCAATTGATCTCCACAAACGCGGGTAAATATCTCAAGTACCCAGAAATACTGCAGCCGCACCCAGCATCAGTAGCTTTATTGATAGATCTTTAGTGCAGTTCCTG
>WLNQ01000102.1 GCA_009699705.1 Actinomycetota bacterium | reverse complement strand
TTGGGCGACCGGTGGCCTCGTGCCAGACCTGACCATCGTGCTTGATATCGATGCTTCCCTTGGTTTAGCCAGAGTAGGTACAAATCTTGACCGTCTTGAAAGTGAGCCGCAGGAGTATCACGACAAAGTGCGTACAGCATTTGTCGAACTCACCCTTCATGATCCACAGCGCTATCGCGTGGTGAGTGCTTCGGGTTCAATAGACGACGTTGCTCATCGAATCCAGATTGCGGTTGATGAGTTCATTGCAGGTCGATCGGCATGACCGAAGCGACGGCGCTGCCAGCTCCAATCTGGAATATTTTGATTGGGCAAGACGAGGTAGTCACCAAATTGGATCGTGCGGTGCATGATGCTGAACTGATCACGAGAGGCGAACACGGACCAGCAATGACACATGCGTGGTTATTCACTGGGCCACCTGGGTCAGGCAGATCGAATGCTGCTACTGCATTTGCGGCCGCGCTGGTGTGCCCAGAAAATGGATGCGGTCAATGTCAGATCTGTCGTAATGCGCCAACAGGCGGTCACCCTGATGTCGACATCGTGCGGCCACAGGGACTTACCTATGGCGTCGATGATGCGCGTGAGTTGATCAAACAAGCAGGCATGTCTCCAACGAGCAGCCAGTGGCATGTGGTCGTTGTCGAAGATGCGGATCGACTCACAGATCAGGCCGTCAATGTTTTATTGAAGGCGATCGAAGAACCACCACCTCACACTGTTTGGGTGCTGTGTGCACCCAGCACTGAAGATGTGTTGCCGACAATTCTTTCGCGCACTCGTCACGTTGTGTTGCGCACACCGCCAGATGCGATTGTTGTGAAGGCTCTTCAAGAGCGCTACGGAATCGATGCTTCATTGGCAGCTTTCGCTGCACGTGCATCTCAGGGTCACATCGGGCGCGCACGCGCATTGGCCACTGACGAGCATGCCCGAATGCGGCGTCAAGAAGTTTTGCGCATTCCTATGCAGTTGCATGATTTACCAGCGTGCTTCGTTCATGCTCAAAATTTGATTGAGACAGCAACTCTTGATGCCCACTCGATTACGGATTCGCTCGATGTTCAAGAAGCTGAACAATTACGTAAGGCTTTTGGAGCGGATGCTGAATCCAAGCTCAAAGGCCAGCTGAAGAGATCCCTTGATAGTTCTATGAAACAACTTGAGACCACGCAAAAGCGCCGGCGCACGCGCACGGTGCGAGATCAAGTTGATCGAGCACTCGTTGATTTACTTGGTCTGTATCGAGATGTATTGCTGCTTCAGACTGGTGCCGATGTGGGGCTCATCAACGATGAGATGCGACCGCAGTTGTCACAGTTAGCAGCAAATGGCACAACAGAAGACACGGGTCGGCGTTTGCTTGCGATCAATTACACCCGCAAGCAAATGGAATCTAACGTAACCCCACTGATGGCCATTGAAGCCCTAATGGTTGAACTTAAGGACCCTTGGGTGCGCGCAGCCTCCTGATCTCGGGTTACGGTTTACCCATGCGTAAAGGCCTTTCACTCGTTGCCCTTGCGGTAGTTGGTTCGCTTTCACTGGCTTCGTGCTCCAGTGAGCAACCAACGGTGGCAGTCCCGTCACCCGTGTTCACTCCGGCTATCGCGAGCAACCTCGAGGCTTACTACAAACAACCGGTCAAGTGGACTGATTGCGGTGGCGCTTCCTGCACCAAGGTCAAGGTGCCGCTGGATTATCAAAACCCAAGCAATGGTTCAACAACTCTTGCAGTAACCAAACTCGCAGCCACGGGGGATTCCCAAGGCGCATTGTTTGTCAATCCTGGTGGACCCGGTGGGAGTGGATTCGATTACGCGAAGTCTGCGCGCCAAGCATTGTCCGAATCGGTGAACGAGCACTTCGACATCATTGGTGTTGATCCACGGGGTGTATCCAAGAGTGATCCTGTTACCTGTCTTACCGATCGCCAGCAAGATGTACTTGCTGCGTCAAATTCGAATCCACAAACCCCAGCCGAGGTAATTGCGATCCAGGCGTTGTCAAAAATTCCGAGTGTTGGTTGCGTGAAGTATGCGAGTCCACGCTATGAATTTGTAAGCACCGAAAATGTTGCCCGTGATTTCGATATTGTGCGGGCTGTTGTTAAAAACGAATCATTCAACTTTCTTGGCAAGTCGTACGGGACTTCAATTGGTGCGCGGTACGCACAGCTCTTTCCCGACCGCGTAGGTCGAATGGTTCTGGACGGTGTGCTGCCGGTAGAGCTTGATCTCGCTGCAGTAACCAAAGGTCAAGCATCAGGGTTCGAGGAAGCCTTTCGTCATTTTTCTGCCGACTGCGGATCGCACGATGACTGCCCATACGCAGGTAATACGAGCCAAGTTGCATCCAAGATTAGAAACTTTATTCAGGGTCTTGATGCGTCACCGTTGAAAGTCGGCAGCCGCAATTTGAACACTTCTCTAGCTTCGAGCGCGGTGCTCTCTTACTTGTATTTTCCAGCTAAGGACTATCCAAAGCTTCGCAGCGCACTAGATGATGCCGTCAACAGTCACAAGGGAGCATCGTTGCTGGCGCTACTTGATAATCGAACTGGTCGTCAAGAAAATGGGCATTACGCAGATAACTCAACGGCTGCTTTCTATGCCGTGACCTGTCTGGATCGCCAATATGCCGGCACGGTGGCTGATGTTGGATCACTTGCGAAGCAGTGGCAGACGACGACGCCGACATTTGGTCCGAGTCTGGCGTGGGGCATGCTTTCGTGTTCGAATTGGCCAGCTACCGGACCAAAGCCAACACAGAGCCTCGCCTTCGAGGACACCGCGCCAGTTCTAGTCGTGGCAACCAGCCACGATCCAGCAACGCCGGCATTTTGGGCAAAAAAGTTAGCGGGACAACTGCCGCAGAGCGCGCTCCTGACTTGGGATGCGTATAACCACACGGCTTACCGTCAAGGTTCTGGATGTATCGATACTGCTGTTGATACGTATTTGTTGCGAGGAACTGTGCCGTCAGCGAACCTGAAATGTTGAGTACACAATTTGCTGGTACGGTCGTCTAGCGCATTTCAATCGCCTACGCGCCCATTACGGAGTTATCTGTGTCAATGCCTGTTGCAGCCATCGTTCCAGACCCAATGCGCTGGAAAGCCCTTGTTGTTATTGCAATCTCGCAGCTGATGGTGGTGCTTGATGCATCAATCGTGAATATCGCGCTTCCTGCTATGCAGCAGGATCTAGGTATTTCGGATACGAACCGCCAGTGGGTTGTCACGGCATACACCCTTGCGTTTGGCGGGTTACTGCTCCTTGGCGGCCGCATCGCTGACTACGCAGGGCGCAAGAAAATGCTCATCGTTGGTCTCATTGGTTTCGCAACCGCCTCCATGCTCGGCGGTATTTCCACTTCAGCAGGGATGCTCATCGCGGCCCGTGGACTGCAAGGTGTCTTCGCGGCGCTTCTGGCCCCGGCGGCGCTCTCTTTGATCACCGTCACCTTCACTGACAGCAAGGAACGGGCCAAGGCCTTCGGTGTATATGGCGCACTTTCTGGCGGTGGCGCAGCCATTGGTTTGGTTATGGGCGGCATCCTCGTTGAATACACCTCTTGGCACTGGACGCTTCTTGTGAACGTGCCGATTGCAGTGGTGGCTGTGTTGCTCGCGGTGAAGTATGTTCACGAATCCCGCGCAACTGGCGACACGAAGTACGACATCCCTGGCGCAATTACCGCGACTCTGGGCTTGGTTGCTTTGGTTTACGGTATTTCCAAAGCCAGCACTGATGGCTGGAATGGCACACAGACTCTTGCGTTTATCATCGCTGGAGCCGTTTTGCTCGCCGTGTTCTTGTTCATCGAATCTCGTTCATCGCATCCGTTGCTGCCACTGCGCATTCTTTTGAATCGCACCCGAGGTGGCGCCTATCTTGCGTCATTCTTTGTAGGCATCGGCTTGTTCGCCATGTTCCTTTTCCTCACGTACTTCTTCCAGATCGTCATGGGCTACACGCCACTCACCAGTGGTTTGTTGTTCCTGCCATTCTCAGTCGGTGTCGTACTGAGCGCGGGAATCGCAAGTCAGCTGTTGCCACGTTTTGGTCCACGCTACGTGACCTTTGCAGGTTTCTGCCTTGCCGTTCTTGGCCTCTACATCTTCACTCACTTGGCATCATCCAGCACCTATTGGCCAAATATTCTTCCGGGAATGATCGTCACAAGTATTGGTATGGGTCTGATCTTCGTGCCGCTTTCTGCTGTTGCATTGTTCGGTGTGGGTAACCACGATGCTGGAGTTGCCTCTGCTGTGTTGAACACCAGCCAGCAAATCGGTGGTTCGATTGGTCTCGCGTTCCTCAACACCATTGCAGCGTCTGCCACCGGTGCATTTATCGTGAGCAATCGACTCCCTGGCCCAACAAACGATGCTCTCGTGAGTGGTTACACGACAGCCTTTACGTGGAGTGTTGGAATCTTGGCGCTGGCCGGAATTATCTGGGTCACGTTGGTTCGCATGACTAAGGAAGACATGAAAGCGCATGATGCAGATGCTGCTTTGCCAGCTGCGCACTAGTTGCGCGAAATTATAGCGTCAGGAATTCATGAGGCTGCGAGTTGTGCATTCGCTGAGGTGTGAACTCGGTGCTTGCGGGCGCCAATCACCAATGCAGTGCCAGCGAAGATATTGACGCCAACAGCGAGCAACAATGCTGCAGGTCCGCCTGAGAGCGAAATCAAGGCTGAACCCAATGTGGCTCCTAGGCCCATCGCAACGATGGCGCCCAGCCGATTGCGCCAGACGTGAGGTGCTTGGCTTGAACCGGCAAGCCGGCTTTCGCGGGCCAGATTAGCAATGGTGCTGGTCACTACGACAGTTGTGATGTCTGAGTTTCCGATGGGTTTTACGGCAGCAACTTGAGCACCCATCAAAGCTGCGAGAACTGTGGTGATGACTACCTGCCCAGTGAGGGTGAGGCTTGATGCCTGCCACCAGACGAGGCTTATGGAAACGGTGGTGATGACGCTTATCGCTAACACGATTCCTGAGGATCGGGCGAAGCTTGACACTTCGAGATGTTTGAGGGCGCGTGCTCCAAGGACTGCCCCAAGCATGAAGCCAGTTAAGGCAAGTACGTTGTTGAGCAACGGGATGTCATCTGTGCCAGTTAAGGCGAAGCCGATGAAGAGCACGTTGCCCGTCATGTTTCCAGTAAAAACACGGTCGAGCGCTAGATAAGAGACAGCATCGATGATGCCCGTTGATGCGGTGAGCAGGAGCAGCCCGCTTGTGTAGAAAGCGAGATGACTTGCGCGTTTCATGATGCCTCCGGATTCGAAATCAGCAGACGTACTTGGCGGGGGTGGGTGCCAACATGGCCACTCTGCCATTCAGATGCTCAGGAATACGCAGGTTCACAATGCGCGCGAATATTTCATGCTTCCTCAGGCTTGTTGGACCGTTTGGACCTGATAATTCTCCGTAACGTTTCTCGGCTAGACTTGACCGGCCCTTGGGGGTCTGCCGGAAGGTGAGTCCAAGTGCAAGCCGCCTTAGCTCAGGGGTAGAGCAACGCACTCGTAATGCGTAGGTCCGGAGTTCGAATCTCCGAGGCGGCTCCATTTCTTCGTTGAATAGTTCGTCAAGGAATTCACGAGTGATTTCTTTTTCAACATATAGATAGGTCCTTACCGAAATGCACCGTCAGTGGTTATGTCTTGTTCGTCCCTCTTAGTTCTTGTGAGTACTGCGGAGTGTGCGTTTTTCTCGTACACATCGAGCTTGTTCCTATTTGGTCTATGTCGATCCGCTGATTC
The DNA here is from genome assembly GCA_009699705.1 of Actinomycetota bacterium. Lineage (GTDB taxonomy): Bacteria > Actinomycetota > Actinomycetes > S36-B12 > S36-B12 > UBA11398. The sequence continues at coordinate 651 of WLNQ01000102.1, read as the reverse complement.
GTATCGTTGCGCGATTATCCCTCTTGTTGTCTTTACCGTTCCCGCGTCGCAGCGCCCGAGCGTGCTTATGCACCTCGTTTCGCGCTCGGCGAGAACTTCCTTCTTGCTGGGCGAAGTCCCCCCAGCGGTTGGAATATGTGATGTTGGTTGTGAAGTCGATGCGTATTAAGCGGATGATTTCTTTCTTATCGGTGTTACTGATGGCGATGACCGGCATGGTGATGGGTGCTGGGGCTGCGAAAGCTGATCAGGTTGGCTTCACTTGGACCAGCCAGGTCAGCGCTTCGGAGAACGGCTGGCATTCGGTGACGTATGGCAATGGACTGTTTGTTGCCGTCGCAGACAGCGGTTCGGGTGATCGGGTGATGACGTCAGGACTATCTGGCAGTAGCTCATCGACAGATGCAGCCACAATACCTGCGGTACCTGATGTGATGCAGGCAGTCGGACGGCCTGCAACAGGGTGTGCGACGTATGTATCCACTGGCAGTGTCAATAAAGGCAATGTTGCGGGTACGGGTTGGAATCCTTCATGGGGGACATGGATCAATGAAGGACGCGGTGGCGATGTGTGTGTGCGGATGCTGGGCTACAACATGACAACCAGCGCATGGTTCATTCGTTGATGTAAAAGTTGCTTCACTTACGGGA
>WLNQ01000101.1 GCA_009699705.1 Actinomycetota bacterium | reverse complement strand
TACACAGCACGCGACCCAATCGGTACCACTGCCTTGACCATGAGTGGGATGTTGGCGGCTTTGGTGGCTTTCTACGTCCTTTACACATCTAAGCGGGTGTGGCCTCGGCCAGAAGATCGTCTGGATGCCAATATTGAAGAAGCTGACCCTGAGTATGGCTTCTTTAGCCCACATTCATGGTGGCCGTTAGTAATTGGCGTAGCTGTTATGTCCACGGTCTTTGGACTTGTATTCGCAGTCTGGTTGATCGCGCTCGGTGTATTCATGCTGGCGATCGGTTTGATTGGCTGGCTGTTTGAGTACTACCGCGGAGAGTTCGCGAGATAAAAACAAAGGATTAATGAGGGGCCGGTGCTTTTAGCACCGGCCCCTCATCGTTATCTCGGGTGCAGATTCCTGAGTTGCCTGCTCGAGCGGACCAATGAGCTCATCTGGTGGTGAAGGTGACCTTGGCGACTACTGCCCAGCAGGCAAATAGCGCGGCTGCTCCGCCGGCTCCGGCGAGCTGGATTGCCATGATGTTGGTTGCTTGACCTAGCGCTGCAATGCACAACGTGAGCGCACCAATAGGGAAGACCAAGCCCCACCAGCCGGGTTGAACAGGCGCCGTGCCTGTCTTACGAATACCGCGAAAAGAAATGAATGCAAACAGGGCCCACCAAAGTCCGAAGCCGATGCTTATGGCACAGGCAACGATCCCTAATGCGCAATTAGCACCAAGCCACGGCACAGCAGTGGCGGTACCCGCCTGCTGAAGGCGTAGCGCGGCCAACCCAATAAGACCCGCAGGGGCAAGTGGTATCCATAGACCAGCCGCGAGCGGGCCCGAAAAAGGGTCGCCAAGAATGATTCGGGCGATAAAGAGGCTGAAGATTGCTAGGAAGAGGAAGAGTCCGATGCCATAGAAACCGAAGCCGATGATCAATAGCAGTTGAGACATGTTTGGGTTTTCAAAAATAATGGGTGTTAACGCTACGGGAATCAGCAGGTTCATCACGGGAGGAATAAGCCAACCACCGTGGATATCAGATAGCTGCATTGGTGATCGCATAATTGTTACAGTCCAGACCATCGTGAAGGCGATCACGCCTACAGTGCCCACCACGAGCAAAGTCGTAGTTATCCATAACGACACGCCATTGGGTACAAGTTCGGGTCCGATGCGGCCCCAGGCGCAAGCAAGTACGAGCAGGCCTGCAGGCAGAGTAGCCAACATCGGGCCGGCGGTTGGATTAGCTAGCTCGGTCATTAATGCGAGGCGATCACGCAGCCGTCGCAAATAGCGGGGGAGCAGCCACACACCAAGGAAACTGGCCAGGATTAACCCGATAACTGAAGTGAAAGTGAGCCATGAATAGTTCCAGGTCTGGCTTTGGGTTATGAGTACTAGCGCCAAAATGCCGGTCCCCATGACACTGCCATACCAAGCTGGGTGTTGCGGTTGCTGAAAAGACATAACGGCAAGGTAGCGGAACTTTGACTTGGCTTCGTGGTGGGATGAAGAAAATTGGCGAGTCAGGCTTGGCGGAAACTCTGCGCAATCTGGCTTTGGGTGATCACACCAACTTGTCCATTAACATCGAAAAGACGAGTCACTGCAAGACCAATTCCTTGTTCGCTTACTTGCCCCTGCGTTTGGAGAAAGAACCAAGGCCCAACCGGGTTGCCCGCAAGAGTGACGTTGACATCGACATTGATCAGGCCAATGCGAGCATCAGGGGCAACAGACTGCGATAGGGCTGAGCCGAAGTCTGCTATCGACAACAGTTGGCTCAATGCACAGGACTGCTCATCAAGCACCACCGGAACACGAAGCTGCATCCACGCGTGCCCGGGTCCTGGGATCGACCAGTCACCTTGGGTGAATCGAGCTTCGATCGCATCTCGATGGAAAATGATGGGCTCGCTATGGCGGGGAGCAGATCCAGGAGAGGTGTGCTCAGAGCTGACGAGTTCATGCACGATTGGGGGACCCAGATCAACAAGAGGAATCGGTCCAGATCCGTGGAGTAGCACTGCTCGGGCCGATGCCACCGTGTGATCTGTGGTGCGCAGTTCTATATCTAGGTGAGTAACTCGACGACTGATGTCGCGGCGGATGACTACTGCCTTGAGAGGTTCCAGAGGCACGGGCTTAACGAGATCTATATTGACCCGCGCAACTTGCTCATCAGGTTGTAGAGCTTCGGTGATTGCTAGACCGATCAAAGCCGAAGGGGGTCCACCATGCATCGCATCAGGGCGCCACGGGCCGGTGGTGAAGGCGGTTGGATGAAACCAGTCACCCTGGCGAACAAAGAGCGCTTCTTGAGGCATCCATGGACAGTAGCAGCCAATCAAAGACGCGAAGTGGCAAATACGAAGGCCCGCTACCGGAGCAGCGGGCCTTCGTAAAACGCAGAGTTCCGGATTAGCGATCGTCTTGTTGTTCAGCGTTTGTCTGTGCCATTCCTGGATGGTGCAGAACGCCACCGTGGAAGTTTTCGATCTGATCAGCATCTTCGTAAGCATGAAGTGGTGCTTCGATCGCGGCATCGTGTGCCACATGAGCCTGGCCAGCTGCGATTTCTGCAGCTGTTGGCAGTGGAATGTTCTCGCCGTAGAAGAAGTGACTGAGTTTCGCGCGTCGGCTCTCACTCTTGTAGTTCTTGTTCTTCACGCCATCGATATCAGTCTTCTGCGGAATTGGAAGAGGTGAAATATCGCTCTTGCTCGTGATGACTGCAAGTTCCTTAACGGAAAGAGGCTCATGAACCTCGATGAACTCACCATGTGGCAAGCGCAAGATGCGTCCCGCTTCGTAGCCGTGGAGCAGTTTCGCGTTGTCTCGACGCTGCAGACCCAAGCAAATTCGTCGAGTTAAGACGAACATGAGCGGCGGAAGGATGAACAAGGTTATGCGCAAGAACCAGATGATCGAGTTAATCGACATATTGAACGCTGCCGCGATGAGGTCGTTTCCGCCACCAATGAAGAGCAAGAGGTAGAAGGTAAGGGCCATGACACCAAGAGCGGTTCGGGTAGGTGCGTTACGTGGACGATCGAGCAAGTGATGCTCACGCTTGTCGCCAGTCACGAATTGTTCAATGAATGGGTAAGCACCTAACGCGGTGAAGAGCAAACCAGGAATGATGACGGATGGAACCAACACATTCCACGACAGCGTGAATCCGGCAATTGTTGATTCCAGGTTTGGCATCAAACGCAAGGCACCATCAAGCCAACCGATGTACCAGTCGGGCTGTGATCCAGCACTGACCTGATCAGGGGTGTATGGACCAAAGATCCAGATCGGGTTGATGCTCACCAGACCGCCGATAAGTGCGATGACACCAAAGACGATAAAGAAGAACCCGCCAGCTTTTGCCATGTAGACAGGCAAGAGCGGATAGCCCACAACGTTGTCGTTGGTGCGACCAGGTCCGGGGAATTGCGTGTGCTTTTGAGTGAACACCATGATCAAGTGGACGGTCACCAGCGCCAAGATCAACCCTGGAATGAGCAAGATATGGATGGGGTAAAGCCTCGAGATGATGTCAGTGCCCGGGAATTCACCGCCAAACAGCAGGAAGGCTCCCCAGGTGCCAATGACGGGGATTGACTGCACGATGCCGCGAATGATCTGAAGTCCGGTACCGGACAGTAGGTCATCGGGAAGGGAGTAGCCAGTGAATCCAGCGCCAAGCCCCATCGTGACAAGAACGACACCGATGATCCAGTTCAGTTCACGTGGCTTGCGGAAAGCGCCAGTGAAGAAGACTCGGAACATGTGCACTGACATCGCAGCGACGAAGAGCAAAGCCGCCCAGTGGTGCATCTGACGGATGAGTAGCCCACCGCGCACGTCAAAGGAGATATCCAAAGTCGAGGAGTAAGCCTCAGACATCTGAATGCCCTTAAGCGGTACGTATGAGCCGTTATAGACCAACTCCACCATAGACGGCTTGAAGAAAAGCGTGAGGTACGTGCCAGTGAGTAGCACGACGATGAAGGAGTAGAGCGCAATTTCACCCAGCATGAATGACCAATGGTCAGGGAAGACCTTGCCCAGGTTGCGAGCGAGAAACTTATTACTGCCCAGACGCTGGTCTAGGTACGTAGCCGCAGCTGCGCCCTTGGTTTCCACAGGACTTGTCGTACTCATCCGCGCTCCCAGAAGCTAGGTCCGATTGGCTGGTTGAAGTCATCCATAGCGATGAGGTAACCCTCGCTGTCGACGCCGATGGGGAGCTGCGGCATATTGCGCGCTGCTGGCCCAAAGACAACTGCTCCAGCATTTGCCAAGTCGAAGGTTGACTGGTGGCAAGGGCAGAGCAAATGGTGGGTGCGCTGTTCGTACAACGCGATTGGGCAGCCCACGTGGGTGCAAATCTTTGAGTAAGCAACGATGCCTTGGTAATCCCAGCCGTCGCCTTGCTGAGCGACGATGTCCTTTGGATCCATCCGGACCAAAATAATCGCGGACTTGCCACGGGCATTGAGATTGCCTTCAGCTTCTTGAACTTCCTTCAGGCTGGCAGGAACAGCGGACACGAGCCCACCAATGGGCAGGTCTTGTGGACGTACCGGCAGGTAGGTCGCATCGACCACAATCCGCTCACCTTTTTTCCAGATGGTGTGCGAAAGAATTTCGTCTGGAGTCAAGGTGCCACTTTCTGGCGAACTCCAAAGGTCGCGGAGCAAGAAGATCACCGGAATAGGAAACAGCGCCATGGCACCGATCAAGGTTCGGCGGATGATCGTGTAGCGAGCGAAGCCGGATTCATCTTTACCGCGCTCGTAGTTTGCGGCAGCTTCATCAGTTGCATCTTGCGGCGAAGTCATTTCGTGACGCATCTGCACCACTTCAACGTCGGGCATGAGCTTCTTGGCCCACTGAATTGCGCCAGTGCCGATGAGCAGAATCGACAGCCCACTGGTGAGGCCAAGCACGATGGTCAAAAAGCCAACTTCACCGAAGACCGGGATGTAGACGTTGGTGTCTTTGTCGATCGTACAGAAAGCAACGATGAAGACCACGACAAGGATCATCGAGAGTAAGAACATCGAAGCAATCTGACGCTCAGCGCGCTTTGCTGCTGCGGGATCGGTATCACTTACCCGAAGCGCATGCGGAATGTCAGCCACGGGGGAGTAGCCAAGCTTTGCCGGCTCTGTGCCGTGCGGAGTGAGGTCAGTCATCGCGCTTTAATTCCGATCCAGACGGCCGCGGCAATAAGCGCTGCGAACACTGCGGTCCACAAGAACAAACCTTCGGTAACCGGGCCGAGTCGACCGAGGTCGAGTCCACCGGGACTAGAGGCGTTCTGGAGGTTGTTGACATAAGAAATAATTGCTTGCTTGTCTTTGATTGGCAGGGTTCCATCGCTGAAGACCGGCATGCTCGCAGGGCCGGTGATCATGGCCTCGATCATTTCTTTTGGCGTGGCCTGCATCAAGTTGGGAGCCCACTTACCTTGGGTAAGTGCGCCACCTTGGCCAGCAGCTTGGTGACACTGTGCACAGTTGGTGCGAAAAAGTACGCCACCTTGTGCGACATCCGCATTGTCGAAACTCGTGTCTTCAGCAGTCGGAATAGCGGGTCCGGGAGCCAACGAAGCCACGTATGCAGCCAATGCCGCAATTTGTGTCTCGTTGTAAGTAGGAGTCTTTACGATCGCCTGGGCCCCAGGTGCCGCGAGCGGCATCCGACCGGTAGAAACCTGAAAGTCCACCGCGGCCGCGCCCACACCAAGAAGGGTTGGACCGTTGCTGGTTCCTTGTGCAGCCATGCCGTGGCAGGAAGAACAGCCAGCAAGATAGAGACGCTTGCCTTCCTCAACCTGAGTCTGGGAGCTAGCAGAAGCTTGCGCGGGTTGAATATTGGCGATTGCTGCGTAGCCGCCGCCCACCGCGACAAGCGCGACGAGCAATAGGCCAAGTGCAACAAGTGGATTTCGCCGACGTGCGGCCAAGAACTTCACTCGTTCAGACCTTCCTTGTTTGAGGGCAACGGGAATCAGACATTAGGGACTACTTGAGGATGTAGATCATGAAGAACAAAGCGATCCACACCACGTCGACGAAGTGCCAGTAATAGGACACCACGATGGCTCGGGTGGCCTGATCGTGAGTGAAGCGCTTGGACACATAGGTGGTGGCCAACACAAAGAGGAAAGCAACGAGGCCACCGGTGACGTGCATGCCGTGGAAGCCGGTAGTTAAGTAGAAAGCACTTCCGTAAGCGTTCGAGGAAAGGGTGAGCCCCTCACGAACCAAACTCGTGTATTCGGTGATCTGGCCGGCTACGAAGAATGAGCCCATCAGGAAGGTGATGACAAACCATCGACGCAAGCCTTTGACGTCGCCGCGCTCGGCAGCAAAGACGCCGAGCTGGCAGGTGACTGAAGAAAGCACCAACACGGTGGTGTTGATACTGGCGAATGGAATGTTCAGCAGTCCGGTCTCATTAGCCCACAGCTCAGGATTCACCGCCCGAAGGGTGAAGTACATAGCGAAGAGTGCAGCGAAGAACATAAGTTCGCTGGAAAGCCACACGATGGTGCCAATCGACACCATGTTGGGGCGATTCGCTGGAGCGTGTGCGTATGCAGAGGGAGCTGTAGTTGTTGCCACGAGGAGAGTCTGGCAGATACCGCTCAAGAATGCGCCTTGACCCCCTTAGGGATT
>WLNQ01000100.1 GCA_009699705.1 Actinomycetota bacterium | reverse complement strand
CAGATTGGCAGTGTGAATGTCGTAATCCACCAAAACGAAGGTGCGAGCAACCATCACGCTTTGTAGTCGACGAATCATTGTGTCAACGGCAGGTGTCAGAGGCGCGCCCGTGCGGCGCACAACGGTGGCTTCAGAAACCAAAATTGGATCGCCCACAACCTCTAGTCCGGCCTTGCGCAGGGTCGTTCCTGTTGCAACCACATCAGCGACAGCATCAGCAACGCCCAGCGCCACAGCGTTTTCCACTGCGCCATCAAGTCGAACAACCGTTGCTTCGATCCCTGTTTGCGCTAGCCAAGATCGCAAAAGACCGTCATACGATGTTGCGATGCGCTTGCCCTGGAAATCCTGAAAGGACTGAGCGGTTCCTACTGGTGCAGCAAGGCGGAAAGTGGATGGTGCAAAACCAAGCGGCAACAACTCGGAAGCGTCGGCGCCTGAATCCAGCAACATATCGCGGCCGGTGATACCCATGTCCAGGGTTCCTGCGCCAACATAAAGCGCAACATCTTTCGGTCGCAAAAAGAAAAACTCAACATCATTTGCTGGATCCTGAACAACAAGGTCTCGAACACCAGCATTGCGCAAGTAGCCAGCTTCTTGAAGCATCTGTCGAGCTGGCTCAGCGAGCTGACCTTTATTAGGAATCGCTACTTTTAACATGGTTTACAACCGTCGGTAAACATCGTCGAGCGAAACATTGGTCGCAATCATCATCACCTGGAGGTGATACAGCAATTGGGCGATTTCTTCAGCTGTGTTGTCGTGTCCCTCGTGCTCGGCTGCCATCCATACCTCGGCTGCCTCTTCTACAACTTTCTTGCCAATGGCGTGAACGCCTTGCCCCAGAAGTTTCACCGTGCTCGAATCTTCATCACCGTAGGAGGCTTTACGCAGCAACTCGGCATATAACTCGTCGAAAGTTTTCACAGGTCAAGCCTACTGACCGCTTATGGGGTTTGTTCACCAGCAATCCCAGACAGGGTCAGCCATGTCAGCAGGGCCGCCTGAGTGGCCTCCAAGCCTTTACTCTCGCTGGAGTCCGGCAAACCGGCGCGATCAAGGGCTTGGGCATCTGTGTCACAGGTCAATAAGCCAAATCCCACCGGAACCAGAAAATCAAGGGCCACCTGAGCCAAGGCGTGTGAAGTTGCTGAACACACATACTCAAAATGTGGCGTTCCCCCACGAATCACCACGCCAAGAGCAACCACCACGTCGTAGTCCAAGGATGCTGCGCAGGCTTTGGCCACGATTGGTAATTCAAATGAACCTGGCACTCGGATCAAGGTAGCCACTGCCCCGGCCTGCGCACAGGCCTGATTCGCGCCCGCGATAAGCCCGTCCATGACTTCGGTGTGCCACAAGGAAGCAATAACCGCTACCCGAGCTCCGGTAGCCGTGACTGTCACTGTTGGCGCACCATGCGAACTCATACTGTTCCCTTCGGAGTCAGACCTGACTCGCCAAGTTCATGTCCCATCCGCGCTGCCTTCGTGCGTAGGTATTCCTCGTTGTGACTATTGGCTTGAATTTCAAGAGGTACGCGTTCCACGATTGATAACCCATAGCCTTCAAGACCTGCTCGCTTAGCCGGGTTGTTCGTTAATAACCGCATGCTGCGAATCCCAATATCTGCCAAGATCTGTGCGCCAGTTCCGTAATCTCGCGCATCTGCAGGCAAACCAAGGTCCAAGTTGGCATCAACAGTGTCACGGCCGCCGTCTTGAAGCTTGTAGGCCATGAGTTTGTGAAGCAGTCCGATACCGCGACCTTCATGCCCACGGATGTACAGCACAACTCCGCGACCTTCTGCGGCTATCCGCAACATCGCAGCATGTAGCTGTGGGCCGCAATCGCAACGCATCGAACCAAAAACATCACCAGTTAAACATTCTGAGTGCACGCGCACCATGACATTTTCGCCATCACCAATTTCACCCATCACCATGGCGATGTGTTCAATACCGTCGATGTCGCTGCGATATCCAACTGCCGTGAATTCACCAAACTCCGTTGGCAATTTGGCTTCAGTAACTCGGGTTACTTGCTTTTCGTTCCGTCTCCTAAAACGAATCAGATCAGCAATGGAAATCATCTTGAGACCGTGGGTGTTTGCAAACTCCCGACATTGCGGAGCACGCATCATCGAACCGTCATCATTCACAAGTTCACATAAGGCTCCGGCAGGCGTAAAACCGGCCAGACGAGCAAGATCAACGGATGCCTCGGTATGACCAGGGCGTCGAAGCACGCCACCCTCAACTGCCCGCAACGGCATAACGTGCCCTGGGCGGGTCAGATCAAACGGTTCAGTGGAACTATCACCTAGCACCCGAATGGTGTGCGCCCGGTCAACCGCAGAAATTCCGGTGGTTGCAACATCTCTGGCATCGACCGATACTGCATATGCTGTCTGTTTGCGATCTTCGTTTACTGAAGTCATCGGCGGTAGACCAAGGTGATCGAGCAACTTGCCTGTCATGCCAACACATATGTACCCCGATGTGTGGCGGATCATGAAACCCGTGAGTTCCGGCGTTGCCGCACTTGCTGCGAAAATCAAATCGCCTTCGTTTTCACGGTCTTCATCATCAACGACCACGACACTGTGTCCGGAACGCATTGCTTCAATCGCATCTTCGATTGAGTCCAACCGAACTTCATTCGTTCCAAGGCCCGAGACGGACTCAGCAGCAGGCTCACTGTGCTCAGGTTCTTTCTTAGCCTGTTCTTCAGACTTATCCCGCTTTGCAAAAAGTTTATCCGCCGGAATCATCCTCTGGCCTCCAGCAGTCGCTCCACATATTTAGCAATCACATCAATCTCAAGATTGACGATGTCATCCACTTTGCGTTCACCAAGCGTCGTCTCGCGAAGAGTCGTAGGAATAAGTGACACGCTGAACGAATCATCAACCACATCGACGACGGTAAGTGACACTCCATCAATGGTGATGGATCCTTTTACCGCCACATAGCGTGCCAGGTCTGACGGGATAGCCACGCGAATCAGAGTCCAATGTTGCGCCGGTTCAATACTGAGGATGCTTCCGGTGCCATCAACATGTCCCTGCACAAGGTGTCCTCCCAGCCGCCCATTTGCCGGCATCGCCCGCTCAAGGTTGACATCGGAACCAGGAATCGCGCTGCCTAGGGAAGTGCGGGCTAACGTCTCTGCCATCACATCAGCAGCAAACGTCTGGTCATCACGATCAGCCACAGTCAGGCAGACACCGTTTACAGATATTGAATCCCCTAATTTGGCATCGCTCAATGCGATAGCAGCCCGAATCACCAAGCGCGCCGAATCCCCTAACGGGGTCACAGACACCACTTGACCTCGCTCTTCAACGATGCCGGTAAACACGTGTACGTCCTATCGCTGCTTCTCGTCTGTCCGGGCAATACGCCCGCGCACCATCACATCATTCCCGATCAGTTGAATCTGTTCGACATCGAGTCGCACTGGAGCCGCCAACGGGCCTAGGGAGATTGGCCCTGCGCCAAAGAGCCGCGGGGCTAAGAACCAAACCACCTCGTCAACCAGCCCTGCTTCAAGGAAGGCCGAGGCCAGCGTGGGCCCACCCTCAAGGAAGACCTGCGTGATCCCGGCTTCGCCGAGTAAAGCCAAGGCTGCCCTGGGGCGCCGCTCACGGAGCAGCATGGTTGGTGCCTGATCGTCGAAAACCTTGAGTTCGGGTGGCAATTCACGCTCGCCCATCACGACTCGGATCGGTTGCTGCGTCACATCAATGAGCCGAACCGTGAGGGCCGGGTTATCGATCACAGCAGTGGCAGTTCCAACCAATACTGCGTCAGATTGCGCCCGAAGCTGATGGGTGAGCAATTGGGCTGCTGGCCCAGTGATCGAGGTTGGTCCACCAGATTCATCAGCAACTCGCCCATCTAGGGTCTGCGCAATCTTCAAGATGACATAAGGCCGACCGGTGCGCTGCACATGAGTCCAAGCCTTGTTGATCTCCTGTGCTTCTTTCGCACACACACTACTAATGACCTCTACACCAGCTTCGCGCAACACACCCGCTCCACCTGACGCATCTTTAGTGGGGTCACTTTGCGCGTACACCACGCGAACGATCCCGGCTTGGATCAAGCTTTCAGTACAGGGTCCCGTTCGGCCAGTGTGTCGACAGGGTTCTAACGTCACTACCGCTGTTGCTCCACGGGCCAGATCTCCCGCACTCGCAAGAGCATCCACTTCTGCATGAGCAGTTCCGGCTCCTTGATGAAATCCGGTGCCCACCACGATTCCCTGCGTATCAACAATGACACAACCGACCTGCGGATTGAGCGAACGAGGTCCCTGCAATGCCAAGCTCAGTGCTTGTTGCATATACGAAGACCAGGTATCAACCATTAGTGACCGCAAGCACTGTTCGCGATATCGCGGAGATGATTGATCATGTTCGCAGGGTCATCGGCGCGGTAAACCGCAGAGCCTGCAACGAAAATATTCGCCCCAGCTTCAGCACACATTGCGATGGTGTTGACATCGACTCCGCCATCGACCTGAACCCAAATATCTGTTCCGCTTTGCTGAGCGTATTCACGAGCTCGCCGAACCTTAGGCAGCATGTCTGTCATAAATGATTGACCGCCGAAGCCTGGCTCAACAGTCATAATCAAAATCATGTCAAGCTCGGGTAACAAGTCAGCGATTTCGGAAATCTCAGTGCCGGGTTTGAGAGCTGCACCAGCGCGCGCACCGTGGCTACGAATATCGCGACATATTTGCCGAGCATTATTTGCTGCTTCAATGTGGAACGTCACACTGCCAGCGCCCACTTCAGCGTAGGCCGGAGCCCACCGATCAGGATCATTAATCATGAGGTGGCAATCAGCAGGCAACGAAGTGCTCTTAATGAGTGACTCAATCACTGGCAACCCAAAGGTTAAGTTTGGAACGAAGTGGTTGTCCATCACATCAAGGTGAATCCAGTCAGCTGCAGCCTCGACTCGTCGCACCTCATCTGCCAGGTGCGAGAGATCAGCATTCAGGACGCTTGGCGAAATCAATAAACCCACGACTACAACAGTAGCCGCTAGAGACACTTACTCCGCAGAACGCTGCAACAAGGCCAAGAACATCGCATCAGTTCCATGGCGATGCGGCCACAACTGCACAAACTTGCCTCGACTAGCGTCGGTGACCTCAGGCAGCAGGGCTGGTGCATCCAGAATCGTCAGTTCAGGGTGTGCCTTGCAAATGTCTTGCACAACGAGCTCTGTTTCCGCGAAATGTGGTGAACATGTCACATACGCAACGACTCCCCCAGGAGCAACTGCCTTGACTGCTGCATTCAGTAAGGACCTTTGCGCCGGGGCTAGACCTGACACATCGGAAATTTTGCGTCGCCAGCGCGATTCCGGCCTACGACGAAGGGCTCCTAAGCCAGTGCACGGGACGTCAACAAGTACCCGGTCGAACTCTCCGGACCATTCGTGTTGCGCTGAATCACCAGTGAGTACTTCGGCCGTTGTTTCTAGCCCAAGAGTGTTGCTTACAAGTTTTGCGCGATGAGGATGCTGCTCCACAGCTACCAGTCGTGCACCTACCTGTTGGGCTAAGCCGTCAAGCACTGCGGCCTTCCCACCTGGACCTGCACACATATCAAGCCAGCGATTGGTGTGACTTGTAATTGGCGCCCGGCTCAAAGCCAAAGTGACAAGCTGACTGCCTTCATCTTGAACACCCACGGAACCTGTACGAATTTCTTCGAGTGATTCGGGGATTCCTTCAACTAAAGTTCCAGCGAGAGGTGACCAGCGGCCTGCTTCAACACCTGGAATAGCGAGCATTTCGTCAAGACTAATTCTTCCAGGCCGCGCAACCAAAGAAGGTTTTGCCGGAACATTGTCAGCCTCTAAGAGATCACCCAATTCACTTCGCTTTTCGCCCAGTGCTTGCGCAAGCGCACGAACAATCCAAGCGGGATGTGACCAACGAATAGCCAGTTGTTGCTCGCTATCACCGTCAACGCCGAGATATTCGATCCATTGGTCCAGATTTCGTTCGGTAACTTTGCGCAATACGGCATTCACGAAACCAGCTCGCGCCTTTGCCCCACCAGGTGAACCCGCGCCTTTTGCCAGGTTGCACGTTGAATCCACTGCCGCATGAGTTGGAACGCGCATGCCCAATAGCTGATGAACACCCAGGCGCAGGATGTCCTTGGTCATTGGATCGACATCTTCCCAGTCCCTTGAAACGCACTGCGCAAGAATCGCGTCGTACAAGCCCTGCCAACGCAAAGCTCCATAAGCGAGTTCTGTCGTAAAAGCGGCGTCACGACCCGAAAGCCCTCGGTTCCGCAAAATAATTGGCAAGGCCAAGTTTGCGTACGCATCATCAACGCGAACAGCACGAAGGACATCCAACGAGGCTTCGCGAGCAGGATCAATGCTCATGTGAATTTCAATCCGTGTACGTCAAATCCACGAGCCCAGTCAGCAGCATTCATGAGTTTCTTCCCTGACGGTTGAATGGAATCCAGACAGGCTGGCTTGGTTGCTGTGCCGACCCAGACTGCGCTCTTTGTGGCGAATAGCTGCCCAGGGCCAAGCGATGGAAGGTCAATTGGATCCTTGTGTTGAAGTGGGCCAAGTTTGACTCGATCTGCACCCAGCATTGTCCACGCCCCAGGGCTCGGGGTTGTGGCACGGAT
>WLNQ01000010.1 GCA_009699705.1 Actinomycetota bacterium | reverse complement strand
GCGCGAGAGTAGCCGCAGCCGCAGGCGTCATCGTGGCAGCGAATCCCACAATTGATTTTTGGTATTGCGCAACGATAAAGCCGCCAGCATCAACAACGGCTTGTGTTGCTGCATCTGTGTTCGATTGGGTTGTTGCCACGATGTAGCGCTCTTGGCCGGGTGGAACGCTTGCATCCAACGTAGAACTTGGTGTTGGTGCGCCAGTGGGGCTGACATCAGGAACCGCATTCGCCGCTGATAAGCCCAGCGCGCCAGAAAACCCAGCAAACCCTACGAGGGCGAGCGAGCAGACCGCAGCTACAAGAGAGGCAAGAAAGAGCCCACGAGTCTTCGCGCGAGTCTTAGATGGCCTACTGGGTGTCATGTTCCAAGTGTGACCGTATTCCCAGCGAAAAACAAACAAATTTACTCACAAAGAGCGGCGGGTTACCTCACAAAGAGGTGGCGGAACCCTCGTGCGAGAACGCTCGTCTAAGCCGCACTCTAGGCTGAGGGAATGTTTGGCAAGCGTGCTTCGGCGTTGAGGTACCTCACCGTGGTGACCTATGGGCGCACTGGAAGCACGGCATTGCAGGCGGCGCTCAACGCCTTGCCAGGGGTTCTCGTGCGTGGTGAGAACTATTCGGCCTTGCGAGGGCTTGAAACATACGTGCAGGCAATTACGGAAACAGCAGATCGACATCACGCAAAGCGTCCTCAGCATCCGTGGTTTGGTTCGGCTCAACTTGAACCGCAGCACATTCTTGAAGATCAGCGCAGGCATGTAGTCGAGTACGTTCTTCGTCCTGGAAATGACACAAAAGTTCTGGGCTTCAAAGAAGTGCGCTACGAGCCCGGACACTTTGAAACCTACGAAGTGATGTTGTCGTATCTGCTCTTCTTAAACAAACTTTTCCCAGGCATCACCTACATCATCAATGTGCGCGAGCCGCAAGATGCTGCACGAAGTGGCTGGTGGCCCAACCATGAAGACCCGATCGCTGCCCTCACGCAATCACGCGATTGGCTTCTTCAAGCTGCCGCCGATCTCAACTCAATTTTGGGAAGTGCGCAGGCGCAGGTGCTGCACTACGAAGATTGGCAGAGCAACCCCGAATTTCTTATTGAAACTTTTAAGAAGATCCAGTTGCCTGGCAATGATGCTGGCATTCGACAAGCAGTAGCATCGCAACTTGATCACGGCACGCATGCTGAAAGTGATGAGCAGACGAACTAGTCAGTTCCGGCTTCCATCGCAGCACGATCAAGTGAATTCTCTGCAGCTGGATTACTTTCGTCCTCAGCTGAAGCAATAGCAGCAGCACCACCTGGAATAAGTTCGCCGACCAAATTCGTGTGACTCTCAAGTAGCTGACCTTGCGCTGCATACATTTCAAGCTTGGCGCGAGTGTCAGCAATGTCGAGGTTACGCATGGTGAGTTGACCGATGCGATCAAGTGGCCCAAAGGCTGCATCTTCAGTGCGTTCCATCGAGAGCTTGTCTGGGTGGTAGCTGAAATTAGGTCCATCAGTTGAAACGATGGTGTAGTCATCGCCGCGACGTAGGCGAATAGTGACGTTGCCTGAAACGGCAGATGCAACCCAACGTTGTAGTGATTCGCGCAGCATCAAAGATTGCGGATCCAACCAGCGACCTTCGTACAGCAAGCGACCAAGGCGTCGGCCTTCAGCGTGGTAATTGGCCACGGTGTCTTCGTTGTGAATCGCACTGAGCAAGCGCTCATAGGCGATGAACAGCAGTGCCATGCCGGGTGCTTCATAAATACCACGACTCTTGGCTTCGATGATGCGATTTTCAATTTGATCAGCCATACCTAGGCCATGGCGGCCGCCGATGGCATTGGCTTCAAGCACGAGCGCAACGGCGTCGGTAAAGGATTTGCCGTTGATGGCAACTGGGCGTCCCTGCACAAATGTGATCGTGACGTCTTCTTGTTCAATGGCAACTGATTGATCCCAAAAGCGCACACCCATGATTGGTTCGACGATTTCCATCGACACGTTGAGGTGTTCTAAGTCTTTTGCTTCGTGGGTTGCGCCCCAGATGTTCGCATCCGTCGAGTACGCCTTTTCCACGCTGGCGCGGTATTCAAGGTTTCGCGAGTTCATCCATTCAGACATTTCCTTACGTCCACCAAGTTCATCAACGAAGTCTTGGTCGAGCCAAGGCTTGTAGATGCGCAGGGCAGGGTTGGCAAGAAGTCCGTAGCGGTAGAACCGCTCGATGTCGTTGCCTTTATAGGTGGAACCATCGCCCCAGATAGAAACGTTGTCTTCCTTCATCGCGCGCACCAGCAACGTTCCGGTAACCGCGCGACCTAGTGGAGTGGTGTTGAAATATTGACGACCACCAGATCGAATATGGAAAGCGCCGCAGGCAAGAGCAGCTAAGCCCTCTTCGACAAGCGGGGTGCGGCAGTCAACTAAGCGAGCGCCTTCTGCTCCGTAAGCCATAGCGCGGCTAGGAACCGAATCGATGTCAGGCTCATCTGGTTGGCCAAGATCGGCGGTATAGGTGAAGGGGATCGCACCCTTCTCGCGCATCCAAGCTACGGCGATGGAGGTATCGAGGCCTCCTGAAAAGGCGATTCCGACGCGTTCGCCGACGGGTAATGAAGTTAAGACCTTGGACATGGGGACAAACTTAGTGGCTGGCCGCCGGAAAGCTTGCTTGCGCGCCTTCTTAGACAACCAGCAAGTCAACCTGGTTCCCACGTAAACTGACGTCATGGCAAAACAAGAACTACGAGTGTCACCAGAGACAAAACTGTGGGCTCAACGCTCAATTAAAAAGATCGCCGCCCTGGTGCTGGTGTTATGGGCGATCTCGATCGGCATTTGGTATCTGCTTGGAGCCGACGAGCAGAACTTTTGGCCTTCCTGGGCGATGTGGATCTTCGCTGGTGTGGTGATGTTGGTGGCCTGGGCTGCTTACTCGCCAGCAAAGGGCGAATGAGGTAAAACGAAAACTGCGATAAATAAGCCGAGAACAATCGCGGCGTGTCGCCACTGTTCGAACAGGTGTTCGATGTAGTTTCACTCACGTCAGTTCAACTGGTTTTCATCCACAAGGGCTCCGCGGCCCGGGTGAGATTCAGTGGAATTGTCAGAGGGTCGCTCTAGGTTCAATCGAATCAACGAACACCAGACAAGGGAGTAAGACATGGCCGCGAATGACCGTGAGAAGGCACTCGAAACCGCATTGGCTCAAATTGAGCGTCAATTCGGTAAGGGTTCATTAATGCGCCTCGGGGACGAAGGCCGCGACCCAATCGACGTGATCCCTACGGGCTCCATCGCCCTTGACCTTGCCCTTGGCATTGGTGGTTACCCACGTGGCCGCATCATCGAGATCTACGGCCCAGAATCCTCCGGTAAGACCACGCTGGCTCTACATGCCATCGCTAACGTGCAGGCAGCCGGCGGCATTGCAGCGATCATCGATGCTGAGCATGCCCTTGATCCTGAATACGCAAAGAGCCTTGGCATCGACCTGGACGCGCTGTATGTCTCCCAGCCAGACACCGGTGAGCAAGGCCTTGAAATTGCCGACACTTTGGTGCGCTCTGGAGCTATCGACCTCATTGTCATTGACTCGGTGGCAGCCCTTGTTCCTCGCGCTGAAATTGAAGGCGAAATGGGCGATAGCCATGTTGGACTTCAAGCTCGCCTCATGAGCCAGGCCCTGCGCAAGATGGCCGGTGCGCTCAGCAACACCAACACCACCATGATTTTCATCAACCAGCTGCGCGAAAAGATCGGCGTGATGTTCGGATCACCAGAAGTCACCACTGGTGGCAAGGCGTTGAAGTTCTACGCCTCGGTTCGCCTCGATATTCGTCGCATTGAAACCTTGAAGGGCGGCACCGAAGCTGTCGGTAACCGCACCCGCGTCAAGGTAGTCAAGAACAAGGTTGCGCCACCGTTCAAGCAAGCAGAGTTCGACATTCTTTACGGCGTCGGCATCTCGCGTGAGGGTTCCCTCATTGACATGGGTGTTGATAAGGGCATTGTGAAGAAGGCTGGCGCTTGGTACACCTACGAAGGCGAACAACTTGGTCAGGGCAAGGAAAATGCTCGAACCTTCCTACTTGATAACGCGGATCTCACCGATGAAATCGAACGTCGCTTGAAGGCCGAACTTGGCATCGGCGCGAAGACTGAAGAAGTGCCAGCAGTCAAAGAAGCCAAGGAGCCAAAGGTTGTTGAGCCAAATCCGATAGACGCGTAAGCGTCCATGGCACACAAGTTCCCATCATCTGCGAGCGAATCCCACGCGGGTTCGCTCGCAGATGTGCGTACTGCCCAAGATCCAAACGCAATGGCTCGATCGATCGTGTTGCGACGCCTGAACGCAATGGCGCGCACCCGCAAAGATCTTTACGACGATTTACTGGCCCGCGATATTCCCGAGAACGTGGCCAACGAAGTTCTGGATCGGTTTACCGAACTTGGTTTAATCGATGATGCGCAATATGCGCAAATGTTTGTGGCTTCGCGCCAACGTTCGCGAGGCACTGCAAAACCGGTGCTACGACAAGAACTTCGCCGAAAAGGCGTTCCAGATGAAGAGATCGTCGATGCACTGGCGGAGATCACACCTGAAGAAGAATATGAGCGAGCCAAGCTCTTGGTTCAAAAGAAAATGCCAAGCCTTGCGCGATACGACTCAGCAACCCAGCAGCGTCGATTGATGAATCTATTGATGCGTCGTGGCTATAACGGTTCAGTTGCGGCATCCCTCGTTCGTGAAGCAGTGCAAGCCGAACTTGAACTTGAACTCGATGAATAGCCAGCGGTGTCGCGCTAGGCACAGACATAAGTAAAGCCCCCACCGGGTTGCGGTTGGGGGCTTTACTTCTTAGCAATTACACCGTTGGCTGTGGGATGTAACGCAGGTAGTCCTTAACAACTTCGACCTGATCGCCGTACTTAGCGATTGCGTCTGCAGTTGACACTGTTGGTGGAACGATCACGCGATCACCTGGTACCCAGTTAACTGGCGTAGCAACTGGAGCTTTGTCGGTGAGCTGAAGTGCGTCAACAACGCGCAAGATCTCGTTGAAGTTACGGCCGACACTCTTTGGGTAGGTGAGGGTCAAACGAACCTTGTTGTTTGGATCGATGATGAATACGGAACGCACCGTTGAAGTGTCGCCTTCGCCCGGATGGATCATGTCGTAAGCAACTGACACTTCCTTTTTCGGATCAGCAATGATCGGGAAGTTCAGGGGATGACCGGTTACTTCGCCGATATCGCCTGCCCAGCTGAGGTGATCTTCAACTGAGTCAACTGACACGGCAATGGCCTTTACTCCGCGTGCATCGAATTCGCCCTTAAGCGCGGAAGTTGCGCCCAGTTCAGTAGTGCAAACAGGTGTGAAATCTGCTGGGTGGCTAAACAGGATTGCCCAGCTATCTTTCTTCCAATCATGGAAGGTCAAGGTGCCTTCGGTGGTTGCAGCTGTGAAATCTGGTGCGATATCGCCAAGGTGAAGTGACATGTTGGTGTTTCCTTTCGGTATGGGTCTTTGAGGACAGGTGGTGCATTGGCTTGGGGGTGGAACGACCCAATCCACATTCAGCTACGACAGTGCTTTCCTCCACATCGCTCCTGGCATTAGCACCCGAGGTTCCGGGTTGCTGCGACTTCATAGAGCCAGATCTCTCAGTCGCTCTGGATGTTGGGATGAACCTAATTCCTATAAATCTGGTCGGCAAGTGGGAACTTCGCATTTGCGAAAGGTCTGCAAGAGGGCGCGGCGAGCAGGCTTGCGGGCTGGTGCAGCAAGTGGCGCAGCAGGTTTGCTGCAAGATATTTATCAGTTCGAGCAATAGCCGATCAGGGTGGCATTCGGGTGGTATGGGTATAGGTAGGCTGGCCGCACAATAATTCACACTTATGGGAGTTCCCTGTGCCTGGTCTGTCTACGTGGGCGGTTCGCCGTCCAGTTGTTGCCCTCATCGCTTGGTTTGTCGCACTCGTGGCAGTTATCGGACTTGGTGTCGGTGTCGGCGGAAATCTCAACGACTCATTCTCGCTCCCAGACACGGAATCGACCACAGCTCAAGACCTCTTGGTTAAGGGAGCTGGTGGCGGCGGATCCTTCAGTGCTGGCGGCAAAATTGTGTGGTCCCCAGCTACAGGTGTGGCAAGTGACCCCGCATCCTTGGCGGTTATCAAGCCATTGATTGACCAACTCGCGCAGAACAAGTCCATTTCTTGTATCTCTTCGATTTTGGGTAATCAAGGCAGCGCGTGTCCACCACAGCAGTCTGCTCCAACACCGGACCAACTTGCCCAGATGACGCCAGAGCAAAAGGCGGCGCTACAGGCGCTGACTCTCGCATCTGCGCCAATCAGCAAAGACGGCAAAGTCGCGTATGCAAACATCACCTTCGCCGGTGATGGAACCTCGATCGACTCCAAAGATGCCAAGATCATTGTTGCCGCGATTACCGAGGCAAATACTGACACCGTCACCGTTGCCTACAACGGTCAAATTCTTGAGTATGCCGGGCAAGAGCCGCCAAGTAGTGAAGGCATCGGCTTGATTGTCGCCATCATCATCTTGCTGATCGCATTTGGGTCGTTGGTTGCGGCTGGTCTGCCAATCGTCGCAGCCATCATGGGCTTGGCCATGGGACAGATGGGTGTTCTTGTCACTGCCAATTTCTTGGACGTTGCCACCTTTGCGCCAACGTTGGCCGCCATGATCGGACTGGGTGTCGGCATCGACTACTCGTTGTTCGTGATCAACCGCTACCGCCAAGCGTTACTCGCAGGGCACGATCCAAAGGCTGCAGCCATGGAGTCGGTGCATACTGCCGGTCGAGCAGTGTTGTTTGCTGGCAGCACCGTTGTGATCGCACTTCTTGGCTTGTTCGTCATGCGAATCAACTTCTTCAATGGTCTGGCTGTTGCATCGTCAGTAACCGTGCTCTTCGTCATGCTTTCGGCCCTATGGTTCCTACCTGCCCTTCTGAGTTTGCTGGGAACTAAGGCTTTGGCCATTCGACTTCCGTGGGGCAAAAAGCCAGGAGAAGTGCATCCAGAAGGCAAAGCTTGGGCACATTACGGGCGCATGATTCAGCGCAAGCCAATCATTCCCGCGCTGGTTTCGTTGGGTGTTGTCTTGGTGTTGGCCATTCCATTGTTTTCATTGCGTCTTGGCTTCGCTGATGACTCAGGTAAAGCACAAGGTTCTCCACTGCGCACCGCTTATGACTTGATGGCCACCGGTTTTGGTCCAGGCGTGAACGGACCATTCTTCGTGGCCGTTGAGCTACCCAAGCCAAATGATGTTGCGGCTTATGCCACTGCGGTAAAGGCCTTAGAAGCCACCCCTGGAGTCGCTTCCACATTGCCAAGCAGTGCTGCGCTGCCAATATTTGCAGCCAATCCTGCGGCATTTGGCAAGGACGGCACCATCGGCACCATCATGGTGACACCTACTAGTGCGCCACAGGATGAAGCAACCACAGAGTTGCTCAACAACCTTCGAGATAACGTAAATCCACAAATCGCGCAAGAAACTGGGGCCAAACTTTATGTCGGCGGCCAACAAGCGATTGTCACGGACTTCACCTCAGTGCTCACCGATGCTTTACCAATCTTCTTATTAGTGGTTGTTGGGCTGGGCTTCTTGGCATTAGTGCTGCTATTCCACTCGATTGTGGTTCCGTTAACGGCAGCTATCACGAGTTTGCTGAGTTTCGCAGCGGCTACGGGCATCACCGTCGCGGTGTTCCAATGGGGTTGGTTTGCCAATCTGATTGGGCTTTCAGGAACCGGGCCAATTTTCCCATTCCTGCCAATCATGGTCTTCGCGATTCTGTTCGGTTTGTCGATGGACTATCAGGTCTTCTTGGTCAGTCGCATGCAGGAAGAGTGGATACACACCGGGGATAACGCAGCTTCCGTTCGACGAGGTCTTGCGGGCTCAGGTCGAGTTGTGGTCATTGCGGCAGCAATTATGGCAAGTGTCTTCTTGGCTTTCGTTCCCGATAAGAACTCCATGATCAAGCTGTTCGGAGTCTCGTTGGCTTCGGCGGTAATCATCGATGCCTTCATCATTCGTTTGATCTTTGTACCGTCGATCATGTCGATTCTGGGTAAGGCGAACTGGTGGCTACCAAGCTGGCTGGATCGCATCCTGCCTCGCGTGCAAATTGAGCCAGGCGAAGACGAGATCACCGATGATGAGGCGGTAGTACCCTCCCGGGTATGAGTAACCCAACGGTTCAAGCAGATAGTCCACCACGGGGCGGATTAATCCTGCTTGCGCTGATCGTGGGTGCAATCGTTGCGAATATCAATCTGTCGGTTGCCAATGTGGCTTTGCCAACGATTGGTTCGCAACTGAACGCCAGTCAAGATCAACTGAACGCGATTGCTGAAGCCTTCGCCTTGGGGCTGGCCTCCACAGTGCTGTATCTGGGTGCGATTGGCGATCGTTACGGCCGGAAAATGCTGTTCGTCATCGGCGCTGTCCTGACGGTGCCGACGGCGATGCTGTCAGCTTGGGCGCCGAACGCAGAGTTTTTAGCGATCGCTCGGTTGCTCTCCGGGTTCGCTGCGGCATTGCTCTTTCCGACTACCTTGAGTTTGATCTCTTCGTTGTATCGAAGCAACGCTCGAGTTAAAGCTATCGCCCTGTGGTCTGGGCTAGGCGCCGGATTCGCTGCGCTAGGTCCGCTGTTGGGCGGCTGGTTACTTCAATATTTCTGGTGGGGCTCGGTTTTTCTTATTTCTGTACCTCTAGCACTGTTTGCTTTGATCATTGGCGTCTTGGTGATTCCTAACCACATATCCACGGGCACAGAGCCCGTTGACCATCTGGGCGGCGTGTTGTCCGTGCTTGGTGTTGGCGGGCTGGTCGTGATCATCCAGACTTTCCATGGCGGTATTGACTCAACCTGGCTCATCACCGCAGCTATCGCATTGGTGTCGATCATCGGATTCTTTTTGCAGCAGAAGCGAGCAAAGCGGCCGCTGGTTGACCTGCCTTTAGCCAAAGCGAGAACCTTCTGGGTGGCTTTCGTTGCTGGCGCTATTACTTTTGGTGCGCTGATTGGTGCAATGTTCATCGGCCAACAATTTGTGCAAGATGTGCTGGGGTACGACACTTTCTCAGCTGCAGCTGTCGCCGTGCCTTCCGCGATATTTGCGGCCATTGGTGGTCAAGCGGCTGGCAAGTTCGTGATTAAGCGAGGCTCACGCGATACCTTGGGTATTGGTTTAGGGCTCGTCGTTGTGGCCTTCGCAATCATGTTGTTTACCTGGAAAGACGGAACAAGTATTTTTTGGATCCTGCTCGCTTACGCAGTGGTAGGGGCAGGCGTTGGAATGGCAGCAACACCAGCGTCACGAGCGTTGATGTCGTCGGTGCCCGAAAGTCATGCTGGCATGGGTTCAGCTTTCCTTGACCTGACTCGCGACTTTGGTGGAGCAGTGCTGCAAGCACTTCTGGGTGGCATGCTCGCAGGTGTTTATGTCAGTCGGATGCAAAGCGACATCAACGACTTACCACCAGCGCAAGCAGATCAGGTGACCACCCAAATCGCGGATTCCCTGACAGCTTCATTTGGCGATGCGGCGCATGTGGCGGCACAGTACCCAGCAAATATTGGTGATCAGATTATTAAAGCTGCAGCGCAAGCCTTCACCGATGGCAAGAGCGCAGCGATGGCGATGGCATTACTTCTCAGCATTGTGGGTCTGTTGCTCGTGGTGTTCTTGTTCCCCAAGCGCGCCGATGAAGAGGCGTATTACGAAAAAATTGCTGCAACTCAATAGCAATATCTCGATTAAATAGCGGCAGGAGCCTTGGTCGTCTTACTTGTAGAAGATGGCGCCGGCGTTGGCAGCGGAAGCAAGGTTGCCGGGGTCTTGGAGTTCAACAGCACGACCCATTGCTGACCTGGTTTAAATGGCATTGGTGAACCATCCGCCATGGTGAAGGTAGTACCCGAATCAGCTGTTGGGCGATTCCAAGTGACATTGAAAGATTGACCGTCGCGCAGCACTGTCGCGGTTCCAGTACCAATCGTGGTGGCATGTGGAGTATTGCCGCCGCCTTTATCCCAGTACTTTGATTGCGTCTGGATGACATTTTGGATGATCACCGTTGCCGCGTTTTGACCACTGGCATCTTCATCAGCCAGTGCAGGAGTTCCGTTGAGCGCCACCTTGTAGAGCCCGGTTATTGAGTCATAGATCAATTCAGCCGAGGCTTCGCTCCACTTCATGGTCGCCCCTGTGTTGGTGAGGCCACCGGCAGGGGTGTCTGCAGAGAAAACGAAGCCGACATTTCTATCGGAGGAAACACCCGTGGCCCAGCTCAGCGATTTCGTGCCATTTAAGAACAAGTTGTAAGGCACTCGGCGACTTTGATCTCTGAAATATGCAGCTGCGTACTTATTAGGTGACACATCGACAACGGTTGAATCATTAATTGCTGGCCACATTTTTTTCTGCACGCCAGAAAATGCGAATGCAGGTGCGCCGTACTGGGAGGTGAGGTCAATATCGGTGATACGTGCAGATCGGGTGGGTCCAATGCGCGTGGGGATGGTGCTCGAGAAGACAGCAGCAAGACGGGTGATGCCGTATTCGACTTCTTCAATGTAGACAACGTCTGCATTCTTTAACCCTGCATGCGGTTGTGCATTTCGAGTGTTATCTAATTTCACAATCAGCACTGGAGTTGGCACAGTCTCGGGCAACCCCGTGAGTGGTGACATGGCAACCACTGCGGTATCGCCGCCACCATCGATCCTAGGATCGCTGGCAGGGGCACTCACTGCGGTACTGCATGCTGCCAGGGCAGTGGCGGTTCCCGCAATGATCAGGGTCTTGATAAAACGCATTTAGACAAGGTACGTCACATTTGAAGCCTCGCGGGTCACCGACGGGCCTGAAATTCTCTTAACCTGGCTTTAACCTGCACCGCATTGTGCACATACAGGGTTTGGGAATGCTGAAGCCATGAACACGAACCGGGTACACCAGCAAAGCAACCGTCCGACCTCTCGCGGACAGAAGATGCTTTCCTCAGCTTTAGCTGTCGGTGTCTTCTTTGGTATTGGCGGACTTTTGACCGTGCGGTCAGCGCAAAGTGCTGAGACGATCGCGCTAGCTTCCTCAGCAAGTGCCAGCACCCAGGGCTCGGTCAAGACCGTGAGTCAAACCAAGACGGTCTCTAAGACCCCCATCCCGGTAGCGCCCCAAGTTGCGCAGCAGACCACCACAATCGTGCATGCCACGACTAAGGCAAGTAAGGGCTAGCGCGTGGTCGGCAGTTCGTGCTGTTTGAATCAATAACCTGGTTCTCGAATGGTGATGCTGGCTCCTCCTAGGGGCACAGTGAAAGTGTCGATGAGTACCGCGTCTTGGCGTCCCAAGTTTGAAGCAGACATCAATATGTTCGGTGGCATGTAGTAACAAGTGCCGGCAGGGAATTTCATTGGACTGTGCCCTTCGACGAAGTCAGTGATTTCACCACTCACGACACAAGTGTGTCCGCCGTATTCATGGGTGTGAATTGCTGCGCGTGTTCCAGCTTTGCGAGTTCCCTCTGTGAAGATCAGGTGCTGACCCTTCGCATCTGTTGTATCCAACATCGTCTTGACGTTTTGCAAGTGCGATAACGTTCCCTCAGGCGGTGTGCCATTGATGGTGGTCACGTTCAAGGTGGTTTCATATTTGGGACGGTCAGCTGAGCTAGCAGAATTCTGATCGACTGATGAGCAGCCAGCCAGTGCTGTCATTGCCAGGATTGCGATGACAGCGCGAGTAAAGGGGCGCAGACTATGTATTATCACGCCGCACATTATCACTGGTGTTGGCCGACGTAGTCGCTTGAAATCCTGCAGATCGTGAGGCTAACCAGTTTTGGTCCCTACTCTCATGTCGGGTTCAGTTGGCGCGCCTTAGACTCTTGAACTGTGACCTCCTCCTCCCGAACTTACGAAGTTCGTACCCACGGCTGTCAGATGAACGTGCACGACTCTGAGCGACTGGCTGGCATGCTCGAAGAGGCCGGTTACGTGCCCTTCGTTCAAGGCGTGACTCCCGACTTGATCGTCTTTAACACCTGCGCGGTTCGTGAAAATGCGGATAACAAGTTGTACGGCAACTTGAGCCATCTGGTGCCAGTGAAAGCCAAGAACCCAGGCATGCAGATCGCCGTTGGTGGCTGTTTGGCCCAAAAGGATCAGCACACCATCCTTAAGAAGTCACCTGTAGTCGACGTGGTGTTTGGGACACACAACATTGGCTCACTCCCAGTGTTGTTAGAGCGCGCTCGCATTGAGCAAGAAGCTCAAATTGAAATCATGGAGTCACTCGTTGAGTTTCCTTCTGTGTTGCCAGCAAAACGTGAATCAGCGTATGCGGCCTGGGTCTCCATCAGCGTGGGTTGTAACAACACCTGCACCTATTGCATCGTGCCCGCCCTTCGCGGTAAAGAGCGAGATCGCCGACCAGGTGAAATTTTGGCCGAGATCGAAGCCCTCGTTGCGCAAGGTGTTTCTGAAATCACGTTACTTGGCCAAAACGTTAATGCTTACGGCGTTGAGTTCGGCGACCGTGAAGCTTTCAGTAAATTGCTCAAGGCTTGTGGCGAAGTTCCAGGGCTCGAACGAGTTCGCTTCACTTCGCCGC
Source organism: Actinomycetota bacterium (assembly GCA_009699705.1). Taxonomy (GTDB): domain Bacteria; phylum Actinomycetota; class Actinomycetes; order S36-B12; family S36-B12; genus UBA11398. The sequence continues at coordinate 13,164 of WLNQ01000010.1, read as the reverse complement.
ACCCAGGTGAGTTCACTGACGATGTCATTGAAGCAATGGCGGTCACACCAAACGTGATGCCGCAACTGCACATGCCGTTGCAGTCGGGATCCAATGAAATCTTGCGTGCCATGCGTCGTTCTTACCGTCAAGATCGATATCTCGGCATTATCGCCAAAGTTCGTGCCGCAATGCCGGATGCCGCGATCACCACCGACATCATTGTCGGGTTCCCAGGCGAGACTGAGGAAGATTTCTTACAGACCATGCACGTGGTTAAAGAAGCCCGATTCTCAATGGCTTATACCTTCTTGTATTCACCTCGCCCCGGTACCGAAGCAGCAGAAATGCCTGACCAGATTCCTCATGCTGTCAAGCAAGATCGTTATGAACGTCTCGTGGCTGTAGGTAACCAGATTGCATGGGAAGAAAACCTCAAGCAGGTCGGCAAGATTGTTGAAGTCTTAGTCGCGCAAGGGGAGGGCCGCAAAGACGGTGACACTGATCGTGTCTCTGGTCGCACTCCTGATTTCCGACTCGTGCACGTCACTGTTGATCCCAATCAACCTCGTCCTCGTCCTGGTGACGTGGTCACGGCAGAAGTCAGCTTCGCGGCTCCTTTTCATATGGTCGCTGATCGCTTGGTGTCGGTGCGTCGCACCAAAGCTGGCGATTTGAGTGAACTGCCGCCAGAAGTTGCTGGCATTTCCTTAGGTATGCCAACCATTCGAGTGGGTACCGCGTGATCATCGGCGTCGTATTTATCCCAGCGGCACCACTGCTGTGCCCAGACGTAGACATTGAAGATCTGCTGGTTGATGAGCGCGATGCTTCGATTGAACTGGTCTTGGAATTTGTGCTAGATGCGCAACAAGTTATCGTGATTGGCTCGGGTGAGCGAACCCATTGGTTCAATCAGGGTGGGATCGGTTCAACTCGAGGCTTCGGTGGCCTATTTGACTATTCCCTGGGTTCTGGGTCAGAGCGGCTGCCTCAGGTGCTCACGATCGCAGCAGCTGTCCTCGCCGGTGCGAACTGGACTGGAAGCGTTGTCGGGTTAGAGGTCGCACCTGATTCGAATACCCAACAACGCGAAGTACTCGGCAGGGAAGTGGCGGCCAAGGCAGCGGAGCTCAACACTTTGGTCGTGGTGGTGGGCGATGGTTCTGCTACCCGCACTGAAAAAGCTCCGGGTTATGTTCAGCCTGATGCTGCTTCCTTCGATGAAGCTATGGCTCGAGCGATCAATGAAGCTGATACTCACGCAATTCTTGATGTTGATCAAGAACAAGCAGATCGACTTTGGTGTCGAGGTATACCTGCTTGGCAGGTTGTTGCACATGCGGTAGATCCGATGGAGGGCGCGCTCATTTTGGAGTCAGCACCGTTTGGGGTGAACTACCTCGTTGCGTCGTGGCGACCATGACGGTACTCGTCATTGTTGGACCGACTGCCGTGGGTAAAAGTACGCTGAGTGTTCTTATTGCTCAAGAGTTAGCGCGCAGCGGCACAACTGCTGAAATCATCAGCGCAGATTCGATGCAGGCCTACATCGGGATGAATATCGGAACGGCAACTCCCAACGTAGAAGAACGTGGCGGTATTGCTCATCACCTTCTTGATGTGTGGCCGTCAGATCACGTTTTAACGGTGTCGCAATATCAAGAGACAGCACGTGCGGCTATTGATGAAGTGTTGACCAGGGGAGCCATGCCAATCGTGGTTGGTGGCTCCGGTTTATATGTTGCTGCCATCCTAGATGACTTGCAATTTCCGGCCACTGATCCGCAGATTAGGGCGAGGTTTGAACAACAACTTGAAGCAGAAGGCGCTGCCGCTATGCATCGCCAACTTGCTTTAGTTGATCCAGCGGCAGCCGCAGAAATCGGCCGAATGAATGGGCGCCGAATTGTGCGGGCTCTTGAAGTTCTTGAAGTAACGGGCGAGAAGTTCATTGCCCGCCTGCCTGTGCCCGTGGAGTTGTATCAGACCATTCGGGTTGGGCTAGAAATCCCACGAATGCAAATGGATGAGCGCATCGCGCTTCGCGTCCATCAGATGTTTGAGGATGGATTCGTTGACGAAGTGCGGTCACTTTCGCATACGGCCTATTCGGTTACGGCAACTCGAGCCATTGGCTACACCCAAGTGCTGGAATTCCTTGCTGGTAAGTGCACGGAAGGCGAGGCGATCAGCGCAACGATTGCGATCACAAAGAAATTCGCTCGACGCCAACAAAGATGGTTCAGGCAGGACCAGCGGATTACTTGGATGGACTACAACGAAGCGGAATTAGCGTCGCGTGTTTGTGCACTCTTGGGTGAAGACACTAAGCAGTAATACTCAGTACCGAGCAATACTGTCGCAACGGGTTTTGGCAACCGAGTTAACACAGCCAGCGTGCGAAGTTGTCCGTCGCCTTCATGCTGGGAAGCGTGAGCGCGCAGTGCCAATTTTTTTTCATTCCAGTAGTCGCGCACATCTACCCGATGGGTGATCTCACTGCTGGGTGTCCAGGCTGAATCAAATGAGTTCGAGTCGAAATCTTTCGGTGTGATGCGAAGTTTTGATGCGATGCGCACGGCCCGAGCAATCGGTTCACGCGGAAGGGTCACTTCAAACAAGGTTGGTGTCTTCGTGGCCAACACGCAGGCTGCTCGAACTGCACGATGCACGGCAAGGTGATCGGGATGCCCGTAGCCGCCCTGTGGGTCGTAACCGATCAAGATGTCGGCAGATTCTTCGTCAAGGATGTTGGAGATCTGTTGGGCAACCGTGAATCGATCAATATGAGCAAGCCCGGCATCAATTTCGCCATTGAGTCCAGAATCCTCGTAATCCAACGACACCACTCGATGGATACCAAGAATGGCTGCCGACTCATCGAGTTCATTTGCTCGCAGGTCGGCAAGCGAGTCCGTTTGAGCCGCTGAGGTGAGACCGGCAGCCCCATTCGTGGCAACAATCAGCACCACGCGCTGTCCCTGAGCAGCGGCGCGAGCCATGGTGCCCGCCGTCAGTAGAGCCTCGTCGTCAGGATGGGCATGCACAAAGACCAAGGTGCGGGCAGCCGGGCGGATTGTCATGATCGACCTATCTTGTCGTACGGTCATCGAGTGAGAATCGCGCACGTCACTGATTGCTACCTTCCTCGGACAGGTGGCATTGAGACGCAGGTCCGGGCATTGGCCATGCAACAGGTTGCGGCCGGGCACGACGTGCGGATCTTGACTGCGACTCCGGGCACCCACATTCGCTCTGGAGTCGAGGTCATTGATGGGATCCCTATCTCGCGGATCACAGCGCGGCTCCCCGGAGACCTCCCGATACATCCGCGCACTCGCCACCATGTTGTCCAGGCCCTGCGCGAGCACCCTGTTGACATCGTGCATGTCCATGTCGGGGTGATCTCGCCCTTTGCTTGGGGTGCAATCAGGGCTGCGCGCGAACTTTCGATTCCAACATTGGTGACCGTTCATGGCATTTGGGGACCGATCGCATCACCGGGATATCGACTCAGCGATGTGGTGTCCAAATGGTCGAAGTGGGGAGTGCAAGTCTCTGCTGTCAGCGACATAGCTGCGAGCAAGATTGCTGCTGCACTTCCCGGATTGCAAGACGTGCTGATCCTGCCGAACGGCATTGATCCTGCAAGTTGGAAGTTACCTGCCCGCAATCATGATGCGGCAACCTTGAATCTGGTGACGGTGATGCGGCTTGCGCCACGTAAGCGCACACTGCCACTCTTGAAAATTATTCAAGCAGCGCAAGACCGCATTGGTACCAATCCGCATCTGCTTTTGCGATTGGTGGGTGATGGTCCGGAACGCTCGCGCGCTGAAAGTTTTGTGCGTCAACATGACCTCGGGAGTTTGGTGAGTTTTACCGGACGTTTAGATCATGGCGGGATTCGAGAAGTGTTTGCGATGAGCGATGTTTACGTGCAACCTTCGATCAAGGAGTCCTTTGGTCTTGCAGCGTTGGAAGCCAGATCGTCTGGATTGCCTGTCATTGCTCGTTCTCAAACAGGGACGACTCAATTTATTCGCGATCGATGTGAAGGCCTGCTGGCAGCCACCGACTCTGGAATGGCTGATGCAATTGCAACTCTGGCCAAAGATCGTGCGCTGTTAGCGCAATTAACTGAGCACAACCGGGAAAATGCGCCCGAGCAGTCCTGGCCACGGGTGTTGATTCGAGTCGACGAGGCCTACGCCCGCACTCTGCACTTAGACTGAACTCATGGCTTCGCTCAATGAAATTCCCTTTGTAAAGGGTCATGGCACAGCCAATGACTTCGTCATCATTGCTGACCTTGATGGTCGTCGGGTGCTCACCGATCAAGATGTGCAATTTATTTGCGATCGCCACACCGGCATCGGTGCTGACGGTGTTCTGCGGGTGGTTCGTACCCTGCAGCTACCGGAGTTTGTGGATCAGGCCGATACCGCAGAATTTTTCATGGACTATCGCAACTCAGACGGTTCGATTGCCGAAATGTGTGGCAATGGGATTCGAGTCTTTGTGCGCTATCTCGATGCTGTTGGCCTGATCACTGAAGCTGACGTGGCGGTTGGCACCCGTGGTGGCGTGCGGCATTGTCGGATGAATTCAGATCTCTCCATCACGGTCGATATGGGTCCGGTTACGGTGCTTGATACGAAGGCAATTCCGCTCATCGGAATTCAAGATGAGTTGTGGCCAGCCGTTGGTGTGTTCATGCCTAATCCGCATGCGGTCACGTTCGTGGAGAGTCTCGAAGAAGTCGGAAGTTTGGAAGTTGCCCCACCAGTTCTGCCACCGACCATTTTTCCCAATGGCGTCAATGTGGAGTTTGTGGTCTACCGCGGACCAAATCATGTTGCGATGCGCGTCCATGAGCGGGGTGCTGGCGAAACGATGAGCTGTGGCACGGGTGCCTGCGCGGTGGCTTGGGCGAGTGCCCGCAATTATCCCGATATGGACATTGCAAGTGAACGCGGCATTCAGGTGGATGTTCCTGGCGGCACCGTATATGTGCGCCAAATTGAAAATGGGAATTTATCTTTAACTGGGCCAGCAACGCTTGTGGCGCGGGGCAACGTTTTGTTGCCAGCTTGAAGGGAGTCCGATGACCAAGACGATCTATAACCCCGACGATCCGCGTGGGATCTCTTCGGGTGAGCTTGAACTCGAAGATCGTGCTTCCTTGCGCCGAGTCGCAGGTTTCTCAACCGAACTTGAAGACATCAGCGAAGCTGAATACCGCCAGGTTCAACTGGAGAAGGTGGTGTTGGCTGGGGTGTGGACTCAAGGAACTCTTGAACAAGCAGAACGCAGCATGCGCGAATTAGCAGCACTAGCTGAAACAGCAGGATCCGAAGTGTTGGATTCTATTGTGCAGCGAAAAGATCATCCAGACCCTTCGACTTATCTAGGTTCCGGCAAGGTGCAAGAACTGCGCGAGATCGTGGTGGCCTCAAAAGCCGACACGGTTATTGTTGATGGTGAGTTGAGTCCCGGTCAGCTTCGCAAGTTGGAAGACATTCTTAAAGTCAAGGTCGTTGACCGTACTTGGCTAATTCTTGACATCTTCGCCCAGCATGCGCGAAGTCGCGAAGGCAAAGCGCAAGTTGGTTTAGCTCAATTCCAGTACCTGATGCCACGACTTCGTGGTTGGGGTGAGGCGCTGTCACGGCAGGCCGGTGGCGCTGGTGGCGCAGCTGGCGGTGGCGTGGGAACTCGCGGCCCGGGCGAAACCAAGATTGAGACGGATCGTCGTCGTATTCGTGATTCCATGTCGAAATTGCGTCGCGAACTCAAAGAGATGGAAAAGTCTCGCACTACTCAACGCGCGGCGCGCAAGCGTGCGCAAGTACCTGCTGTTGCCATTGCTGGTTACACCAACGCCGGCAAATCAAGTGTGCTGAATCGCATGACCGGTGCTGGCGTGCTCGTGCAAAATGCTTTGTTCGCCACCTTGGATCCAACAATTCGCAAAACGAAAACCCCAAGTGGTCGCGAATACACCGTTGCTGACACCGTCGGTTTTGTTCGCCATCTGCCGCATCAATTGGTGGAAGCTTTTCGTTCCACTCTTGATGAAGTCAAAGATGCTGATTTGATTTTGCATGTGGTGGATGGCAGCGATGAGGCCCCGTTCGAGCAGATCTCTGCAGTGCGTTCAGTGCTCAATGACATTGATGCTGGCGGAGTGCTTGAACTGATCGTCATCAATAAGGCAGATATTGCAGACCAAGACGTCGTGAACCAAATCCTGCGTAGCGAGCCAACTGCGATTGTGGTGTCAGCAATCACGGGTGAAGGTTTTGACGAACTGGCGCTTGCAATCGAGGCGGCGTTACCGCAGTGGATGCTGGAAGTCGATGTTGTTGTTCCCTATTCACGGGGCGATCTCATTTCGCGAGTGCATGAACTTGGCGATGTCATCGAGCTTGACCACATAGAAACAGGCAGTCATCTCAAGGCGCGGGTTCCTAAACATTTAGCATTTGAATTGCAGCAGGCAAGTGTCTGAAGTTGATGATGTTCTCGAGAAAGTCATTGAGTCAATAGGCGGCGAGAGGCGTGAGGGTCAGCACATCATGGCCAACGCTGTGGCGAAAACAATTCAAGGCCATGGGCACGCGATTATTCAGGCTGGCACGGGAACGGGAAAGTCACTGGGCTATCTCGTACCCGCTGCGATGGCTGCTTTAGCGAACAAGGAACCGGTCGTTATTGCCACAGCAACCTTGGCTCTACAACGCCAGCTCATAGACAAAGACCTCCCTCGAATGGTGGAAGCCTTATCCAATGAGCTGGGTCGGCCGGTCAAGTATGCAGTGCTTAAGGGTCGTAACAACTACATCTGCTTGCAAAAACTCCACGGTGCGATTCCCGATGACGAGTCTGATTCCTTATTCGCCACGCAAAAGAATGCGCTTGCCGATCAGGTGGTTGCGGTTCGAGCTTGGGCTGAGAACACGCAAACAGGGGATCGTGACGAGTACGACGATGAGATTGACCCCCGTGTTTGGCGAAGTTTGACTGTTGGTCGTCGAGAGTGCGTCGGTGAAAGCAAGTGTGTATACGGTGAGGATTGCTTTACCGCTAAGCGACGCCTAGAAGCCAATGATGCAGACATCATTATTACCAATCACGCGATGTTGGCTATTGATGCTTTGGAAAATATCCCAGTGTTACCAGAGCATGGCGCAGTCATCATTGATGAAGGCCACGAACTCGTAGACAGGGCAACAAGTTCACTCACGAGTGAGTTAAGTACCTATATGGTGGAGCGTTCTTTGAGCCGGGCTCGTCGGCTTGTGGACGAGGCAACATTGGTGCAGTTACAAGATGCCATGGACGCTTTTGAAGATGCAATTGCTGAAGCAGCTCTTGATTTACCTGGGCCAACTCGTCTCAAGCCCATCCCACAAGCACTCACTTTGGCACTTACCTTGATTCGCGACAGTGGGCATCAAGTGATGACCGTGCTTAATGCGAATAAAGAGGAAAAGGATCCGGATTCAGCCGCGAAATTGCAGCAGGCAAAAGCCGCAGTTGAAGAGATGCAGGACACTGCAGGCAGCATGCTTAATGCCAACGACTTCGACGTGGTGTGGCTGGATCCTGGCGAGAATCGCGCTCCGATCCTGCGACGCGCACCCCTTTCGATTGGCGGGCTTCTACGTGAGTCGTTATTCAATAAAACGCCTGTAGTACTCACTAGTGCAACGCTCACTGTTGCTGGGGGATTCGATTCACTGATGAGCAGTCTGGGTTTATCTGCTTCCGACGTCACCACGATGGACGTGGGTTCGCCCTTTGACCATGCCAAGCAAGGCATTTTGTATGTGGCGAGTGAATTGCCACCACCTGATCGTGACGGCGTTCCAATGGAAGCGCTAGACACGCTAGCGGAACTCATTGAGGCTGCGGGCGGGCGAACTCTGGCACTGTTCTCAAGTTGGCGCGGAGTTGAGCGCGCTGCGGAATACCTTCGAGTGCGCCTTGATAACAAGAAGTATCCGATGTTGGTGCAAAAACGCGGCGATGCTGTTGGCACGTTAGTGAAAAACTTCGCAGACAATCCCGCTACCACGTTGTTAGGTACGGTGTCGCTGTGGCAAGGCGTGGATGTGCCAGGGGAGTCCTGCATCTGTGTGGTGATTGATCGCATTCCGTTTCCCCGCCCAGATGATCCGTTGATTTCTGCTCGTCAGCAAGCAGTTGACGATGCTGGTGGCTCAGGGTTTCGGTCAATTTCAGTACCCAAAGCAGGCCTGTTGCTTGCGCAAGGTGTGGGCCGACTTATCCGCGGGGAAAACGATAAAGGTGTCGTGGCAGTGTTGGATTCAAGGCTGGCAAATGCGGGGTATGCCAAGTCTTTAAGGGCTAGTCTTCCGCCGTTTTGGTTCACGACGGACAAAGACGTAGTCATTGGATCGCTAGAACGCCTTAATGAAGGTTTCCTGAATTCTTAATTGGCTTTGCGCAAGATTTCTTCAAGGGCTCGACGCGCAAGTTGCGACAGTGAGATCTGTTGCGCCTCAGCAAGGCGTGTGCTGCTTGATCTCGCAAGCCTGCAAGCAGTCTGAAAGTAATGTGAGGCGAGGTACCAAATTGCCCAATTTTGCACGTGATGGGCTTATGATCGATCGTGAACAAGCGTTCACCATTCGAAGGCAGCCGCATGCAACTCAACCGTAATTTTTCGCCTAACGTCACGATTGCGGTGTTGGCGACGAGTGGCACGGTGATGGCGATCATGCAAACAATGTTCATTCCACTGCTAGTCAAGATTCCAGAGATTTTGGATTGCACAACCGATAACGCTTCGTGGCTGATCACAGCCACACTTATTACGAGTGTGGTCGCCATTCCAACGATGTCGCGTCTTGCAGACATGCATGGCAAGCGAAAAATGATGCTGATCAGCATCTGTCTTATGGTGGCCGGCTCGCTATTGGGCGCGGTGAGCACAGACTTGGCTGTGCTGATTGTTGCTCGGGCACTTCAGGGCTTCGCAATTGCGATGATTCCTTTGGGTATGAGCATCATGCGTGACCTTGTACCCCCAGAGCGGTTGGCTTCAGGTGTTGCGCTCATGAGCGGATCTATGGGCATTGGATCGTCAATTGGTTTACCTTTTGGCGGCATCATCTATGAGAACCTGGGATGGCACGCGATCTTCTGGGTTTCGGTTGTCACAGGTTCGTTATGTGGGCTGGCTGTTTTTGCGATCGTTCCCGAATCCAAGGTTCGAGCCGGTGGTCGATTCGACATTCGCGGTGCTGTATTAATTTCAGTTGCACTCACAAGTTTCTTGCTGGGTGTAACCAAGGGCACCCACTGGGGATGGACAAGTCCATCGATTTTGGCCTGCTGGGTTGTCGTTATTGCGGTGATGCTTTATTGGTTCCCCTACGAACTAAAAAGCGGTCATCCCATCATTGATTTGCGCAGTAGTGCACAACCTTCGGTACTCATCACCAATATTGCTTCCGTATTTGTTGGAACGGCGATGTACGCGAATATGTTAAGTAGCACGCAATTCTTAGAGATGCCAACGGCGAGTGGGTACGGATTTGGTTTGTCAGTTTCGCAAGCCGGATTACTCATTGCACCGGCATCATTTGCAATGGTGCTCATGGCGCCAGTCGCGGCGAAAGTGACAAACGTTTATGGCCCAAAGATCACCTTGATGATGGGTGGGCTGCTTCTTGGAGTCGGGTACGTCTTGCGGATGTTTTTCATGGCTGAGCCATGGCAAATAGTTGTGGGCGCAATCGTGGTGTCGCTTGGCACCATGACCAGCATGTCTGCCGCACCAAACATCATCATGCGATCGGTCCCAATTACCGAGACTGCAGCCGCGAACGGGCTTAATAACGTTGTGCGCAATATTGGCATGTCCGTCTCCAGCGCGGCAGTGGTCGCCTTTTTAACTGGGTTAACCTTCGTGGTTGGTTCACAAGTCTTCCCAGACCGAATGGCCTTTGTTTATATCTACATCGCTGCCGGCTTATGCGGATTTGCGGGCGCGATCGTCGCAGTGTTCTTGCCGAAGAATCTGGCTCAGCGCAATGCCGTTCTCGCAGCTGGGGCTGGTGCACAAGCTCACGAAATGCCCGAATTTCTCAAGGTGACCCCTCATGAATTTGTGGTCCACGGTGTCGTGAGAAATGAGGCGGGGGAGCCGGTCGCTAGGGCAACTGTCACCTATTTCACTTTGCTAGGCCAGCAAATCGACTTTGAACGCACTGATTCAGATGGCAGTTATTCCATCGTGTTACCGCAGACTGGCCAGTATCGAGTCAGGGTTGAGCACGACAGCCAACCCGCAAGTGAATCTGTGATGACTGTTGACAGTCAAAGGGCATCTCAATTGATTACTATTAGTTAGACAATTCGCCTGCAGCAGCCACCCGGGTCTGGCACGATTAGTTCACTTGTCTAGAGAGGTAGGACGCATGTCCGTCATGTCTGAAGAACGCGAGGCCCTCAAGAGCGCCGTCGCTGATTACCTAGATTCAACGTTCCCCATCGATCGGGTGCATCGCATTGCCAATGGCAAAGAAAGCGTGCCTGCCGATGAATGGTCCAAAGCAGCTGCTGGCTTAGGCCTTGCTGGTTTGGTCATCCCTGAAGAGTTCGGCGGCCAAGGTGCAAGCTTGGGCGAACTTGGGGCAGTGCTCCAGGAGTTCGGTCGCACGCTGGCTCCGCTGCCGATGCTCTCAAGTGCAGCTCTTGGCACGGTGCCGTTTCTGGTGTCTACCGATAACGCGGCCAAGAAGCCTTTTCTTGAGGCGCTTGCTGCCGGCACCGCGACCGCAGCCCTGGCACTTAGCGAAGGCGCAAATCAGTGGCCAGCTCTCACCAGCGGTACGAAGGCTACGAAATCAGGAGATAGCTGGACGGTATCCGGCAAAAAAACTTTCGTGCTCGATAACGGTGGCGCAACCTTCTATGTTGTCAGCGCCAGCACTGAGCAGGGCGCTGGTCTTTTCGTCGTCAATGCAAGTGACGTGCAGCGCGAGGCACTCATGGCTATTGACCTCACCCGTGACCAAGGCTCGATCACGATGAACAATGCACCTGCAACGCCGCTCGCACTCAATGCAGACGCACAGTTGAAGCAGATCGAAGATCTTGCAGCAACGTTGATTGCAAGTGAGCAGATCGGTGGCGCCGACGCCATTCTCAAAATGATGGTGGAATACGCAAAGATGCGCGTGCAGTTTGGTCGCATCATTGGTTCATTCCAAGCGATCAAGCACATGTGTGCCAACACCCTTGTTGAAGTAGAGCAGGCTCGTGGTGCCGCAGAAGATGCTGCAGATAAAGCCGCTGAGGGCGAAGACATCACTCTGGCTGCCAGCCTTGCCAAGATCGCTTGCTCGGAAGTCTTCAACGACGCAACGCTGACCAACATCCGTGTTCATGGTGGCATTGGCTTCACATGGGAGCATCCAGCTCATCTTTACTTCCGTCGTGCACGCAGTTCCGCTGCATTATTTGGTACGCCAGATCAGCATCGCGAAGCGCTGCTTGTTGGCTTGGGTTACTAGGAGGAATGACAATGACTACAACAACACAAACTCCAGCAGAACTCGAAGAGTTCCGCCTGCGTGCTCGCGATTGGTTTGCCAAGAATGCCAAGCGTATAGACGCTGTTGGTGACGATGGCTCTGAAGAGGGCGAAAATGAGGATTTCCTCGCCATTGCTCGTAAATTCCAGAACCAGTTATTCGACGACGGATTAGCGGGCTTGTCCTGGCCAAAGGAGTACGGCGGCCAGAGCATGACCATGAACCATCAGCGCATCTTCAATGAAGAAGCCAGTGGTTACATCATGCCGAGCTCGCCATTCATGGTGACTCTTGGCATGTGCGCTCCTACCCTTTTGCAGTATGGAACTGAAACGCAGCGCAAGCGCCACATCGGCCCGATGCTTCGTGGCGATGAAGTTTGGTGCCAGTTGTTCAGTGAACCAGGCGCCGGCTCCGATGTTGCTGGGTTATCAACCAAGGCTGTTCAAGATGGCGATGAGTGGGTAATCAACGGGCAAAAGGTGTGGACTTCAGGCGCACATTTCGCGAGTTTTGGTTTGATCGTGACCCGAACCAATCCTGACGTGCCAAAGCACAAAGGCATCACGATGTTCATCGTTGATATGAAGGCGCCTGGTGTCACAGTGCGACCATTGCGTCAGATGAGTGGGGCCAGTGGCTTCAATGAAGTGTTCTTCGACAACGTTCGTGTTCCGGCAGCAAACCTGGTGGGCGAAGTTGAGCAAGGCTGGATGGCAGCCATCGGCACGCTGATGAACGAGCGAGTATCCATCGGTGCAGGCGGCGGCGGACTTGGTCGCGGTTCTGGCACACCTCAGTTCGATCGGATCGTTGAGTTGGCAACCCGTGTCGGAAAAATGAATGACTCGGCGACTCGTCAACAAATTGCCTCCATCTGGACCAAAGAGCGCACGCTAGCGATTCTTGGTGATCGCATGCGGTCGAGTTTGAAGTCGGGCAAGGCACCTGGGCCAGAAGGCTCGATTGCCAAGTTGGCTGGCTCAGAGCTCGGCAAGTTAGTGGCCGATCTTGGAATGGAACTTCTTGCAGAATCAGGTCAGGCTTGGACCAAAGATGACGAAGAATCCATGCGTTGGGCAACCACGGTGTTGGGCTCCCCAGGTGGAGCGATAGCTGGCGGTACACCAGAGATCATGCGCAACATTCTTGGTGAGCGCACCTTGGGCTTGCCAAAGGAACCGCAGCTTGATCGCGATATGCCGTTTAAGGACATCAAAGCGAACTAATTATTTCGGGAGGTAACTCCCAAGGCTTCAAGGTTGAGGGCAAGTGGCGCAAGCTACTTGCCCTCAATTGTTTTACGTCAGCTGACGTTTTCCCCAGCATGAATTCTCACTGGATCTCATCAACAGCAATGAAATGACTTCAGTCGTCTTCAACAATCGACCATACGTTCAACAGGCCGGCCTTCTTGGCCGTGATCGCGCAGATTCGGGCGCGTTCACGGTGAGGGAGGGAGGTGATTGGGATGAACCAATTCAATGGTCAGGGAATGCGTAAAGCCTTGGCGGTGTGCGCGATAGTCAATAGTGTCGCACAACTCGCCAAGGCCCTAGCGGAACTGATTCGGACCCTTCGGGGTTACGGATAACCCAGTCGGAGCGTC
>WLNQ01000001.1 GCA_009699705.1 Actinomycetota bacterium | reverse complement strand
TTACCTATCTCAGCCTGGGGAGGAAATGAAAAAAACCGCCACAAAGGCGGTTCCTAACAGTGCGCCGCGAGGGACTTGAACCCCCAACCCGCTGATTAAGAGTCAGCTGCTCTGCCAGTTGAGCTAGCGGCGCTTGGTGCGGACGAAACTATACAGGTTTAAGCGATGGCAATTTTCGCTGCCTCAAGCAAGGCCTTGCCGAGCTCAATTTGGCCTTGAGGGTTTGGGTGGAATGAAGCACTCGACATCTGCCCCCCAAATTGCACTCCAAAAGTCCAAGAGGCGGTACCAGCACAGACGCCGTGACCCATCGCGGAGTCACCCGATCGCGTCCAACTACCCAGCACTGGCTTCCAGCCCAAGGCTGTGGTGTTCGTGATCTGACGGTTGAGAGACGAAGTAATCGGCAGACTAGCAACGGTCTGACTTGTCGTTGTGTACGCAACTTCACTTGGCGGGGTCGGGTTCAGGATCGCGGCTCTGGCCCAAGTGAAATCTTGCTGGGTCATGCTGAGATAGGAGCAGATCGCACCGTTGCTGTTTCGCGCAAGGTCGGGGTACATCGTTGGCAGCACTGAAGCTGTCGGTGCAAGATTAATGCCGCTCGGACACGTGCGTTTACTCAAACAGTTGGCGATTTCCGAATAAGCAGCTTGAAGTTTTGCAGTTTGGTCGCTGACTCCAGCCTGCAAGGTTGGGTAACTTTGTAAGGCACCCGAGGTTGGTTTGCTCAAGGGGCAATTCGCATTCAGCAGACATGAGCTCAACACCGAGCCGAAACCGATGTCGTTACCGCCAATTGAAATCGACACGAGGTCAACCGGCTGCTCCCCAATAAGGCTTTTAGCCAGCGCGATTTGTGTTTGCCCAGTGCCCGGTTGCACACCCAAGATTCCCTGCCGCACGGTTGCGCCAGTGCATGAAACATCCACCAAGGTCACTGAAGTGAGTGCAGAGGTCTTTTCAAGGGCAAGAGCAGCAAGTGCTGGTGCCCCATGCACACTTCGATGGCACACATCGTTATCCCAATAGGGGCGAAAGGCTGAGAATGGCCCACCTTGCGTCAGCCAAGCGTCAACATTTCGTGGGTTGCCTTCGCCTGACGCATACGAGTCACCCATGGCAACCATCAGAATGTTTTTCACTGTGGCAGGGATGGTGACCGTCGCATTTGTGGTTCCCGCTGTCACATTCAGCGTGAAGGTGTAACTGCCCTCGGGCAGTGTTGCGTGCGTCTTGCAGGTCGCTTTCGTCAGTTGCTTGGTCGCAATTGAAGTTACTGCCTGCGTTGTGGTGTTCAGCAACGTCCAGGAATATTGCGAGCCTCGGGATTCGCAGGCATTCAAGGTGACAGGAAAGCCTGCTTGGGAGAGGTACCACGAGAGCGCGCCACCGATGAGGCGCTCATGTGGTTGAGCAATGTGGTTGCCTTCGCCGACCATTTGAACCGATGGATTTATTGATAAGGCACCAGACTTTGGCACGCCGCCATCGCCATCGATGAATCCATCGTTATTCACGTCTTTAATCGTGTCCACCATGGACCAAGACGCCTTAGCCACCACTTGTGGCACTGAGTGAGCCACAACGGCCACACTCAATGGGAGGCAGGCAATAAGGCTCGTGATGAGCAGCCGGGACTTAGACATACGGACAGTGTCGGCAGCCGTTGGTGCAGCAAGTGCCCCGATGAGCGTGGGTGGCAGCGGTGATCACGAAGAGTCCGGTCCCTGGGTCGCGATATCCAGCATCCCCCCGCTCGACTGCAGCGTTGTGACAGTGGATGATTTCTCCATAGAGCGGATGATCGGGTGACAGCCGGTCGGGATGCGGCTGTGCCAGCGGTCGCGACGTAGTGGACATACCCACAATTATGCAGGAGGAACACGTGCGCACAATCGAGCATTGGATCGATGGCAAGAGCACCGCTGGGGTCAGCACGACCACTTCTGCGGTGTTCAATCCGGCAACCGGAGCCCAAAGTGCTGAGGTATTGCTCGGCACGAGCATCGATGTTGATGCTGCCGTGGCTGCAGCCACCGTCGCCTTTGCTGACTGGGGCCAGTCGTCAATCAGCCGTCGCGCCAAGGTGCTCTTTTCCTTTCGTGAACTCGTCAATGCCCGCGCTCAAGAACTTGCCGAACTCATCACCGATGAGCACGGAAAGGTGCTTTCGGATGCCCTGGGCGAAGTGCAACGTGGACTCGAGGTTGTTGAGTTTGCCTGCGGCATTGGGCAGTTACTCAAGGGCGAGTTCTCAGATCAGGTTTCAGCTGACGTGGACAGTTATTCCTATCGAGAGCCGCTTGGCGTTGTAGCCGGCATTACGCCATTCAATTTCCCGGCAATGGTTCCGATGTGGATGTTCCCGATTGCTATTGCCACCGGAAACACGTTTATCTTGAAGCCAAGCGAACGAGATCCGTCAGCTTCGATGATGCTGGCTCGACTTTGGCAAGAAGCCGGACTTCCCGATGGCGTATTTAACGTGGTGCACGGCAATGCCGACACCGTCAATGCAATTCTTGATCATCCAGGTATCGCTGCAGTCTCCTTTGTTGGTTCAACACCAATTGCCCGCCACATTCATGCGCGCGCAACGGCTGCAGGTAAACGCGTTCAGGCACTTGGTGGCGCAAAGAATCATGCAGTTGTCATGCCAGATGCAGAACTTGCTTTTGCGGCCAATCACCTCACGGCTGCAGCCTTTGGATCAGCGGGTGAACGCTGCATGGCAATTTCTGTTGCCGTGGCAGTGGGTGCGGCAGCTGATGGACTCATCGAACTTTTGGGTAAACAAGCAAATGACATCAAGGTTGGCTCCGGGCGCGGCGATGGGATAGATATGGGCCCGGTTGTGACCGCTGAAGCTAAGGTTCGCATCACTTCACTGATTGACTCAGCACAGAAGCAGGGCGCGAAAATTTGTGTTGATGGTCGCAACCTGACGGTCACTGGATTCGAATCAGGTTTCTTCGTCGGACCGACCTTGTTAGACGAAGTCACGGCTGACATGGATGTCTACGGCCAAGAAGTTTTCGGTCCGGTACTTGCGGTCATGCGCGTTGAAACCCTTGAAGAAGCTATCGCTGTCATCAACGCAAACCCATACGGCAACGGCACCGCAGTATTCACCAACAGCGGTGCAGCCGCGCGAGCCTTTACCCGTGGAGTGAAGGTGGGAATGATCGGGGTAAACGTTCCCGTTCCTGTTCCGATGGCCTACCACTCCTTTGGTGGTTGGAAGGATTCCTTGCTTGGAGAGCACCACATGCACGGGTCTGAAGGTTTGCATTTCTACACCCGCGGCAAAGTCGTGACATCAAGATGGCCTCAAGATGCGCTCGGGGCATCCTTTGATATGCCGACCGCACGATAGATACTTACGCCATGTCAACTGAAGCGGCCGTTGAAGGCTCCGGCTTTGTACCGATACCGAAGCAGGACCGCCATCTCGGTGCCTTTTCTGAGATGTTCATTTCTTCGATCTTGTCGTTGGTCGCCTCGCTGGTGCTATCTGCCGAGGCCATCACTTTGGCGGCGAATCCGCTCGCCTCATTTTCGTGCGATATCAGTGCAAAGATTTCGTGCAGCGTGGTGGGCGCTTCCTGGCAGGCATCATTGCTCGGATTTCCGAACGCCTTCTTGGGGCTGATTGCTGAACCAGTCGTCATCACGATTGCGCTCGCATCGATTGCAGGCGTGGTATTTCCTCGATGGTTTATGAATGCTGCGCAAGTCATCTACACGGCTGGCCTTGTGTTTGCGTACTGGTTGCTTTATGAGGCGTATTTCAATATCGGCGCCCTTTGCCCCTGGTGCTTACTGGTGACCATCACCACCACCATGGTCTTTGCGTCAATGACCCGAGTCAATATCTACCGCAACACTTTTGGATTCACACCGGCTACTCATGCCCGCCTGACCCGCCTGCTGGATTCATGGGTGGATCAGTACATCGTTGTCGTCATTTTCGTCATCATTGGGGCCATGATCGCCGTTCGTTACCTCTAGTCTTGTCTCACATCTAAGCCAAGAAATTTCCTGATCAAAGGAGACGACATGAGTAATGAATGGGGGCCCCTGGCGGGGCTCATTGGTGAGTGGGAAGGCACTGGCGGCATCGACCACGCGTTCAAGCACAGTAAAAACATCGTGTTTGACACGGCGTATCGCGAGGTTTGCACAATGAAGCCTTTTGGTCCCGTCGAAAACGGATCTCAAACGCTTTACGGGCTCGACTACAAGTCAGCGATGTGGCGCGAAGACGAAGAAAACCCGTTTCATACTGAAGTCGGATATTGGCTTTGGGATGCGGCAACTGGTGAAGTGATGAAGGGGTTCGTGGTTCCTCGCGGAATCACCGTTTTGGCTGGAGGAACTACAACTGCCGATGCCAAGAGTTGGACCATGAAGGCAGCCATTGGCCACGAGCAGTATGGAATTGGCGAAAATAGGTATCTCGCGGCCAATGCAAGCAGTCGCAGCTACGAGGTGACCATCAACGTTGGTGATGACTCATTCAGTTACGATGAAGTCACCATGTTGAATATGAAGGAATTTGATGAGCCGTTTGCTCACACGGATATTCACACACTTCGCAAGGTCAGGAACTAAGTGCTGATTGTTGGCATTGGGGGAACGACGAATCAGAGCTCATCCAGTGATGCTGCACTTCGACTGGCCTTGGATGAAGTTGAGTCTCAGGGCGCGCAAGCGCTAATGGTTTCAGGTGATTTGCTCAAGAACTTACCGATGTATGACCCGGTGAATCCAGAGCGCACGCCAGAAGCTTTGGAGCTCATTGCCGCGATGCGCGAGGCATCAGGAATCATTATTTCTGCAGCTTCGTATCACGGTTCAATTTCTGGAATGTTGAAGAACGCACTGGACTATGCCGAAGACTTGGCTTTAGATGAACGCGCCTATTTCTCTGGTATGCCTGTCGGCAGCATCGCAGTAGCCAAGGGTTACCAAGCGGCTGTGAATACATTGGCAACCTTGCGAATCATCGTGCATTCACTTCGTGGCTGGCCAACACCGTATGGCTGCATCGTCAATACATCATCAACGGAACAAGGCACAGGAATCGCAGGCGCACAGGAGGGACTGCGATTAGTCGCAAGTGAAGTAGTGCACCTAGCGCGAGCCTTTGAAACGCACGCGACCATAGTCGCAAGTCAGAGTTAATCGGACTTTTCGCCAGGAGTTACCTTCGTAACGCGTTAGATTCCTAGAGCCTTAGCTTTGGCCGCGGCAAACTCTTCATCGGTGAGGATGCCCTGCTTGTGTAGTTCTGCAAGTTGCGCGATCTTTGCCATCGCATCATCTGCGGGAGGAGCGTCGCTTTGCTCAGGTGCTCCCGCTACTTGCTGTGCGGCAGCCTTCTCGTCATAGGCATGCGCCTGACGTTGAGCGACCCGACCTGACACTGCGGTGGCTGTTCCAGAAATTACTGCGGTGCGTGCGGCTACTCGCATAAGACCCATGATCGTTCCTTTCAAATATGTTTTATTAAGGGTTAGTGAATTGTGATGGATTATCGGCCGAGCACAATTTCAGCCGCTGCTGCGGGAATTCGAATTTGGTCGATAACCACTGCATCTGCATCGCGAATGGCGTCGACGAATTTTGCTGCCCACGTATTTTCGAAGGCAATGGCAAGGGCCGAACTATTGAGGGGGAGATCTTCTCGAATTTCTTCAGCATCATCGAGACCAAGCGCACCCGGGGCTGAAACTGTTATGCCGGTAACTGCGGTGCCCAACAACTCGTCGAATTCGTGATACTCGAGTGCTGTGACAACACCTTCAGCATCTTTCATCATGAAAAGTAAGTCGAGGATCTCAATAGTGCCAGCTTCAATAAGTTCAAGGATGGCAGGAGCAATCCGACCATTAAATTTATTGCCAGGAAATCCAATAATGATCACGTCAACAGGACCCACGAGATTCCAATCGTAGTTTTCGTGCTTCCGCGGTGAGGCGAAGCAGCGGAACCTCGATGGTTCCGATACTCAGAGTAACTTTTGTGGCTCGTTACCGGAATCGCGGGACGACCAATGAATGGTCAATATTGGGGTGAGTAACGGGACTTGAACCCGCGACTTCCTGGACCACAACCAGGTGCTCTACCAGCTGAGCTATACCCACCATGAGGACCACTTGCGCATCCCTCACCCGCTTGCGCGGAGATTGAATACTAGCGGATGCCGCTGGTCCCAGAATTCGGGTTCTCCGTAACTTTATTCAGCCGTCCCATGGTCGACCACATGCCGGAGTCCAAGTTCCTTGGAGATAGTTGAGTCCGGACCTGGGGCCGCGACAAAAACCGCATCTCGGTAGTAGCGAAGTTCGGCGATGGACTCACGAATATCACCTAGCGCTCGGTGGTTTCCGTGCTTTTCAGGCAATGCATAATACGTGCGCGGATACCAGCGACGTACCAGTTCCTTGATGCTTGACACATCAACAAGGCGGTAGTGCAGATGATCATCCAGAGTCGGCATGTATTTTGTGAGGAAGCCGCGATCGGTGTAAATGCTTGAGCCGGCAAGCGGTGCTTTTTTAGCTTCGGGCACATGTTTCATTACGTATTCCAGCACCTCAGTTTCTGCGTCAGCCAAGGTGATACCAAGTGGAATCTCATGGATGAGCCCAGATTCGTTGTGCATGTTGACTACAAACTCGTCCATTTGAGCAAGCGCAGCGTCGCTGCACTTGATGACCAAACTGATGCCAGCATCAAGTTCATTAAGGTCACCGTCGGTAACGATGGCAGCGATCTCGACAAGTTCATCTTTGTCGGGATATAGGCCCGTCATTTCGCAGTCGATCCATACCAGTCGATCGGGGTTTGCCATAGCTACAGGTTACTGGACTCAGATCATGCGTTGTCGCGGTGAGCTTCTTGGGTTACGACAACAACCGGGATGCTGGCTTGATGCAAAACTCCGTGGCTGACGGAACCAAGAACAGCACCAACCACTGAGCCATGTCCACGAGTTCCAAGGACAATGAGAGCGGCATCGGACTGGGTGCCCAAGATTGCCTTGACCGCTGTACCGCGAACCACGCGCGTTTCGAGCGTGACATCTGGGTAGTTGGCTTCATAGCCAGCGAGTAATTCCGCGGTGAGGCGAACCTCGGAGTCGGTGATGTCGCCCATCTCAATTGGTACTGGAGTGTTGGGCATCACGATGAGATCGAATGAGGGCACATCCCAAGCATGAACAGCCACCACTTTCAATTTATGGCGACTCGCATAGTCGAAAGCAAAATCAACGGCTGCGTGTGAAGCCTTGCTGCCGTCAACACCAACGACAACAGCATTCTTAGCCGCACCCGATGACTCACGAACAACCACCACGGGGCAGTCAGCATGGGCAACGAGTTGTTGGCTCACCGAACCGAGCAGCAATTCTTTGAAGCCACCATGACCGCGTGATCCCACGACGATCAACTCGGCAGATTCGGAAGCAGCAAGCAGCAGGCCGGTCGGCGAACCGATCTCAGCTTGCGTTGTTACGTCTTTGACGCCCAAAGTGGCGGCGAAGTCATCAAGGGCAGCTTGAGCGCTCTCGCGGATCTTTTCTAGGGTATCGACGCCAATCTGCATTCCCGGGCCCCAGGCACCGCCGCTGACGGGTGGCGCCATCGCGTTGATGATCACTAGACCAAGTCCGCGCGCTTGTGCTTCTTTGGCTGCCCAAGTTGCGGCGCTTAGCGACGAATCACTTCCGTCGTAACCCACGACGATTCGATTACTCCACATTATTTTTTCCTCCGCGGTTACTCATGACTGCAGTCTGGCATTTACCTAATGATTTTGTGTCACCTTGATGGGGGCTAACGTCCCGATCTTGCCTTAGTTAGCCTTCTCGTATGGCAGATCTCGTTTATCGCCCTCTAATTTCCACGGTGAAGGGCCTTTTTAAGGTCTTGGGCTTGAAGTTTGACATCGTCGGGCAGGAAAACATTCCGCTCACTGGCGGCGCGATCTTGGCGATCAACCACACAAGTTTCCTGGACTACGCCTTCGCAGGGCTCCCACCTGATCGGGCGGGTCATCGCCTAGTTCGATTCATGGCAAAAGATGGAATCTTTAAGCATCCGTTTGCTGGTCCGATGATGCGAGGCATGCAGCACATTTCAGTGAATCGTGATGCTGGTTCTGAAGCTTTCCGGCAAGGAGTGCGAGCGCTCAAAGACGGAGAGCTGCTGGGGGTGTTCCCTGAAGGCACGATGAGTCGTTCTTTTGAACTAATTTCGTTCAAGAGTGGAGCCGTGCGAATGGCGGCGATGGCTCAGGTGCCGATCATTCCGATGGTGGTGTTTGGTGGCCAGCGAATTCTTGGGTACGGACACAAAGATTTTTCACGCGGAAAAACAATTGCCATCACTATTGGTGAGCCAATCATGATTGAAAAACGTGCAGATGCTCATCTACAGACCGGACATTTGCGTGATGTTATGAGTCTGATGCTTGACGACACCATTGCTCGTTATCCCCGTATTGCTGGCGAAGAACTCTGGTGGTTACCGACGCGGCTGGGTGGAACGGCGCTGACTCCAGACGAAGCAAAGCGCAATCGCGGTTCTGCGCTCGACGACGACGAAGCATAAAAGTACAAACTCATTCTTTCGCGGTATCATCTTCTCCACCGGGGATCCAAGGAGTTGCAGTGACGAGTAATAGAACGAGTTTCCTGCTATCTGTGGTGGCGCCGCTCGCATTCATTGTGATTATCTTGACGGCGGATGCTATTGAAGGTCCCAAGACCGCATATGTCGGCATTCTTGCGACTGTTCCGATGCTGGCTGCTGTTTTTGGAACGGTCTGGTCAACGGCGTTTATTTCGGTTATCACGGTGCTGGCGGGCTGGAGTTTCGGGCATTTTGAATCCGATGGAAACGTGCAGGCCCAGTCGGTTCGCTTGATCATCATTTCAATTGTTGGAGTGATCGCCGTATATGCAGTGCGGATCCGAATAGCTCGTGAGCGTGCGTTAGTGGAAGCCTTGAAAGAAGGTGCACTTGCTGTGCAAATGCGCAAACTTTCTGAAACCGATCAGCTCACTGAGTTACTTAATCGTCGTGGCCTGCTTGCGAATATCGAAAATCACTCTGAGCATGAGCGAACGCTGGCAATTATTGACCTCGATAATTTGAAGCAAGTCAATGATGAACATGGGCATCTCGTCGGCGATCACTACCTCACTGCAATTTCGGGCCGAATCGCTGGCGCGATCAGCAAAACCGATCTTGTTGGTCGATGGGGCGGGGATGAATTCCTGGTTGTGCTGGAAACAACATCTGATACGGCAGTGCAGGTTCTAGAGAGACTTCGAAATGTTGTAACCCGAGCTGAAATCACCACGGATTCGGTGCGAATCCCCGCGTCTTTCTCTGCAGGTGCAGCCACCTGGGGTGTGGGCGAATCTATTGACGAAGTCCTACGCCGAGCCGACGCCGCGCTCTATTCAGCCAAATCCCAGGGCCGCAATACCGTCATTTTCGCCTAATCCCGGATCTCATCCCTTGGCGTAATTTCCAAATAATCCGAGGGATCAAGTGGCGCAATTCCCTCAAGCAACGTACGGTCAGCGGGTGACTAATTTTGCACCCGCCGTCCCTGCCGATCTGCCACGCACCTTGGGTGCTTTGGTGGCCTCCGGCTTTCAATCGCGCACGGTTAAGCAGGAGATGCAGGCGAATCTTCTAGCGCGCCTACGCGCGGGTGAGCCAAGCCTGCCCGGCATAGTGGGCTTCCAAGACACCGTGATTCCTCAGGTCGAGCGATCGATTCTTGCCGGCCATGACCTGGTTCTTCTTGGCGAGCGCGGACAAGGAAAGACTCGCTTGATTCGCACATTGACACAGTTACTTGACGAGTGGATTCCAGTTGTTGAGGGCTGCGAGATTAATGACGATCCGCTCGAGCCGATTTGTGCTGGTTGTCGACGTCGTCTCGCAGAACTCGGTGATGATCTCTCGGTTTCTTGGCGTCATCGCACACAGCGATTTGGTGAGAAGCTTGCAACACCGGATACCTCGGTTGCTGATCTCATCGGCGATGTTGACCCGGTGAAGATTGCCGAAGGTCGAAGCCTTGGAGATCCAGAAACCATTCATTACGGACTGGTTCCCCGCACGAATCGCGGAATTTTCGCGATGAACGAACTTCCCGACCTCGCCGAACGTATCCAGGTTGCCCTGCTAAACGTCTTGGAAGAGCGAGATATCCAAGTACGTGGATACAACCTGCGTCTGCCACTGGACCTATTAGTCGTGGCGAGTGCAAACCCTGAGGACTACACAAACCGCGGACGGATTATCACACCGCTGAAGGATCGTTTCGGTGCGGAAATTCGCACCCATTACCCACTAGACCTTGATGATGAGGTAAATCTGATTCGTCAGGAAGCGAATATCCAAGCAGTGGTTCCAGACCACCTGCTGGACATCGTTGCTCGCTTCACCACTGAAGTGCGCAGCTCGTCATCGATTGACCAACGAAGTGGTGTGTCTGCGCGTTTTGCAATTGCGTGCACGGAAGCACTTTCTGGTGCAGCGCTTCGTCGCTCCGCGATCACCGGCGAGAAGGAGCCAGTTGCTCGAGTCGGCGATCTCATGGGTGTCGTGCCGACACTGCGTGGCAAAGTGGAATTTGATGTGAGTGAAGAGGGCCGTGAGCAAGAGCTGCTCATTCATCTTGCCCGTAAAGCCACCGCTGAAACTTGGCGCCAGTTGCTCGGCAGTAATGAGATTCGTCCAGTGCTCACCTCGTTGGTTGAATGGTTTGATGCCGGAAACACCTTGCAGACTGGTGATGAGACGGCTGGCGATGCGCTCCTAGGTGAGTTGGGGCAGTTCGAAGGTTTGGGCAAGTTGATGAAAGCGGTTGAGCCTTCGCTTGCAGAGTCGCCGGGCCTGGCTGCTGCGTGTGTGGAATTCGCAATTGAAGGATTGTGGCTGACTCGTCGCATCGACAAAGACGCTGTTGATGGGGTAATTCGCTACGGAGCTTCATGAGCCGGTTTACCTACGGTTCTTTTCATGACGGACCAGACCCACTTTCTGCGCCAACCGATTCCGGCGGTGGAGTTGATGAGATCGGTCGTCGACTCCTTGATGGTCAATCGCTGAACGATGCGTTCCGTGACATGTTTCGTGACGGCTTAAAGGACCGCAGCGGCCTACGCGAGATGTTCAGGAAGGCTCAGCAGCGTCGCAAAGAGTTAGAAAAATCTGGGCGGATGGATGGTCTCTTGACCGACCTTCGACAACTACTCGACGACGCGCTCACTCAGGAGCGCACGGCACTTTTCCCTGATCCATCTGACGATGCTCGCTTTCGCGAAGCGATGCTGGACACCGTGCCAGACGAGGTTGGACGAGCAGTCCAACAACTAGCTGATTACGACTGGCAGTCACCTCAAGCTCAGCGGTCCTTCGATCAGCTGAAAGATCGACTCCAGCGCGATGTACTTGATCAGCAGTTTAAGAACATGACTCAAGGCATGCAGGAACTGAACACTCCTGAATCTAAAGCCGCGATGAAGGAGATGATGCAGGACCTCAACGCGATGCTGGAAAAGCATCGTCGGGGTGAAGATGCGTCACAGGATTATGAAGACTTCAAAGAAAAGCACAGCGAGTTCTTTCCAGATGCTCCCGACACTTTGCCTGAATTTATTGACGAGCTAGCCCGCCAAGCAGCTGCAATGCAGCGCATGATGCAGTCGCTAAGTCCAGAGCAGCGCGCTGAATTGGCAGAGGCCATGGCTCAGGCATTGTCTGACATGGGTCTTCAAGACGAAATGTCGCGACTTCAAGAAAACTTGCAAACCATGCGTCCTGAATTCTCTTGGACAGGTCAGCAGCAGATGGGTGGTGATGAGCCACTCGGCTTACCAGATGCAACCCAGGCACTCGCAGAACTGGCTGATCTTGAGTCACTCATGGATCAACTCTCAGACAGTGACGCGCGAGCTAATCTGGACAATATCGATGAGGCAGCAGTAGCCAGAGCTCTAGGACGCCAGGCAGCTGATGACCTGCGCGCCATGCGAGAGATTCAAAAGCAACTTGAAGAAGACGGATATCTTCAACGCGATGGCGATCGCCTTGAGTTGACGCCCAAGGCTGTTCGTCGCATCGGACGAACAGCACTTAAAGAAGTATTTTCTTCACTCGATGCCTCACAGCGTGGCGACCACAGCGTTCATCGCTCAGGTGCCTCGGGTGAAATCACTGGGATGACCCGCCAATGGCAATTCGGAGACGAGCAGCCAATCGATGTGGTGACAACTGTGCGTAATGCGGTGAATAGAAAAATCATGAGTGGTTCATCCAAACTCACTCTCTCAGCCGAAGATTTTGAAGTCCATGAAACTGAAACCCGCACCCGGGCAGCCGTCGCGCTGCTGATCGATCAGTCTTTTTCTATGGTGATGAGCGATACCTGGCGTTCCGCAAAAACCATGGCGCTGGCTTTGCACTCACTTGCGCAAAGTGCGTACCCGCTTGACGCGCTGGAAATTATTTCCTTTGCGAACATTGCTCAAGTAGTGAAGCCACACGAACTCCCAGATTTGGAAGCGAGCTACATCCAAGGCACAAATCTGCATCACGCACTGATGCTGGCTGGGCGTTTTCTGGACAAGCACCACGGGGCGCAACGAGTTGTCATGGTGGTCACTGACGGTGAGCCAACGGCGCATATAGATGAAGAGGGGTACTCCTGCTTCGACTATCCGCCAAGCGATGAAACTATTGCTCTTACGGTCGCCCAAATTGATTTGATGACGCGACGCCGAGTGCCCATTTCCTGGTTCCGACTGGGTGACGATCCAAGTTTGGAACGATTCTTAGATCAAATGGCCCGCAGAAATGGTGGCCGGGTTCTCGCTGCATCGAGTGAAAAACTTGGCGACTATGTAGTGAGTGACTATGTGCGTTCAAGAGGGTCGCGCTAGCGCAATTTTAATCCCAAACATCGCTATTGATATCTTGTGATGTCGTTGCAGCAGTACCCAGACCGAATTGAGCGCCTAACGTTACTGGCTCAATCGCTAGTGACTGATCCTTCGTGGGACGAGGTCTTGCGACTTCTTGCATTGCGGATCTTCGATTTTTGGGGCTGTCAAGAGGTCTATCTCTATGAAGTGCATTCGGGCGGCTCGCTGAAGTTGAAGTCGTCATATGGAGTAGTCGACCCTTCCAAGCTTGAAGAGATTTCGTTAGCAACAAGCCCAGAACTTGGATCTGTCTTGTCCTACGGACGAACCACTTGGATCGTGGATGCAGCCGAAGGTGACGACCTGATCCCATCTACTCTTGGTTCGCACCACAACGGTGGCGTAGTGATCGCTCCGCTGAATCGTGTGAATATTCCTGAGTTTGTCTTGATCGCCACCTTTGCGGAGACGTTGCCTGAAAATCCGGCAAGTGGTCCATTTATGTCCTCGGTTGTGAGTCTGTTGGAATTGCGTGTAGCAATGGCTGAGGGTGGAAGTGCTCGACGAACAGTTGCGGGTGCGCCAGCTAGTAATGTCGATTTTTCTGAGCGCCAGCAAAGAATTTTGGAACGTATTCAAGAGGGCAAGACCAACAAGTCGATCGCTAGAGAACTTGGATTTAGTGAATCCACCATTCGCCAGGAAACCTTGCGCTTGTATCGATCACTTGGTGTGAACTCGCGAACTGATGCCGTGGTTGCGGCTCGCGCAAAAGGCTTGCTGGACGATTCAATTACTGGTTAAAGGCCTTATAGGTCACCAGGATTGAAACACCAATAAGCACGCTTTGCAATAAACGAGTAGCAGTTTTTGGTGTGATGCGTCGCAGGAGCCGGCTTCCGATTGGCGCGCCGATCAGCCCGCCTAGACCTAGGACCAGTCCTGAAGTCCAATTGATTTCGCCATGATTGAGCATGTGCCCGACAAGTGCAGCCATGCTCGACATCACGATGACCGCTAGTGATACTCGAGCTGCAACTTTTATTGGCGTGTTGAGCCAAAGAATTTGCAGAGGCACAGTGATGAGACCGCCACCGATCCCAAATAGCCCTCCCATGAAACCGCCGGAGCCACCGGTGATGCCAACTTGAACAACGTTGGCATCATTGGTATGCAAATCATTTTCTTCAACTTCCGCATTCACTCTTCGATTGGTGAGTATCACGTTGAGAATATTGATCGCTGCAAACCCAAGCAGTAACGCCGTTCCAGGTAATTGATGAGCGACCCAGGCACCAAGTGGGGCAACGATAATCGCTGGAATGCCAATCATGAACACGCGGCGCCAAGGCACTTGCTTGGCTCGAGCATTACTCACCGTTGCCGTGGCAGTCGTAATGCAGATGCCAACATTGCTGGTGGCAACTGCGGTAACGGGGCTTAATCCACTGTAAACCAAAATGGGAACAAAGAGCATGCCGCCGCCGCCACCAGTTGCACCCGCTAGGACGCCCGCCACGATTGCAATAAGGAACTCAACAACAACCTGCATGGGTTGAAACTAGCGTGTAGCTGATGCCCTGCTTGGTGTCGCTGTCACCTGAGCCTGAGCATTCACAGACGGGAGAGGGAAACCGGCTGCTTGGCAGGCCGCCACCATTCGTCCGCGCTGGGTTGTCAGGCGGGTGGTTTTCTTTCCTGACATCGTTGCCAGTGTCGCGCTCCTGGCAAGCCCGTTGAGCACTGCGATTGTCTTCTTGCTGTTCGTGTTCAAGGTTGAGGCCTGTCCCACGCCAGCACCAGAAGTGACGGTTTTCGCTCCGGCGCCGACTGCCTTCGCTAGGCGCAGGTAATCAGCGAGAGCTTCGGCCTCGGTGTAGTCGCCGTTGGCAACCGCACCGGCTTTGTAGTCACTCACCAGCAAGTCAATTTCGTAGACGCTGGCGCAGGAGTTATTTAATTCGGTGACCGCAGCGATGGTTGGCGGGGCGATGGCAGACGACGGCGTCGCAGCCGGATCACTTGATGAGCACCCGGTGAGTACGAAGGAGCCAGCAATAGGAATCACCGAAATCTTCAGGAACCATGAACTCAGATTCATCTGTTCGCCCTCCCGACGGGTGTATTCGATTTAGACTCCTCCAATGGGACAGGTTTGAGCCCAAGCCACGCCGGGCAAATTTGCGCAAATAATTTGTCTGAAGAATAGAATTCCCGAATGCCAGAATGATATTCTTCCAGCATGACTAATACCCCAACGCACCCATTCACACCGCAGGAGCTGCAGCGGCTCACCGTCTGGATGGATTCCGTGGATCGCCCTGGCAAAGGTGAGACACCAGAGTTGACCAAGATTTCTGGTGGATCACAGAACGAGCTTTATCTCGTAGATCGCGGCGGAGACCGCACGGTGATGCGTATTCCGCCGCGCGATTCAGGTCGAGCAGATGGAATTAAGCGCGAGATGACATTCCTTGCCGCGATCGCTGGCACTAATGTGCCGCACGGAGACCTTGTCGTTGGCTGCCCAGATCCCGATGTGCTTGGCATTCCTTTCTACTTAATGAAACAGATCATTGGCTGGTCGATGGCTTCTGGCGGTTGGCCTGAGCCGTACGCATCTGACCCAAGTCTTCGCCCTTCGCTTGGCTACGCACTTGTTGAAGGCGCAGCAAAACTGGCTGCTGTGGATTGGAAAGCTGTCGGGCTTGAGGGCTTCGGGCGCCCGGACAACTTTCACGAGCGACAGGTTGGTCGATGGACTTCATTTCTCGATGGATACAAGTTCCGCGAGATTCCAGGTCTGGACGAGACGACTGCATGGCTGGATAACAACAAGCCGCGCGCGTGGGAGCCGGGCATCATGCATGGTGATTACCAGTTTGCAAACATCATGTTCACTAACGACGTACCAGCAGGTCTGGCTGCAGTTGTCGACTGGGAAATGACAACTATTGGCGATCCGCTACTCGATCTTGCCTGGGCCTTGCGCGACTGGGGACCAACTGGCGATGCAGATAACACCAACATCAAAAAGACCACCGAAGGTCAGGCCTCGCTTGAGGAGTTGTTGGCACATTACGAGAAGTTGAGTGGACGCAGCACTGCGGACTTCAATTACTACCTTGTGCTGGCTCGATGGAAGCTCGCCATTGTGTTGGAGATGTCCTATGCACGAGTAGTGCGGGAGAAGCTCGACAATCCTTCGCTCGCGGGCTTTGGGCCACTAGTTCTTGAATTGATGAGTCAGGCCGCTGGTCTGGCTGCAACTATGCCGAATGGAGTGAAATGAGTAGCTACCTCGATGGGGTCTTCGATCTGACCGACAGGGTCGTAGTCATCACTGGCGGAAGTCGCGGGTTGGGTAAGGAAATGGCTTACGGCTGTGCCCAAGCAGGTGCCCATGTGGTCATTGCCAGTCGCAAACTTGAAAACTGCGTCACCGTCGCGGATGACATTGCACAAAAGTTTGGTCGCCAAACCATGGCTTACGGACTTCACGTCGGGCGTTGGGATGAAATCGAACCTTTCGTGGATGCCGTCTATGCGAAGTTTGGCAAGGTTGATGTGTTGGTGAATAACGCTGGCATGTCACCAATTTACGAAAAGAACTCAGAAGTCACTGAGCAGATGTTCGACAGTGTCATGAACCTGAACTTCAAAGGGCCATATCGACTCACCGCATTGATGGGCGAGCGCATGCAGGCCGCTGGCAAAGGCTCAATTATCAATGTGAGCTCGTCGGGATCCATTCGCCCTTCACCCACAATTATTCCTTACGCAGGTGCTAAAGCCGGCTTGAACACTATGACTGAAGGATTTGCAGCTGCCTTTGGTCCGCAGGTTCGCGTCAACACTGTGATGTCCGGAACGATGATGTCTGACATCTCCAAAGCTTGGGATCTTGAAGCGATGAAACCAGGCATGCAACGCATCGCAATGAAACGCATCGGTGATCCACCAGAGATCGTCGGCGCAGTTTTGTATCTCGCTTCAGATGCCTCAAGCTACACCTCGTGTGCAACTATCCGAGTCGACGGCGGGATGCCATAAGGAAGCAGTTTTGGCTAGGCGCAAATTGCAGGAAAGTACGCACTTTCACAACATCAGAACTCACACTTTCACGAACTAAAGGAGAGACTCATGGCAATCGATTTTGAAGTAGAACCGGAATTTCAGAAACTTCTCGATTGGACAAAGGATTTCGTCACAAACAAGGTGGCGAAGGTTGATCTGTTATGGCCGCATGACACATACAAGGACATGACTGCGCAGCAAGCCGCAATCATCAACCCGCTTAAGCAAGAAGTTCGTGACATGAAGCTATGGGCCTGCCATCTTGGCCCTGATCTTGGCGGTCAGGGATATGGCCAGCTGAAGTTGGCTCTACTCAATGAAATTCTCGGAACGTCACGTTGGGCACCACGTATTTTCGGAACTCAAGCGCCCGACACAGGTAACGCAGAAATCATTGCCCATTTCGGAACTGCGGAGCAAAAAGAGCGATACCTCAAGCCGCTACTTGACGGCGACATCGTCTCGTGTTTCTCAATGACTGAGCCGCAGGGCGGCGCAGATCCAGGTATCTTCACGACAAGCGCAGTCAAGGATGGCGACCACTGGATCATTAATGGTCGCAAGGTGTGGTCATCCAATGCGCGCTGGGCCAAGTTCTTCATCGTGATGGTCGTAACCGATGCAGATGCAGTCATCACTGAAAAGATGACGATGTTCATGTTGCCAGCAGAGACCCCTGGTATCGAGATTCAGTACAACTTTGGCATGGCCGGCGAAGGCCCAGAAGATACGTCTGAAGCTTTGATCAAATACAACAACGTACGCATCCACGAGTCAGCAATTCTTGGCGGAGTTGGACAGGCATTTGCGGTCGCACAAACACGATTAGGCGGTGGCCGGGTGCACCATGCCATGCGTACCGTTGGTAATGCGCAGCGCGCGATCGATCTCATGGCAGAACGTGCATTGTCGCGCTACACGAAGGGGCAGCTTCTATCTGAAAAGCAGTCAGTGCAAATGATGCTTGCTGATTCATATATCGAATTGGCATCATTTCGACTCCTAGTTCTGCACTGTGCTTGGAAGATTGACAAATTGAATGACTACAAGCTGGTTCGACTCGATATCGCTGCTATCAAGGTGCAAACTGCTCGAGTGATGCAGGCAATCGCGCTACGTGCGATCCAGTTACATGGCGCTATCGGTACTTCTCAAGAATTGCCATTCATGGGCTTCCTGAACAGTGGAATCGTGCTTGGTCTTGCAGATGGCCCAACTGAAGTGCACCAGATCACGGTGGCTAGGCAGATGCTGCGCAAGTACAAGGCGACAGACAGTGTTTGGCCATCAGCCTTGATTCCTAACCTCACAGCTGCGGCTGAACTCGAACTACTTGGTGAGTCCTTCACCCAGATAGTTCCAGAAAACTAGTAAAGACAGCCTGATCAAGGCGGCTATCCAGCGATACATATAACTGGATAGCCGCCTTGTTTCGTCAGTGGACCCTTCAGCGCTCAGCAAAGCCGTTGAAATGGCTGCGGCCTCACCCAATGGTGTGAGGTAATTAGGCAACTCTGATCACATACGTAAGGAAATATACGCATGCGCGCTCTTGTCTGCGAGCAATATGGCCCGCCGTCATCCTTGGTTATGAAGGATCTTCCCAACCCGGAAGCCGGAGCAGATGAAGCCGTCGTGGCCATTCATGCAGCCGCGATCAATTTTCCTGATCTCTTAATTATTGAGAACCGCTATCAGGTGTCGATTCCTGTTCCGTTTACTCCGGGTAGTGAATTCGCAGGCGAAGTTCTCAGTGTCGGTAGCAACGTCTCGAATGTTAAGCCAGGTGATCTGGTGATGGGTGGCTCGTTCGTAGGTTGTTTTGCTGAACAAATTTGTGTTCAAGCCACGACTTTGAAGCCGATCCCCGCTGGCCTCACCATTGCGCAGGCAGCCGCCTTTAGCGTCACGTATCGCACTTCCTACCACGCGCTTGTCACGATCGGTGAACTTAAAGAAAATGATTGGGTCGTGGTACTTGGTGCTGCCGGGGGAGTTGGCACAGCTGCAGTTGATCTCGCAACACGTTTAGGGGCAAAGGTTATTGCCGTAGCGTCGAGTGATGAACGTCTTGCCGTGTGCAAGAACCTGGGTGCCGTTGCAGGGATCAATTACACAACGGAAAACTTGAAAGAACGAATCAAGGAAATCACTGGATCGGGAGCCGATGTAGTGATTGATCCGGTGGGCGGTTCTTACTCGGAAGAGGCGTTTCGGGCGATTGCTTGGGGTGGTCGATTCGTGGTTGTTGGCTTCGCCGATGGAGACATTCCACGAATACCGCTGAATCTTCCGCTACTTAAGGGCGGAATCATCAAAGGCTTTGAGATTCGAACTGTGGCTGAGCATCTCCCAGAGGAAGTGGCGAAGGGCGATGAAATTCTCAACGAAATGACGAAGCAAGGCTTAGTTCCTCATGTGTCTGACGTGTTTAGATTGGAACAGGCAATTGATGCTTTGGAATGTGTTGCCTCGCGCAAATCTACCGGCAAAGTACTTATCTGCCCTGAATGACAGCGATGCATTCCGCAGGCTTATCAAGCATTAGGTGGTGGCCGCCGCCTTCAATGGCAATGACTTCAACTTGTGTGGTTGCGAGTTCGACAAAGTAGGCCGCTACTTCAACGCCACTGACCTGGCTTGCTGTTCCGTAAACAAAACGCACGGGCTGAGTAAGTTTGGGGACTAGTGCGTTGATGTATCGGTCGTAAGGCTCGGCAGGGCTTTTCCAATCGTGACGCCAGGACCATCCTTGAGGCTTTTGGATAGCGGAGTATTCGGCCAGCGGAATCAAATGCTCAGCATCAGGACCCACTTGCATGGGCACGAGACGAAAACGTTGCACTGCAGCATCTTTAGATTCGTAATATTTTGGTTCCGTTGGCGCTGGTCGCTCACCAGGTTGAGTGAATTTCTCGGGGGAACGAATGTTGCCGTCAAACATAATAAGTTCGCTCACAAGTTCTGGTTCATTAGCGGCGAGGGCAACTGCGATGCGAGAACCCATGCTGTGCCCAGCCACGACGGCGGGCTCACTCGTTACTGCACGCAATACTGCAGCAAGTTCGGCGGACCATTGTTCAACAGAATAGAAAGCACGATGACCGCTCATTCCGTGCCCGCTCAAATCCACAGTGATCACTCGCCAGTCACGGTGTAGATCTTCAAACATTCGATAAAACCAAAGTTGATGAGCCCGGGCGCCATGCACCAGCATCAGATGTCGAGAGCCTTGTCCGTTCACTGCATATCGCACCGTTGTGCCGTTTACCTCAATTGATTGATCGAGCTCAAACACGGTTAGGCCTCCACACCGATGCCACGAATGCAAAAGGCAACGAGATGATCACTTTCTTGGGGAGTCGGACTGGTGTGGGCAGTCATGTGATCGCGCATCGTGCCCATTGCCGCTTCGCGAATCACTGCCGCATCCAATTCAGGGAAGTTGCTGCCAAGAGCCTCAAGTGGTGCAATCAAGAGATCCTTTAGAGCCAAGGTGGCTTCGCTCGTTCGCTCATCGACTCCGCCGCCAGCGCCTGCAAAGATTTCCGCTACGGCAGCACCTTGTCGCGCGGCAGTTTGGTGAGTGGCTTGGGTCAATATGCCGCGAACCCATAGTTCAATTTTCATGGCAGGATCATCAACCTTGGACATGCGATGGTCTAAGTAGGCATGCACTCGTCGCAGACCTCGCGCCATCACTGCCTGCATGAGGTCATCTTTGCCAGTGAAATAACGATAAAAGGCTTGGTTTGATGTGCCAGCCAGGGCGACAATGTCAGCGACTCGAGGAGCGACCGGAGCCGACAACTCCGCTGCCTTCAGGGTTGCATCCAAGATCGCCTCAACATCTCGAACGGCATCGTCGCGCATGGGCTTCAGGGCGCGATTCACGGCAAGTTCAACGGGATCATCAGCGGGAGGAGACACAGCCCAAGTATGGGGCATTCCTCACAAACCTGGAGGTGGGAATGAATTTGCTCTTAAGATAGTTGAATAGTAAACTAAATGTAACGAAAGGAACTCCATGGCTGCTGTGACTGCTGACTCGCTCACCTTGCCTCGACTCAACCCTGCTTCGCCGATCGCCGAACAACGCCAGGTCAAGGTTGTTGTGACGGCCCCGCAGGCCTTCGAAGGCGAAGGCTTCCCAGTTAAGCGCGCATTCTTCGGTATTAGCCAAGCAGACCTCGATCCGTTCATTCACATGGATCAAATGGGCGAAGTCGAATACGCACCCGGTGAACCAAAGGGCACACCATGGCATCCGCATCGAGGTTTTGAAACCTTCACGTACTTGATCGATGGGCAGTTCATCCATCAAGATTCACATGGCGGTGGCGGTACCATCCTCGATGGTGGAACTCAGTACATGACGGCCGGCAACGGCATCTTGCATATTGAAACTCCTCCGGCTTCCCTCGTTGAATCAGGCGGGCTCTTTCATGGTCTACAACTGTGGATCAACTTGCCGCGCGCAAAGAAGCGCATTGATCCGCAGTACCAAGATCTACAAGGTGTGGATTCCGCTCTTGTGACAAGCGCTGATGGCGGTGCAATCCTTCGCGTACTTGCAGGTGAAATAGCAGACCATAAAGGTCCGGGTATCTCACACACACCTCTTTCGATTGTGCATCTGACTCTGGCACCTGGAGCGCAGATTGATATTCCTTGGAACCCAGAGTTCAACTCGATCGTGTATGCATTGGCGGGGCAAGGAACTGTGGGCGTGGAACAACGCCCACTGAAATCTGGACAAACCGCGGTGCTGGTGTATGGCGACACCTTGCGCATTACGGCTTCAGAACAACAAGAGTCGCGGTCACCAAACTTTGAGTTATTCATCATCGGTGGCGCGCCACTGCGCGAACCTGTTGTTGCCTACGGCCCTTTTGTTATGAACACAAAAGAAGAAATTGTTGAAGCTTTTGACGATTTTCAAGCAGGTCGTCTTGGAGTGATTCCAGCGGATGCGATTCAACCGCATCGGATGTAAGTAATTGCAGGTGCAAATCTAAATCATGTGCCCAGTTGTGGTCGTGCTCAGAGCCGTTGAAGGTCTTCGCGTGCGGCGAACCCAGTCGCACGCGAATGCAGACTGATTGGCGATTGGTGCTTCTTGGACCGCTACGGACCCATGCCTCTGGCGCACACATGAAGAAAGAGTTGAGTTCCGTAATCAGCGGCCACGAGAAATTCTCGATGCCGCTACTGCAGCATCGAGCCATCCGCTCTTTGGCTTACAGGCTGATGAAGTTCAGATGCCAATGCCAGCATTTGAACTTGCGCCTGTGTGCTTGAAAGCCCTCGGCGAGTTACTTCTTTTTGCCCGCCATGAAAACTTTCGCACCGGGCAATTGCGCTTTAGGTAGTCCCAACACATGCTGAGCAATAATGGTTCGGAAGACTTCGACAGTGCCGCCGTAGGTTGCAGTGCCCTGTGCAAAGCGATGCGCGTATTCGATATCACCGACACCAATTCCACCTTCGGCATTCATCGGCAAAAGCCCCACTGGACCAACAAGATCCTGTAACTGAGCGGCTTGCTTCACCAGACCATCAGATGACTTGACTCGACCCATTGGTCCGGGTGTGCACATACCAGCCTCGTAATCAACCATGGCAGAACCCAAACGCTCAAGCACGCGAGTGTCTTCGGCCATGCTCTTGCCGTCAGCGCTGGCGGTCTTCAATGCCCACTGTGCGACCTCGTTGATTGAAGCGCCAAGAACTCGACTGAAGCTGACACCGACAGAGACATCGGTGAGTCCGCCGTTGCTGTCTATCCCGATGCTGTGTTCTTCATCAAGCGGACCGTGCAGAACGGTCCAACCGTTATTCACTCCACCGATACGCATGCTGTCGTGGACTTGTACATCTTCATAGAAAACAATGTTGGTGCGTTCACCGCTGAAGGTTCGGATCGCCTGAATCGTGACGCCTTCTGAGTGCAAAGGCACCAAGAACATGGTGATTCCCTTGTGTTTTGGAGCTTCTGGGTCTGTTCGCGTAATTAAGAAGGTGTACGTGGAAATGTGGGCGCCAGTGGTCCACATTTTGGAACCATTAATGGCCCACATTTCGCCATCTTGTACAGCGCGAACTTTGGCATTTGCAATATCGGAACCACCATCAGGTTCGGAATACCCCAAACACACCACGGCTCGACCGGCTGCACACTCTTTGAGGATGGGGTCAGCAATTTCAGCTGGCATGTATTTACGAATCGCTGCCATTGGTAACGAAGAAGTTCCCTTCATCATCATTACCCGAGCATCTTGACGATCCAGTTCCAATTCCATGATGCGGTTTTGTAGCGCGGTAAATCCGGCGCCACCTTGCTCCACGGGTAGGGAGGGGTAAAGCCAACCCCTGGCTCCTAACGCTTCGTAGACCTTGGCGTTAAAGCCACTACCTGTTTCATGTTCAAGAGCGAACACATCGGGAGTGAATAGTTCAGCAAGAAATTCACGAATCTCTTGCTGAAGCGCACGATCTTGTGCACTGAGTTCTACGAATCCGAAATCCATGGCGTTCTCCCTATCGAGGTTTGAGCTAATTGACCGACGACAAAACGTGCTTGCCGATAGCTGCTAGATGAGCTGTGGGATCTCCGGCGAGGGAACCCCAACCTTTACTTCGAAGAAAATACAAACTGATGTCATTCTCAACAGTGAAACCCAAGCCGCCTTGTAAGTGAGCAGCTTGCTGAGTGCCTTGAGTTGCTGTCTGTGCCGCGTAAACCAAAGCGATTGCGGGAAGTTCTGGTCTAGTTTCCGGATCAAAGTCCAAGAACCAAGCCGCTTTGCGGGCAATATTTCTCGCTCCAGCGATATTGGTGGCGATATCTGTCAGTGGGAAAGCGACGCCTTGAAGAGTGGAAATCAGCACACCCATGGTCTCGCGAGTTTTCGTGAACTCAACGGTGAGGCCGAGCGCATATTCAGTCAGGCCGACTAGCGCGCTAGCGGTAAGCACCATGCGCTCATCGTGTGCTCGCGTATAAATTGCGAGAGCCTCTTCGCCTGTTGCAACAACAGTGCGATTTGGCAACGAGAACAGATCCCACCACGCAAGGGGAGTGCTGCCTTGGTTAGGTACATGAGCGGGTGGGGTGTCAGCGCTATAAAGCACGAGTGCATCGCCCACCATCGCAAGCACATCTCTGGCGATAGCACCTGCTGGAATAAGTTGCTTCGTTCCCGGCATCACGGGTGCGCTGGCTAAGGCAAGGATGCGCGAGCCATTCGCGGCAGCAGCGATGACGTCCGCAAGTGCTGGATTATTTGCTCGTGCCAACGCACGGGAAGTGACCACGTGTTCTATATATGGGACTGGCGCAACGGCGCGGCCAAACTCCTCAGCAACGAGTGCAAGTTCCACCATTCCGGCACCGTCGCCCCCGACCGACTCCGGAAGGCCCATAGTTGTCGTGCCCATCTCGACCAAGCGATCCCAGAGTTCTTGGCTAAAACCAACAGGTTGGGATTCCCGAACCAGCGAACTTGGACATTGATCTCTGAAGAAATCGCCAAAGGCAACGAGCACCTCTTGACTGATCTCGTCCAATGCGTAGTCATGACGGCGAAGTTCTACAAGATCCACGAATTACCTCCACTGGTGTTCGGCTCTAATTGTGCTGGAGAAATCGGCTAGAGGGGAGGGATTTGCGAAAGGCGAGTGTTCAAAATTTCGATTAACGCGGGGGATTCATAGAGGGGACCCGTTGCCGCAAGGCCCGCTGCGCTTGCTGCCTTAGCTACTTGGTCAGCCAAAATCCCCGGAAAAAGGGTGAAAGTAGCAAAACCCGGGCGGCGTTGTGTTCTTTTCAGGAGCTCAGCAGCCGCCTGAGCCAGATGGTCTCCAGACTCGCTGGATGCCGCAGCGACAATTTCTCTGCCTGTCGCGTCATGCCATTCTTGAACCAAGATTTGAGTAGCCGCCTGAGCTAAGGCAGTACGTCCTCCCGCCCAAGCCAGAACAATCGGGGCGCCGGCCTCAAATTGGGAATCGAGTGCGAGTGCGAGCGTGAGTTGCATGCCGATGGTTTGACCGACACTGATCTTGAAGCGATGGTCACGCTCGGCGCGGGCAACGGCTGCCGGCACGTCACGTAAAGCATGAGAGGCCTGGCTCAGCAACAGGGGCAAGACTTGGACTGTGGAAATTTCACCTGAATCCAGGGCGCGGCCAATTGCTGCAGTCAGCGTCGGCCAATCGTGATCAAGATAGGCGACTCGCACAATTGGCCCTGCGAGCCTGGTTTCCAGACGTTGAGCGACATCGCATGCTGCTTGACTTGATCGAGGATCTGGGCTGCCATGCGCGAGCAGCACGACGAGAGAGCTCATTGCTAGCGAATGCTTTGGGCAAGTGCTGATTGAGCAGCAAGCAAGTTTGGAACCGCGACCACATCACCAATGACAATGACGGCTGGGTTTCGCACGCCCACTGATGAAGCAGTCGCACAAATTGTGGAAAGGGTACCCACCGTCACTCTTTGGTGAGGTGTTGAAGCTTGTTCAATGAGTGCAACGGGTGTGGAAGAAGACTTCCCTGCTTGCATCAAACCCGAGGTGAGTTCAGGAAGGGTTGCTACTCCCATCAAGACAACGAGAGTTAAATCAAGTTGAGCTAGTGCAGTGAGGTCTTGAAGCTGATGGCCAGTGATCACCACATAACCGTTTGCTAGGCCGCGATGCGTCACTGGAATGCCGGCAGCTGCGGGCCCTGCAACGGCAGAACTGATGCCGGGAATCACTTCAACTGTTACTCCAGCAGCGATACAAGCCTGAACTTCCTCAGAGCCGCGACCGAATACAAACGGATCTCCGCCTTTTAGTCGAACTACCCGCTTGCCCTTGAGTGCGCGATCAACGATCACTGCGTTTATTTCATCTTGGGTCAAAGTGTGATGTCCTGGACGTTTGCCGGCTTCAATCTGCTCGACGTCAGCGGAAAGAGTGTCAAGGAGCGAAGTGGGCCCGAGGCGGTCAAAGACAACTACATCAGCTTTTGCGAGCTCGCGGCGGCCGCGTACGGTGATGAGGTCTGGATCGCCAGGACCGCCGCCAATGAGTACAACGTGGCCATCAGTAGGCCGAACCCGGCGAATAGGCAGCAAACCTTGCGAGAGTTGCTCGGCGATGGCATCACGAATTGCAATGGCACGGAGTGGATCCCCGCCAGCTGTTACAGCCACGGTGATTTCATCTACGCGAGTTGAGGCTGGAGTCCAAGCTTCCGACAACATTGCTTTATCTGCTCGGATGCACCAAGTACCTTGCGCATCGGCATCGGCGGCAACTCGTTCGTTTACCTGCGCGTCATTGGTCGCTGCGTGTACGAGCCAAGCACCGTCAAGGTCACCCTTGAAATAGGTGCGTTCGACGAACTCGAGCGATCCTGCTTGCGCCAATTCTGCAATCCGAGAGTTGCTGCTTGGGGATATGACCAACACACGTGCACCAGCTTCGATCAAGGAGATGACTCTTCGTGCAGCCACACTTCCCGCACCAATAACTACAACTCGTTTCCCGGCAAGGTTGAGTGAGATTGGGTAACTACTCATGTGTGCAAACCGCATTCGTTCTTGTCTTTGCCTGCCCAGCGACCAGATCGTGGATCAGCACCAGCATCGACACGCGCGGTGCAAGGGGCGCAACCAATTGATGGATATCCCTGATACATCAACGGATTAACGGGTACGTCATTCTCCATCGTGTAACGAAGCAGGTCTTCATCTGACCAATTCAATAGTGGAGAAATCTTTAAGACTCCGCGCTTCTCGTCGTATTCCACTACAGGAACGTCATCACGATGAGGCGCAGCCGCAACGCGAAGGCCGGTAATCCAAGCTTCGTACCCCACGAGCGATTCTTCCATCGGCACTACTTTGCGCAATTTGCAGCAAAGGTCTGGATCTCGGTCCCAAAGATCTTCACCGTAAATATCATCTTGTTCTTTCACGCTCATTGTCGGCGTGATGCTTAACAAATTGATATTGGTGCGGGCTACGAGGTCATCGCGAGTTTGGAGCGTCTCGGAAAAGTGGTAACCAGTATCAAGGAAGACAACAGGAATTTCTGGTGCAACCGATGCGATGAGATGAGAGATGGTTGTGTTTGCCATGGCCTGAGTCGCAACAACGCGACCTGCAAATGAATCAGCTGCCCAACGAATAATCTCAGCGGCATCCGCGCCCTGTAAACCCGCTGTTGCGTAACGTGCAACAGCTTGGAGGACTCGTGCGTCACTTCGTTGGGCGATGCTCATCGGATTGCCTCGTCATCTGCTCGTAGGGCCCAGGTGCTGAATGCTTCTTCGCCATCGCGCTCGGCGATGAAGCGGTTGAAGACACGTTCTACATAATCAGGAAGATCATTTGCGGGCAGACGCAATCCCTTTACGGTGCGCCCAAAGCCTGAATCTTGGCCAAGTCGGCCACCAAGGTGGATTTGGAATCCTTCGACGTCATTGCCGTCTGCGTCGAGGGCGCGAATACCCTTGAGCCCGATATCGGCAACCTGAATTCGTGCACAAGAGTTCGGGCATCCGTTGACATGGACGGCTAACGGAATGGCATTCGTCGGCATACGGGTTTCTAGCTCGGCGACGAGAGCTGTTGCGCGATCTTTGGTGTTAGTCATTGCCAATTTGCAGTACTCAACGCCGGTGCAAGCCATGGTTCCCCGACGGAACTCCGAGGGATAAACCTCAAGCCCGATCGCCGACAAGCCAGCTGCCAATGCTTCAACCCGATCAGTCGCAACGTTGACGACGACGATCTTTTGGTCTGCCGTGAGACTGACGCGATCAGATCCAGCAGCTTGGGCTAGATCAGCGAGTGCTAATAAGCGTTGTCCGGAGAGGCGACCAACGGTAGGTGCAGCACCCACGTAGTTGAGTCCATCCTTTTGCGCAAACACACCAACATGATCTCGCTGAATCGTAGGCGTAGGAGCGGGGCCATCAACGAGCTTGCGGTGCAGGTACTCAGTTTCAAGAACTTCGCGGAACTTTTCAGCACCCCAGTCAGATACGAGGAACTTCAACCGAGCCTTCGTGCGCAGGCGGCGGTACCCGTAATCGCGGAAGATGCTGACAACGCCATGCCAGACATCAGGAATGTCAGCGAGTGCAACCCAAGCGCCAAGTCGAACAGCCAGGTGTGGATTCGTTGACAATCCGCCACCGACCCATAGGTCAAAGCCAGGGCCATGTTCTGGATGGACGACTCCGACGAATGAAATGTCATTAATTTCGTGCGCGACATCTAGTCGAGGTGAACCACTGATTGCAGACTTGAATTTGCGGGGCAGGTTGGCCAGTTCTGGGTCAAGAAGGAAGCGCTGAAGAATTTCTTCGATGGCAGGGGTGCCATCAATGATCTCGTCAACGGCAACACCGGCAACCGGTGAACCCAAAATAACCCGGGGCACATCGCCACAAGCCTGAGCGCTGGAAAGTCCGACAGCCTCTAGTCGACGCCAGATTTCTGGGACGTCTTCAATACGAATCCAATGAAGTTGAATGTTTTGACGGTCTGTGACATCTGCGGTGTCTTGGGCAAACTCGATTGAAATATTTGCAATCGTACGCAGTTGTTCAAGCGAAAGGCGTCCACCGTCAGAGCGCACACGCATGAGGAAGTTTGAATCTTCGAGCTCTTCTGGCTCGAGCTGAGCCGTGCGTCCACCGTCAATGCCTGGCTTGCGTTGGGTGTAGAGCCCCCACCAGCGCAGACGACCACGAAGGTCATCGCCGGGGATTGAATCAAAGCCTTGCTTTGAATAGATGCTTTCCACTCGCTCGCGAACGGCCAGACCATCACCCTCACGCTTCATGACTTCGTTGGCGTTGAGTGGTGCATCGCCATCAATGGCCCACTGGCCATGGGCCTTTGCTGGACGAGTGGAACCAGTGGTGGTTGTCATTGCGATCCTTTTTGGAGGTTGATAGTCATGGGGAGCAACAACGACACTAATTCGGGTCAAGTTGGACTGTCTAGGTCGAACCCGACAGTTGCGAACCCTTTGCATGAGTAGGGGGTAGTTCTGCCACCTACTCCCATACAAGGCCCAAGACGCGGCATAAAAAAGGTGCTGGGGCCACGCAATGCGTCACCCCAGCTCCTTTACAGGCGCAATTAACGTTTGAAGTGGCCTAGGGCCAAGCCGTTGCTGTTGAAAGCGAAATTCCAGTTCTCGTTTTCGTGCAACCAGTTAAAACTGGCACGAGGTGGGATCAACAGGCTTGGTGGAACCACAGTGCCTGTAGGGAAGGAAGCAGTCACTGCGGCTTGGTAATCAGTTTTGGCTTTATCGAGAGCAGTCTGTGCGGTGCTCTTTCCAGCAGCCGACTTTGTCTGGGCTGACGCCTTGGCTGCCGTTACTGCTGCTTGGTAGGCGGTTTGTGCACTTGTCACTGCAGAAGCAGCGGCAGTCGTGTCCGTCTTGGTGTCCTTGGCAAAATCGTACGCATCTTGGGCAATCACCAGATTGAGTCGCGGTGTGCTCACTGCAGCAAGAAGATCATTTTGGATTGTCATGAGTGATGATCGCCAAGCCAGATGTGCCGCCGAAGCGGCAGTCAGATAATTTTTTCGAGCCAAAGTGATGGCATTGGCCTGCGTTTGCGCGAGCGTGATTTTCAAGGATGCAATCGATGAGCTGTTGGAAGAATTCTGCGACGATTCTTTTCCTTGTCCCTTATTGTTGTTATCCGCAGATGCGGATGAAACGACGAGCGGAACTGAAACTGCAATAGCCAACCCTGCAGTTGCTGCGACAATGCGATTCATTTTCTTCATGGGATCCTTCTCTCTGTTTGCCTTTTGGCTGCAGTCTGCGTCGGCGTGCACTCCTGAAACACCACGTTTTGGTTAAGGGAAAGTAAATGACTGGTCATTACTTGATCCTGTTCGAGGCAAACGACCGATCCACATGAATTTCACAGATTCCAAACTCTTTGGTCCATGCTTGAGTCATGAGCAAGAACGCAGATTCTTCAACGCGTGGTTTCTTTCCTGCTGTTGTCGGCAAGGACTTAGCCGGACGTTCCTTTCTACTTCCTGCGGAACTTCCTTCTGATCGCACGATTGCGGTTGTAGCCTTTCGCCAAGGGCAGCAATCCCAAGTTGACGACTGGATCAAGGCGCTGGCGTCTCGGGGCATCTGTGATTCACCGGTTGATCAGCGCGCCGACGAACCAGTAGTTATCGAAATCCCGGTTCTGCCTGCGAAATATGCGGTGGTCCGCCGATTTATCGACGGTGGCATGGCTTCAAGTATCAAGGTGCCCAGAGTGCTGGCGCGAACTATCACGATCTATGGGCAGGTCAACCAATTTCGACAGTCGCTGGATTTACCGACGATTGAAAATGTTTCAGTGATCTGCGTGGATCGCTCTGGACGCATCTTTTGGAAAAACACTGGCAGCGTGACTGAGCAGGCGTGTGACAGTTTGCAAGCCGCAATCCAAAAGGAAACCGGAAGCTAGATCAATGAAGCTAGTCACCGCTAATGAAGAAGTGCGGCTCAGCAAGGCTGAGTAATGCCGGGACACGAGAGATCCGTCCGGTGATGTCCAAGCGCACGCATCAACTTGTTGGCCACATTCTCCGATGAATTTCGTGGAGAAGACTGGCTCGATGGCGCGGTGAGCCCGACGCTATAGGCCAGTCGCTTTGAGGAAATACAGGGTGACCCGCTGAGATAGGCAGATGCGCCCACATGTCGATAATCCAAGGGGAAGCCACTCGCGCGTCCTGGGCCAACTCAGAAACACGAGGCTGAGTGTGTGCCGGGAAATTGACGCCTGCCAAATTATTTAATAATCCGCTGAACATTGGCTTGGGAAACTAGTCTTGAATTATGAGACTTGCGATTCATTACCCGAATTTCACTTTGCCAGGTGGCCCGCAGGCTATTGCGCCCACTATTGCGGCCACGGCTCGCGCAGCAGAAGAAGGTGGCTGCTCGGTATTCACCGTGATGGATCATTGGTTTCAGATGGAACAGCTCGCCACAGCTCA
The DNA here is from genome assembly GCA_009699705.1 of Actinomycetota bacterium. GTDB lineage: Bacteria > Actinomycetota > Actinomycetes > S36-B12 > S36-B12 > UBA11398. Next base: position 11,962 of record WLNQ01000001.1, on the reverse strand, counting down.
TGATCCGATGCTTGAGGGTTACACAACTTTAGGTTTCCTGGCCGCACACACCAGCCGCATTACCTTGGGTTTACTCGTTACCGGAGTGACCTACCGGCAGCCCGGATTATTAGCAAAAACGGTGGCCACCCTTGATGTGCTTTCCCAAGGCCGCGCCCAGCTGGGTATTGGTGCAGCTTGGTACGAGCGTGAGCATCGTGGCCTGGGTGTGGAGTTTCCACCAATTTCAGAGCGATTCGAGCGACTCGAAGAAGCCTTGCAAATCTGCTTACAGATGTGGAGCGATGACGAGGGTCCTTACAACGGAGTTCACTATCAGTTAGCTGAAACGATATGTGTACCTCGCCCGATTCAGCAGCCCCGTCCGCCAATCTTGATCGGCGGAGGCGGCGAGAAAAAAACTCTGCGCCTCGTGGCTCAGTACGCCGACGCATGCAACCTGTTTGGTACAGATCCCGAAGTGATCCAGCACAAGATAAATGTGCTTCATCAACATTGTGAAGATCTAGGGCGAGACCCGGCCACAGTTCATAAAACGATCACAAGTGGTGCTCCCGGGCACGAGCCGGACGTCGATCAGTTCCTGAGCCAGATGGAGAAATATTCGGCAATGGGTGTTGACCAAGTGTGGGTTTCCCCGCCAGGACCTGACCCTGCCGATTGGGTTGAACGCTTTACGTCACGGGTCGTTCCACGACTGTCAGATATCTAGCAGAACGCAGCTCAATTCCAGTTTGGAACTTTGCAGGCGGTGTTTAGCGTCCTCTACGAACATCTCGGAAGGGAACATCTCGATCTGCAGCTAGTTCACGAGGCATCATGAGCACGCGCTCGGAAATCATGTTGCGACTCATCTCAGTGGAGCCACCACCAAGGCTGCCGGCCTGACGCATCAAATATGCAACGCCGGTTTGCCGCAAAACCGCTTGGTCATTGAGATCGGCTACGACTGCTTCTTCTCCGGCTATTTCGAACATGATGTCGTTTCGAAGTTGGTTTGTTTCCGCGCCAGTGAGTCGCATAATGGAACTTGCATGAGCTGGATATTCCCCAGAAGTCATACCCACCGTCACCCGCTTAATCACCTGAGTATTGACGACGTCATTGGCGTGTGACCAACCAACGAGTTCACGAACTGCTGAATCAGAGTTCTTGCCAACTCGAGTTGCAAGACTGGCCGGTGTGATCGCATCATGCCCAGTGTTACGTGCTCGGGCGTTTCCACTGGTGTATGCGGAGCCACCACCGACTGCTTGGCGCTCAAAGAACAATTGACGTTGGCCAACTGTCCATCCGTCATTTTCGACCCCGACAAGATTCTCTGCAGGCACAACGAGGTCAGTAAAGAATTCCTCGCAGAATTCACGCGACCCATTGACCATCTGCACTCGTTGCAAGTGGGTGGCTGGATCGTGAACGGGGACGATGATCATTGATAGTCCACGATGCTTTGGTGCGTCCCAATCTGTGCGAACTAAACAGGTTGCGAAGTCAGCTGCGAAAGCGTTGGTGCTCCAACATTTTTGTCCGTTAATAATGTAGGTATCACCGTCGCGTTGAGCGCGCGTGAGTAAGCCGGCCAAGTCTGAACCGCCGCTAGGTTCTGAGAGAAATTGGCAGAGAACCAATTCACCAGAAATAGCCCCGCGAATGTACTTTTGCTTTTGGTCTTCAGACCCCATATCTAAAAGCATCGCTGAGCAAATTGCGAGGGAAGGGACGTTGAGGACAACGGGCATTTCGTAATCAGCGGATTCCTGATTGAAAGCGGCTTGATGCGGACGGGTGAGTCCTTGCCCGCCATATTCCTTAGGGAAACAGATTCCCGCAAAACCACCGGCGAAGAGCTTCTTTTGTAGGTCGCGCGCATCGAGCCACACTTGTTCTTCAGGATCGATACCTTCGCGGATAGGCAGGCTGCCGGCCTTGGGCATGTTCTCAGCCAGCCATGTGCGTGCCCGGAGTTGGAAATCTTCGACAGTCTCTACTTCAGCAGGCATGGTGAACCCCATTCGACGGTGGCGCTGTGTTTGCATGGTAATTGTTCAGTTCTCAGAATGCAGCAGAAGTAGCGGAATTTGGATAAGAGGATGCCCGTTATGTGGCAATCCGCCGCATTGATCGCAATGTTCAGAAATCCCCGATCTCGAAGCGGGAGAATGCCGCACGCTACTGAGTGGACATCACCTATCGAACATAAAAAAAACTGGGGCCTCACGATTACTCGTGCGGCCCCAGTTCTCAGCAAAATTAAGAAGCGAGAACCTTCGTCTTAATTTGATCGAATTCAGCTTGGGTAATTGCACCGCTATCAAGCAGCGTCTTAGCTGACGTGATTTCGTCGGTCGAATTGCCAGTCATAGATTTCAGATATGCCGCCTGAGCTGCATGTACTTCCTTCTGCTGCTCAATTGCACGTGCCTGCATGCCATTTCCGCGAGCGATGACGTAAACGAGAATGCCAAGCCATGGAATCACGATGACAAACAGCACCCAAATTGTCTTGGCGCCGCCGCCCAAGTCTTTGCTGCGGAACACATCGCTGAGTACCCAGAACAAGCACATGACCCAGGCAAAGAAGAGGAAGAATTCAAGCAGGCCTAGCAGGAAATGACCATTGTCATTAAACATTGTGCGCCCTTTCAGAGTGATGCCCAAACGAAATCCGCCTGGGCTTGAGGCAAATTGTGGCAGTAGTCCTCCCGAAAACGTGTGAGCGCATCGCTGTATTCGTGTGTCCGGAATTTTTAAACTGCGCGCACCTAAGAATGCTGACACTGCTGTTCCACTTGACCCATAAACGGGATACACCAAGTCCGACGTGCGTGCGAGAGTGGTGAATTGTTGTTGCAAAGACGCAAGTCATCCCACCATGACCGGTTTTAGCTGGGTCAGCTATGCGGTTGGTCGGCCTAGCGCGCGATAGGTAAAGCCCGCAGCGCGCCATGCTTGTGGGTCAAGTACGTTGCGCCCATCGATCACATGGCGGGTATTCACTACCTTTGCGACGGCAACCGGATCAAGCTCAAGGTACTGCGTCCATTCAGTGCCGTGAATGATGAGATCAGCGCCTTCAAGAGCTCTCATCACGTCTTGTTCGTAGTGCATATTTGGGTAGACGCGTGCGGCATTCTCCAACGCCTTGGGATCATGGACCTTCACCTTTGCGCCCGCATTACTCACGGCTACCGCAACATCCAAGGATGGCGAATCGCGAACGTCATCGCTGTTTGGCTTAAAGGCGGCACCTAGCACCGTTACGGATTTACCGACGAATTCTCCGCTCAGGGTTTTACGAGCGAGATCCACCATGTGTGACCGTCGACGAAGATTGATTTGGTCAACTTCGCGCAAGAACATCAATGCTTCATCGGCGCCAAGCTCGCCGGCACGTGCCATGAATGCTCGGATGTCTTTCGGTAAGCACCCACCACCAAAGCCAAGTCCAGCCGAAAGGAAGCGATTGCCGATCCGAGGGTCGTAACCAATCGCTTCAGCTAGTTGAGTGACGTCGGCGCCGGCGGCTTCACAGACTTCAGCCATCGCATTGATGAACGAGATTTTCGTGGCTAGGAACGAGTTCGCCGCGACCTTAACCAACTCGGCAGTAGGAAAGTCGGTTACTAAGAAGGGAGTATTTATCGCGAGCAGAGGCGCATAGACCTCTCGTAAAATGTCTTCTGCTCGCTGGCTACGCACACCGACCACCAATCGGTCGGGGCGCAAGGTGTCTTCGACGGCAAAACCTTCACGCAAAAACTCCGGGTTCCATGCGACTTCAACTCCGGCAGGTGCGGCGGCATTCAGCCGTTCAGAAATCTCGTGCGCGGTGCCGACGGGCACGGTTGATTTACCGACCACGAGGTCATTTGGCTTGAGGTAGGGGGCCAGCGCTGCAATGGAGCCAAAAACCTGAGTCATATCGGCGCGCTGGGCACCAGCAAGTTGTGGGGTGCCTACGCAGATGAAGTGCACATCAGCGAACTCGGCGGCTTCCTGAATTGAGGTAGAGAACCGCAAGCGCCCGGCCTTGATATTTCGATCGAGTACCTCATCTAGCCCGGGCTCGTAGAAGGGGACATGCCCGCCCTGCAGGATCGCAACTTTATCCGGATCGACGTCGACTCCGATGACCTCAAAGCCCAGTTCCGCCATGCAGGCCGCGTGAGTGGCTCCTAGATAGCCGGTGCCAATAACGGAGAGTCGAAGTGTCATCCCGCAAGGCTACCGGGGATCGAGCCTGGCTCACCTCTACGCTTACCACTGTGAGCAATCCCCAAGCAGCCTTCCGAGATCAAAGCCGAAAAATCAAGCGTGGACCGATTCCGGGACTCCCCGAGGGAATCACCATAAAAATGAAGCCGCATTCCTGGCTGATCAAGGGTCCCAACGTAGCAGCGCTTGCTCAGCTCGCTGTGAAAATTGTCGGCGGTCCTGAAATTACTCGGATCGATGTGCGACTGAAGTCTTGGCAACCTCCATTGGGGTGGACAGGAACGCCCAAGATGTCTGGCATCAAATCCCTGTGGCTCCACAACCATGGCGAAGGAGTCTTGCTCGAGCTTGTTGTCGCAGCGCCAGCCGATCCAGGCCTGTTGGTGGCAGCTGCGCTGAGGGTGCTGCAGCCGATGGTCAGCCTGAGTCATGGCTCGATGTTCACCTTTGGCCCGGGGCTGCCAATGAGCGCCGCTTCACTCGTGGCAGATCTCAGCGATGTGGTGCTGCCCACGGACAACGCGCATGTTCATTTGCGAAGAAGCGACACGTTGATTACTTCATCCGAAGTGTCACTGGACTCAATTGAGCGGTCACGAACGGTGATCATTGATGAAGACCGCCCAGTATGGGTTGTCAATGGTGTTGAACACGAAGTCTTTGTGAATCCTCTGGTACATCGCCCGATCGGTCGACTTTCTACCGGGCCATGGAACGTTGGGCTTGCCTCGGTTCAAGCAGGTGCACTCGTGATCGAGGGCGAGGGAGTCGATCTCAAAACCGAAAACGATCTATCGGCGAGTGATGTTGGAGATCTTCAAACGGTAGGCGCAGTACAAACCCAACTCGACTTGCCGGCGCGCTGGCGCACACAGTTAGAAGCCTGCGGCATCATTGTTGCTTCTGGCGACTTCCCAACTGACGATCTGGCCTGGCAGGTGCGATCTATTCACACCCGTCGCCACGCACTTCGTGCTTATTCACCCGCTGCGGCCTTGAGCGCTTGGCCTACCGTCTCGGTCGTGCTTGCCACGCACCGTGAACGTTTCATTGACCAAGCGGTCCAGCAGCTTGCCCGGTTGGCGTATCCAAATTTGCAGATTGTTATTGGACTCCATGGCGTTGAAGTTGAACATTCACGTTTCGATGCGATTGCACATGATCTTAAAATTGTGAAGATTCCGAGTGACCTACCGTTCGGTGCGGCTTTGCAGCTTTTAAGCGAAAAGGCTGATGGTGAACTCATCACCAAGATGGATGACGATGACTTCTACGGTGCAGAACATGTTTGGGATCTGGTTCTCGCGAGAATGTATTCTGGGGCAACGATGGTGGGCAAAGCACTGGACTGGATCTACGTCGAATCCGCCGACACCACCGCGTTTCGACCCGAATACCCGGCCGAAACTTACGCACCTTTTGTTGCAGGTGGCACTTTGTTGATTTCACGTTCGGATCTTGACGCACTTGGTGGCTGGCGCCCGGTTCCCAAGTCGGTTGATCGTGCACTGATTGAACGAGTGCAGGCCACGGGTGGAACGATCTACCGAACTCATGGACTGGGCTACCTATATGAGCGCCGCGGTGAGGGTCACACAGCTACTCCAAATGAAGAGCACTTCTTAACGAAAACAGCCAAGACGTTCGAAGGGCGAATTCAGCACGAAGTGTTTGGGACGCGTGCATGACCCAAGCTCCACTGCCGACCTTGCCACGCGTCAGCGTGATCATGCCGGTGCTGAATGAAGAGCGGCATCTTGAAGTGGCTGTTGCTCAGATTTTAAAACAGGATTATCAAGGTGAACTTGAAATCGTGATGGCTGTAGGTCCGTCAAAGGATCGAACACGAGAAGTTGCTGATGCGCTTTCCGTGCTGCATGGAAATGTCATTGTGGTGGCTAACCCCACGGGTAAAACTCCGGCAGGCCTCAACTTTGCGATTGCTCGCGCGACGGGAGACGTTGTCGTGCGAGTTGATGGACACGCAATGATTCCGACCGATTATGTGACCTGCGGTGTGTCAACTCTTCGCGAAACAGGGGCTGACAATGTTGGCGGAATCATGGCCGCCACAGGAACGAGCCCGTTTGAAGAAGCGGTTGCTCGTGCAATGACTTCCAAATTCGGTGTTGGCGGAGCGGCCTTCCACGTTGGCGGTCAGGCGGGGCCTGCTCTCACGGTCTATCTGGGATGTTTTCGAGCCGATGCTTTAGCCCGGGTCCAGGGGTATGACGAAACTATGGAACGTGCGCAAGATTGGGAGATGAATTTTCGGATCCGGCAAACGGGTGGAACTGTGTGGTTCACGCCAACTATGCAGGTTGAGTATCGGCCTCGCCCAACAGTTGCCGCGCTCGCACGCCAGTATCACGATTACGGCCGTTGGCGTCGCGAAGTTGCTCGCAGGCACCCCGAAACTTTGTCACTGCGTTATCTGGCAGCCCCGGTTGCAGCCCTGCTTCTTATTGCAGGGTTAGTTGTGGGTGGGATTGGCGTGGTCGGCGGCCTCAGCTGGCTCGCAATTTTGGGATTTGCAATGCCGATCGGTTACCTACTCGCCAACATCTTCGCGTGTCTGATGACAGTCGCGAGTAAGCCATCGCTGCCAATACGCGCTGCCCTGTGGCTACCAACAGTGTTTGCAACCATGCACGGAGCCTGGGGGCTGGGTTTTCTCCGCGGGGTGAAGCGATGAAACTCTTTGGGCGACGCAAGTTGAGATGGACCATTTTGACATCAGCTCCTGGCGGAAAAGCTGGAGAACAGTGGGGTGACACCTGGTTTGCGAGAGATCTTGTTGATGCGTTGCGTAGACAGGGACAAGACGCAAGCACTACTTCTCGACAAAACGCGCATGCGCTGGAACGTGAGAATGATGACGTCGTAGTTGTGCTTCGTGGGCTGACGGAAGTGAAACCGAATCGTTCAAAAAAGAATTCCATCTGGATTCTTTGGGTTATTTCCCACCCAGAGTTGGTGACCAGGCAAGAAGCAGAACGGTACGACGTTGTCTTTGTTGCCAGTAATTACTGGAAACCTGATTTCGTTGATGTGCGACCACTTTTGCAGGCGACGAACCCCGCGAGATTTTCGCCAAAAGCTGGTGTTTCCGACAGCGGAGATGCCGTGCTTTTCGTCGGCTCAACTCGCGGTGTCTTTCGCCCGATTGTTCAAGATGCGATCGCCGCTCACCTTGAATTGTCACTGTATGGCGTGGGCTGGCAAGAGTATGTTGAAGGTCAACAGATTCGCGCTGAATTCTTGGCCAATGCGGAGCTTCCCACCGCCTATGCAAGTGCTCGGCTGGTATTGAATGACCATCACGAGTACATGGCAGAAACCGGTTTTCTTTCAAATCGACTGTTTGATGCCACAGCAACGGCGACCCGCGTGATCTCTGATCGAGCGTTAGGTCTGGAAGAAGTGTTTGGAGGCGTTGTTCGAACGTATGGATCCGTTGACGAACTTGCTCACATTGCTAATGATCTCGGATCAGCATTTCCAAGTTATGAAGAACGATTAATCTTTGCAAAGAAAATTGCGCAGGAACACAGCTTTGACTCGAGGGCTAAGGAACTAGTTTCCTTTGTTGTTGATAGTCGTGTGCAGGCATGAACGCGAATCCAGATGTCAGCATCATCGTCACTTCTGGCGGTGATCTTGATGGGTTGTTCGCGAATCAAACGCTGCGAAGATTTGAAGTAGTTGCAGAATTCAATGCAGCAGGTGGCGCCTGGGTGCTTTTCGCCCCTGAGTATGTCGTCCTCGAACGGCATATCGTGAAGAACTTATTACTGGCCGCTGAGCAAAATGGTGCTGATGTCGCAGTAGGCGCAGTACGTCCTCATTTGTTGCCCACCACGGTGAGTGTTGAAGAACTCAGCAAACTTAACGCACACAGTGGTGAAATACCTTCAACGCATGTGTTGTTCCGGCGTGAATGGTTGAGTGCTCAGACGGCATTGCTAGACGAGTTAGTCAAGGGCGCAGCGCGCATTCAGATCAGTGCTTTAATTGAAGCCAAAATAATCGTCACGATTGCGCAAGAAGTCATTGCACCAAAACTTCGAAAGATGCCTAATGCAAAGAATGCCAAAGGCTCACCTTTTAAGAATCTGCCGGCTTTGGCATTTCATTTCGCGAAGCTGATGCCGCTGAAAAATGAGGTGCTCTTCGATGTGGAGGGCGGTCGAGCGATTGACACTGAATTGCCGGCGCTGGCAACTCAATGGCGAGTCGAACACCCTAAGGTTCATCAACACTGGGTAGCAGCAAGAAATCGTCATTCATTCACTCATGCCTGGCACCTGGGTCGTGCTCGCTGGCTCGTAGTCAATGAAGTCTTCCGCAATCGGTTGCCCAAGCGCGAAGGTCAAATAATGGTGGTGGCAGCATGTTCGATGCCGCTCTTGCGCGTGGGTAGAGATAACCCAGATTGGGTTTTGCAGCCCACATCGGAACGGCGCCCAGCGTGGTCACAGGTTGGCCGCTGGGATCTTGCTTGTGTCGCATCTCCACTGAACGAACAAATACTGCGGTCATCCACGGCATTCGTCGGAGAGGTCGTCCAAGCCAGTGTCTTTGGCGACGCGGTGATTGCGGCTGCATCTGAGCCACACACCAAATCCCAACTCACGCTCGATCAGGATCGACCTGTCGTAGTCCTGACTTTTTTCACTGCTCAATCAGTGCCAGACCTCACGGTATTGGCGGACTCATTTCGCGACACTATTCAACTTTTTGCTGTCACCGACGATGGCAGTCGTCTGCAATTACCCGATGGGATTTCGCAAGTTACTGAAAACGTAGCCAAGTGGCTTGCTGTTGCTGACCTTCTCGTCACCGACTGGTCGGTATTGACCCTGGAATTTGGTCGACTCCAGCGTCCAATCATTGCGCTCGAGCCGCATCGAGTTGATGTGGTTCGTCGCCGAGGCACGTATGTAGATCTGATGAGCGTCTTACCTGGTCCGGTAGTCGAGAGTGTCAGCGATGTACTACCGCTTCTTCATGAGTGGATCAAAGATCGGGATACTCTTTCGTCGTTCAATGAGCGCAGTGCAAGTTTTGCTGCACTCGCCGGACAAACTTCTGGTGAAGCTGCAAAGCGAATTTGGTCAGCAATGGTGGGTGTGTAATGAGTAAGCGCGTTGTGTTACTCGCGAACAACATTGATGAACTTGGCGGAGCCCAACGCGTGGTTCAAGTGTTAGCGGGTGGCTTGGCTTCTCGCGGATATGACGTCACGATCGTGGGAGTTGAGCCGCTGGGAGAACGCACAGCCCACGTGGCGAGCACATATCAAGTCGAGCGACTCTTAGAAACTCCCTATCCCAAACAAGCAGGCGCGGAACTTGACAGCTTGCGGGCCGGAGCACTGCGGAAGCTGCAAGCGATTCTTGATGCAGGGGAACCCGGCATCCTCGTGACGGCCCAAGTCTGGGCGATGGAACATGCCCTTGATTGTGATCTTGTGGGTTGGCGAACTATTGGGCAATTTCACTCTTCTATTGAAGCCGCTGCCTTTGGAAAAGATCTAGATCGCATTTTGCGCGCTTATCGCGATGTTGATCAATTTCTTGCGCTCACGTCAGTTGATGCAATGAGATTCACGCAAGCAGGACTCAATAATGCGTCTTGGCTACCCAATCCACTAGCTCAATGGCCTAGTGAGGTTGCAAATCCTCAATCTCGAACCGTCACCTATCTTGGGCGGCTGTCGGCTGAGAAGGCACCGATGACGCTGATGCAGGCTTGGCGGATTATTTGCGAGCAAGGTCGGCTAGGTGATTGGAACCTCAACATCATCGGTTCTGGACCTCATGATGTGCAGATCCAAGCAGCAATGACCGACTTACCAAGAGTGCAGTTGCTGGCGCCGGTGGCAGATCCCTATGTCGCTCTCAAAGAAACAGGAATACTCGCGGTTCCCTCGCTGATCGAAGGTTTGCCGCTAGTTCTCATGGAGGCATTAGCAATTGGAGTGCCTGCAGTTGCCAGCGATTGCTCAGCTGGAGTGCGTGAACTCCTAGACGAGGGCAGATGCGGATTACTCGTGAATCGAGGAGATGCTGCTGCCCTGGCTAGCGGGCTATGTGAACTTGCCGAGAATGACGAATTGCGAGCCCGTCTGGGTCGCCAAGGACGAGAGCATATGTTGGCTTATGAACGAGAACGCATCTTGGATCAATGGGAGCAGCTATTTGAAAGCGTCAATCGTTAGAATCTTCAGCACTCGTTAGAGATATTGATTAGCGCGAGACAGGTCTTCTTCGAAGTCAACTTCGACTGCAAATAAATCAGTGATGTCCAATGGCATGACATTGAGGCCATCTCTATCGATCGCGATCTCTAGCCCTCGTTCGAAGTAGTCGCCATCGTCGCAGGATTCAAGCCCTCGAATGAACGTCGCTCGGTCGCTCTCGCAGATGTAGTTAATACCCACTGCTTCGCCGAGCGCAGGGTTCACAGTCTTGGAGAGGGCATCGATGAAGCCATCAGCATCAACGGTGTACTTGACTTCCTCCTCAGCCACAGCCGAGGTGTTCACGCATACGAACGACTGGCCGCCAGCCATCATCGGCTTGCAGCGCTCAAGAACTTCAGGGTCAAAGACCACATCGCCATTGAGCCAAAGAACTCCACCGTCGGAGGCCAAACGCAGGGCCTTGAGCAGACTGCGGTTGGTGTTGGTCTGATCAAAGTTCTCGTTGTATGCGTAGCTCACGTTAGGGAAGGCCTCGAGGATCATGTCGAGTTTGAATCCCACCACGGTGAGTACCCGTAGATCGTCGCCGAAGGCCCGCTGAAGGTTATCCATCTGCTGGCCCATGATGGTTCGACCATCGGCTAGGGGAGTGAGCGGCTTGGGCCATGGTTTGCCCAGACGTGTTCCCATGCCGGCCGCCAAGATCACTGCTTGGGTATTCATGTGGTGATCTCCGGAGTGGTCGTAGAGCTGATGAGTACGAGTGTCCTATCGTAACGACGTGACCGATCTCGAGCGCCCAGCACGCCCAACCATTGCTGAGATCCGCGAGGTCTGCCAGCCCCCAGCTATTCGGGGTCGCACAAACTCAGAACATTGGGTTGCGGATGTGTATCTACGTGATATCTCGCCGTATCTGACCAAGCAGTTGCTGAAGACCCCAATTACGGCCAACCAAGTCACCTGGCTCATGGTGGCTACGGGCGCTTCGGCCGCGTTTGCTCTCTTGATTCCAGGAATCTGGGGTCCACTGCTGGCGGTGTTCTTAGGGCAGATGCAAATGCTCTGGGACTGCTGCGATGGTGAAGTTGCACGCTGGCGTCGCAAGTCGTCACCGATGGGTGTGTTCATAGATCGAGTTGGCCATTACACAACCGAAGGCTTGATCCCAATCGCATTAGGTCTACGTGCAGCCGGGTTCCCTAACGAGGGGTGGCTGGATTCAATTTGGCCTTTCTTGGGTGCGTTGCTCTCCGTCATTATTTTGTATAACAAGGCTTTGAATGACATGGTGCATGTGTCGCGGGCCTATAACGACCTACCGAAACTCGTCGATAAGGCAGCGGTTGGCGTGCCAGCGAACACTGGGCTTCGCAACCTGCGCTCGATTGCGAAGTTCTTTCCGTTTCACCGCGCTTATCACTCAGTCGAACTCACCATATTGGTATTAGTTGCTGGGATTGTTGATCTATTTGTTGGAGATCTTGGAGCAACCCGAGTTTTGCTTGTTGCACTTTTGTGTTTTGGTGTCGTAACAAT